>DASZLD010000044.1:0-64495 GCA_035552655.1 Acidimicrobiales bacterium
TGCTCGAGGGCGTCGAGCCCGGCCCGTGACTCGATCTGCACCATGAGGCTGACGTTGCCCGCCGTGCGCTCGAAGTAGTCGGTGTCCCGGTTCCACCGCGAGGCACGGGCCAGGGCACTGCCGACGCCGCGCATGCCGGCGGGCGGATAGCGGGTGGCCGCCACCAGCTCGGCGGCCTGGGCTGCCGATTCGACCATGGGCACGAGGAGGACGTCGGTCCCGATGTCGAGCAGCTGTTTGATCAGCACCGGGTCGCCGGTGGGCGGTCGGACGACAGGCGTGACCGGGTAGCCACCGATGGCCTGCAGCTGGGCCAGCACCGAGCGCAGGTCGTTGGGGGCATGCTCGGTATCGATGAGCAGCCAGTCCAGGCCGCCTCCGGCGCAGATCTCCGCACAGTACGGGCTGCCGCTGGCCACCCACATGCCGATCAGCGGCGTCCCCCGGGCCAGTCGCTCGGTCCAGGGAGGTACAGCTCCGGCTCCCTCGGGCGGCGCGGTCACCATGTCCTCATACGAACCGGCAGGTCACAGCGCCGAGCGGACCGTAGTCAGCATGGATGGTGTCGCCCGAACGAGCTTGGACCGGCCGGGTGAACGACCCGGCCAGGATGATCAGGCCGGCCTCGAGCCCGACCCCGTAGGGAGCGAGCTTGTTGGCCAGCCAGGCCACCCCGTTGGCCGGATGGTTCAAGACAGAGGCGGCCACTCCGGATTCCTCGATCACCCCGTTGAGGTAGAGCAAGGCCGAAACCCACCGCAGATCGACATCCAGTGGGCGCACGGCCCTGCCCCCGACCACGATGCCGGCGTCGGCCGCGTTGTCGGCGATGGTGTCCACGATCGTACGCAAGTGACCGGTCTCGGGGTCGCTCATCTGGACGCGGGCATCGAGGATCTCGAGGGCGGGGGTGACATACCCGGTGGCCGACAGCACGTCGAAGGTGGTGACCCCAGGCCCACGCAACTCGTGGGCCAGCACGAAGGCCAGTTCGACCTCGACTCGAGGCCGGATGAACCGTTCGGTGGGGACAGTGCCCCCATCGGCGAAGAACATGTCGTCGAAGATGGCGCCATGATCCGGCTCGGTGATGGAGACGGCCTGCTGCATGGCCCGTGAGGTCAGTCCGATCTTGCGACCCCGCAGCACCCGGCCGCCACTGAGCTTCATGTCGACCCAGGTTCGCTGGACGGCGTAGGCGTCGTCAATGGTCATATCGGGATACTGCAGGGAGAGTTGCCGGATGGGTGTTCGTGTCCGCTCCGCCTCATCCAGCCGAGAAGCGGCGTCAACCACTGCGTCGTGTCCGAGCATGGCGACCATCAGCCCAGGAGGAAGCGGATGGCCGCCTCGTTGAACGCTTCGGGGTCCTCGAAATGCGGCCAGTGACGGACGTCGGGCATCTCGAACACCTGTGCTTGGGGGATCAGGCGCGCCACCCGCTGGGCGGTGTTCTGGTACTCCCCATGATCCTGGCCGGAGGCCACCACCAGCGCCGGTGCCTGGATCGAGGCCCATTGTTGCTCGGTCAGCAGATTTCGGTCCCGGGCCTCGGGCTCCTGGAGAATCAGGACGTGGTCGATGACCTTTCGGGTCTCGGGAAGCTGGTAGATGGCCTGACGGAGGGCAATGACGTCCGGGATGCGATTGCGCTCGTCGGCGATCAGATGGTCGAACATGGCCTTGATCGACTCCCAGCTCGGGTCGTCCACCGCTCGGGTCCGCTCGGCCCGAATGCGGGCCATGTTGGTCGCCGTGGCCACCAGCCCGGCCGGCGACATCAGTACGATCTTGTCCACTCGCTCCGGGTGGTCGAGCGCCACCCGCGCCGCCACCCACGCACCGAGCGACATGCCCACGATCGAGGCACGCGTCGCACCGAGCGCGTCCATCACCCCCAGGACGTGCCGGGCGTAGACGTCGATTTCGTAGTCGTAATCAGGTTTGTCCGAGAAGCCGTTGCCCACCATGTCGAAGGCGATGCACCGGAAGTGCTTGCTCAGTGGGCCGAGGTTGGGGGCGAAGGTCTCCCAATGCCCCCCCGTCCCGTGGAGCATGACCAACGGGGGCAAATCGTGGGAGCCGGCCTCGACGAACCGGGTAGCGATGCCGTCGACATCTAGCCAACCCTGCCGGAACGAGACCTCTCGCAAAGAGGTCCACAGGCTCCGATAGGGCACCGGGTCAGAAGCGTTCACCGGGGGGCCGCGGCATCGAGGCGAGCAGCCACCTGCTGGCGCCACACTTCGACCGGGGACCAGGTCGCCGTCTCGTTGATCTGGGCCAGCGTCTTTTCCCGAATCACCTCGTCTGATTCGGCCAGGTCGAGGGGCACACGCCAGGGTTGGCTCACGTACCAGGGAGTGGCGGTATAGACCTCCAAGCGGTTTCCCTCGGGGTCCTCGAAGTACAGGCTCCAGCTATTGCCGTGATTCCGTCCCTCCATGTTCTGGGCACCGAGCTCGAGGGCGGTCTCGTGGATCCAGCGCAATGCGGTCAGATCATCGTCGACCAGGCGAAACGACACCTGACTCAGCACTTTGATATCCGTCGGTGCATTCCGACCGGTCACGAAGACAATCTGGTGGTGCTCGTCGGCGTCCCTGCTCATGAAGGTGAGCCGATTGCCCAGGAATTCCCCCTCGTCGGTCACCACCAAGCCCAGAAGTCGGTTGTAGAACCCGACCATCCGATCCATGTCGGTGACGTAGAGGCCCACATGGGTCAGCTGTGCGGGGGGCGGAGTCGCCATCATCTGCTCCTAGTGGCACTGCGTTTCTGACACACAGTCTCCCCGGACTATGGCACGTTTAGTGCTTGGAATGCAACGCTGACGGTGACGAACGCCGCATTATCTGACACTCTCGTCGCCCAAGGCGCCCGACCGAAGCGGCGGGGCTTCTCCCGATGGCGATTCCGTGCCCACCATTCGACACCCTGATGGACACCACTGTCAGATACCTAGTACCGTCGGGCCAACCACCGGTCCGCCCCAAGAAGTGAGGACGTATGTCGGAAGCCGGGCATTCCGTGAGCACCGATAGTGACGTCATCGTGGTCGGAGGCGGCTTCTCCGGGATGTACGCAGTCCACCACTTGCGGTCCTTGGGCTTCTCCGTCAGGGGTATCGAGGCGGGGGACGGCGTCGGCGGCACCTGGTACTGGAACCGCTATCCCGGAGCCCGCTGCGACATCGTCAGTGTCGAATATTCCTACTCCTTCTCCGAGCAGCTCCAACAGGATTGGAACTGGACCCAGCGCTACCCCACCCAGCCCGAGATGTTGGCCTATGCCAACCACGCCGCCGATCGTTTCGACCTACGGCGGCACTTCAGCTTCAACACCAAGGTCATCGCCGCCCACTTCGACGAGTCGACCGACCTCTGGCGGGTGCGCACCGATACAGGCGAGAAGATCCTGACGCGGTACCTGGTCATGGCCACCGGCTGCCTCTCGGTGCCGCGCCTGCCCGACGTGTCCGGCCTCGATGACTTCGGCGGCGAGCTCTTGCACACCGGTCGGTGGCCGTCGGAGGGAGTCGACGTCTCGGGGCGACGGGTCGGGGTCATCGGTACCGGAGCGTCGGGCATCCAGATCATTCCGGAGCTGGCCCAGCAGGCCGCCAGCCTCGTGGTCTTCCAGCGTACGGCGGCGTTCAGCGTGTCGGGGGTGAACGTCCGGCTCACACCCGAGCAGGTACGGGACGTGAAGGAGCATTATCCCGAGTACCGGGAGTACAGCCGTCACTCGTTCGGCGGCACCATGCTGCGAGCCAACCCGAAGTCCGCCCTCGAAGTATCCGAACAGGAGCGCCAAGAGCAGTTCGAGGCGGCGTGGAACGACGGGGGGTTTGCCTTCCTGGCCTCGTTCCGCGACATCACCACCGATCTGGCCGCCAACGAGCTGGCCGCCGAGTTCGTCCGCGAGAAGATCCGTGACATGGTCGACGATCCGTCGGTGGCCGACCTGCTCACCCCCACCGACTACCCCCTGGGCACCAAGCGCATCTGCATCGACAGCGGCTACTACTCGACCTTCAACCGCTCCAATGTGACGCTGGTCGATGTCCGCCGGGCCCCCATCGAGGCCGTCACTGCTTCGGGGGTTGTGACCACTGATGGGCACCATCCGCTCGACACCCTGGTCCTGGCCACCGGGTTCGACGCCATGACCGGGGCCTTACTGCAGGTGGACCTACGCGGACGCGCCGGCCGGACCCTAGACCAGCATTGGCGCGACGGACCTCGGGCCTATCTCGGTATCGGCGTGTCCGGGTTCCCCAACCTGTTCACCATCACGGGGCCCGGGAGCCCCTCGGTGCTCAGCAACGTCATCGCCGCCGGAGAACAGCACGTCGAATGGATCGGCAATTGCCTCGTGCACATGCGGGACCGGGGCTTTGCCACCATCGAGCCGGAGCCGGAGGCCGAGAGCACCTGGGTGGAGCACGTCAACGACGTGGCCGCGGAGACGCTGTACCCACTGGCCGATTCCTGGTACGTGGGGGCAAACGTGCCCGGCAAGCCCCGGGTGTTCATGCCCTACGTCGGCGGGGTCGGTCGCTATCGCCGCCGATGCGACAAGGTGGCCGCATCCGGCTACGAGGGCTTCGTGCTGACGCCGGCACCGATACCGCATGCGGCCCGCTGAGGGACTCAGGCGTACATCAGCCCGCCGTCAGCGAGCAGGGCGATCCCGGTGATGAAGGCAGAGCGGTCCGACAACAGGAAGGACACTGCTTCCGCTACCTCCTCGGGCGTTCCAATCCGTCCCATGGGGATCATGGCCCCCCCTCGCCCTGGAGCTCTGGGGGGAATGAGCGAATGGCGGGTGTGCCTATGGTCCCGGGACAAACGGCATTGACCCGGATCCCCCGGCGGGCGTACTGCAGGGCGGCATTCTTGGTCAAGCCCACGATGCCGTGTTTCGCCGCCGTATAGGCCGCCATCCCCGGCGCGTTCTTGACCCCCGCATTGGAGGCCATGTTGACGATGCTGCCCTTTCCGGCCCGGAGCATGACCCCGATCTCGGCCCGCAGGCACAAGAATGTGCCGCGCAGGTCCACCGCCATGACCTGGTCCCAAGTGCCGACGTCCATCTCGTGCAGGTCGCCGGGATGATCGCCGATGCCGGCATTGTTCACGGCGAGATCCAAGCCGCCGGTGAGCTCGACGGAGCGGGCAATGAGCTCCTCGACACTGCCTTCGATCGAGACGTCGCAGGGCACGAAGTGGGCGGTGCCTCCCGCAGCGACGATCCGTTCGGTGACACGGTGGCCGTCCGGTTCGGCCACGTCGGCCACCACGACCCGAGCACCTTCCGCGGCGAGATGGACGGCCGTCGCTTCACCGATCCCGGATCCGGCGCCGGTCACAACCACGTTGGCACCATCGAGGGTCATTCCCGTCTCCGTCTCTGTAAGGCCTGGGCCTTCATAGTAAACAGCAGTGTCAGATTCTATCTGGAGCGGAGCGAGTCACCGGCGCCTCCCCGGTCGCCGCCCGTATCCGGTTGGTCAGGTCGTCCAACTTCCCAGCGCGACCGGTAGCGGCGACGTATCGATCGGGCCGCAGCACGATGACCTCGTCGGCCGCACGCTCGAGTCGCATGTCGCGGAACACCCCGTCGACGTCGTACAGATGCACGGTCGCATCCGCTGTCGACGCCTCGTCGGCCGACTCCAGCCGAGGCGTCGACCGCTGGCTGGCCACCGGGGCACCGATGTGCACGAACGCCGCCCCTATCGAGTCCCAAAACGCCCGAGAGCGATCGGACAGATGCCGGCCGGGGTCGACACCGAGCCCGATGAGGGCGAAGGAACGGCCTACGGCGTCGTCGAGCTTGAGTCGGACGCCATCGACGGTCCGGACCACGGGCTGGGGGAACGGCCGGCCGGTGGGTGAAGCGGCGTCCCGGGTATCGGGACCGACGACGACTCCGTCGACGTAGCGAGGTAACGGCTTGTACTTCATCTGCAGGATGTAATCGCGGGCCCCGGGTACGAGCTGGACGCCCCGGAACACGGCGTCGCGAACGATTTCGGTGTACCGGTTGCGCGGTTGGTACATCTCGCCCATCCGGGTGGCGAAGGAGACCATCTTCTCGGCCGTGCCTCGGCGCTCAGTGTCATAGGTGGCCAGCAGGGCCGGCTCGGCTCGTCCCTGGCAGACCGCGGCCAACTTCCAGGCCAGGTTGGTGGCGTCCCGGATTCCCGAGTTCATGCCTTGCCCGAAGAACGGGGGCTGGAGATGGGCCGCGTCGCCGGCCAGGAACACGCGATCGGCTTGGAACCGCGACGCCACCCGCGAGTGGTGCCAGTAGACCCGGCGGCGCATGATCACAGGCAGCTCCCCGTCGGGGTAGAAGGGCCGGAGCAGTCGGGTCACGGCATCCTCGGCCACCACCTCGTCCTCGTCCTCGGCCCCCAGCAACTTGAACTCGAAGCGGCGACGCCCGTAGGGCAACGGGATGGTCATGGTGGGGCGGACGGGATCACAGTAGACGGCCGAGTAGGGAGCGTCGAGTGTGTCCTGTTCGACGTCGACCACCAGCCACTTCGACGGGGCGGTGGAGCCGGTCAGATCGATGTCGACCGCCCTCCGGACGAAACTACGGCCGCCATCGGCACCCACCAGGTACCGGGCGCGAACGGTGAGCGTCTCCTCCCCCGCCCGAGCGCGGATCGACACTGCGGTTGGGTCCTGGTCGAGATGGATGACCTCGGTGGCGGTCAATAGCGTCACCCGGTCGAAACGCTCGAGACCCTCCCGCAGAGCGCCCTCCAACAGCGGTTGATAGAACAGATTGCGCCGAGGCCATCCGTAGGGCTGACCGCTGGGTCGGACGTGGGCCAACTGTCGTCCTCTCGAATCGTGGTAGCGGATGGGTGCGTTCTGGATGAGGTCGGGAAGGATCTGGTCGATGACACCGGCGGTCTGAAACGTCCGCAGGGCCTCATCGTCGACGGCCACCGCTCGCGGATAGGGCGTGACCCCGGGTTCCTGATCGAGCACCACGGCTCGAATGCCGTAGACCCCGAGGAGGTTGGCCAGGGTGGCACCACAAGGGCCCGAGCCCACGATGGCCACATCTGTCTCGTGGTCGGCCATCACCCACAGCCCTTCGTGCCCGTCGGTCGTCTGGATAGTTGTGACGCTGAAGTCAGACTAACTGCCGGCAATGGACTGCTACCACTCCTCAATTCCCCTTATACTTCGCCGGTTCAGCGTTGTGACAGTGTTGTCAGACTTCACGATCCCACTCTATGCTCGGACGATGGCAATCGATCTGGACATGGCTGGCCAATTCCTCTCGGGCATGCGACCCTTCCCTGTCGCCATCACCACGGCATGGGAAGGCCGGACCAACGGGCTGATGTCGCTGTCAGCCGGCGCCGCCGGCATCGTCCCCGAGGCACCACGGATGACGATCAGCATCACGAAGTACAACTTCAGCCACGACCTGGTTCGTGACTCCGGGGTGTTTGCCGTTCACCTGTTGGGGGCGGCTCCCGAGTTGATCGATGCATCACTGGCCATCTTGATGGGCCTGGGGGGCAGCTCGGGCCGGGACGGGGACAAACTGGCAGGGTTTGCCACTGCGCCCGGGGTAACCGGTGTACCCATCCTCCAGGATGCACTGAGCTACGTCGAGGGTCGGGTGGTCAACAGCCTCGACGCCGAGGAGAACACCATCTTCCTGGCCGACGTGGTCGGGGCGGCCCGGCTACACGAGGGAAGCCGCCTGAGCATCGGTGAAGCCTGGGGTCGGTTGCCACCCGCATGGACCAAGTCCTATGCCGACAACCACCATCTCCAGGTGGACGACTGTCGTCGGCAACGAGGACTGATCGACTGACCGGCTCGGTACCGACCGGAGGGAGACCTGTCATGACGATGGAAGACCGGCGGCGCGGGGCGTGGGAGCTGCCCGAGGAGCTCCGCCTGCTGCAAGAGACGGTTCAGCGTTTCATGGAACACGAGGTCCGGCCGTTGGAGGAGGGCCTGGAGCACGACGCCGCCGGGCTGCCCCACGACTTGTTGCAGCCCTTGCAGGAGAAGGCTCGGGCGCTCGGGTTGTGGTCGCTGCAGACCCCGGCCGAGTTCGGAGGGGCCGGGCTGAGCATGCTCGGCCAGGTGGTGGTGGCCGAGCAAGCAGCGAAATGCCGGATGGGAGCGTTCTTCCCGGCCGCAGGCGCCTTCGGCGGCAATCCGCCCAGCGTGCTCTTCCAAGCCACGAGCGAACAGTTCGAGCGCTACGGGCGCCCCATCATCGAGGGGCGCTCACCCAAGGCCTTTACCGCCATCAGCGAGAGCGCGGGCGGCTCGGATCCGGCGCGGGCCATACAATGCCGGGCCCGGCGCGTTGAGGAGCACTACGTGCTCGACGGAACCAAACTCTGGACCAGTCACGCTCGAACCGCGGATTGGGGGGTGGTGTACGCACGCACCGGCGAGCAAGGCCGCCGGGACGGCATCAGCTGTTTCATCGTGGAAACCGACAGCCCGGGTCTGACCACGACCCCGATCGATGTCATGAACTCGTTCGCGCCCTCCGAACTGCACTTCGACGGGGTCAAGGTGCCAGTGGAGAACCGCATCGGGGGCGAGGGCGAGGGGTTCGACCTGGCCGCCGATTTCTTGGCCATGGGACGCATCCTCTACGCCGCCGGACCCATCGGCATTGCCCAGATGGCGTTGGAAATGACCACGGACTGGGTGAAGAGCCGGCACGTGTTCGGCTCCCGGCTGGCCGACAAGCAGGGTATCCAGTGGATGATTGCCGACAGCGAGATCGAGTTGCGCGCCGCCCGGCTGCTCACCTATCAGGCCGCCTGGACTGCCGACCTCGGGGGCGACGTCCGGGTGGAGGCCTCGGTGGCCAAGCTCTCCGCCACTGAGACGGCGTTCTCGGTGCTCGACCGGTGCGTGCAGATGTATGGCGCGCTGGGACTGGCCAATGACATGCCACTGGAGCGTTGGTTTCGCGACCTACGGGTCAAGCGCCTGGGAGAAGGGGCCACCGAGGTGCAGCGAATGGTGGTCGCCCGACATCTGCTCGGGTAGGACCACACGCGTCGGGGTACCGGCACAACGGCCGTCTACTCGGTCGGATTGCGTTCGCCGAAGTCGATCTCCCGCACGCTGAGGACCGGTTGGACATCCTGGCGCCCGAGCCAGGAAGGCGTGGCCTGGTGGCCGTCGGTCGGACGGGCCCAGTCGTGCCAGGGGCCCCAGTCGAGCCTGGTCATCCGCTGCGGGTGCTCCGGGTCGTGCTGGGCCACGGCCTCGGCATAGCGTTTGCCGAATCGCTTCATTTCGAACGCTATCCACCAGTCCTCCTCCGAGCTCCACTTGCCGTCGCCGCCGTAGGTCAGGATCTGCAGGGACGGGAAATCGAAGGGCGGCTGGCCCGACTGCGGGTTGTCGGCACGATTGAGCCCCTGCCACACGACTCGATCCCCGTCGATCACGTACCAGCACAGCACGGTGTACACGGCCGGCGCCGCCGACATCGTCACTTCCAGAAAGCGCTGGATCTCTGCCGGGCCCCGAAACTTTCCCCAGTAGTGGTCCCAGTACACCGCATCATCGTGGAAGAGCTGCGACCAGGCGAGCCAGTCCTCTCGTACCGGTCCGGTCATGAAGTAGTGGCGGAAGGCCTCCTCGACCTCCGCGTTGGAGTAGCTGGTCATGAGACGGGTCCTTTCATCGTGGGACGTTCGAGGTCAAGTGGGTTCCCACCCGGCTCCTTCGAGCGGTTGTGGGCTGATATGGATGAGCTTCTCGTGGCGGACACCGGTGCCCTGGATCAGGAACTGCTGGCGCTGCGTCCAGCGGTGGAAGTACTGCACCAGGTCGACGTCGCAATCAGGCGGGGCGGTGAGCACGAACTCCTCCAGCGCCGCCTCCGCCGCGCCAAGGTCCGGTTGGCGCCTTCCCACCAGCTCGGAGATCTCGTCCACTGCAGCTGATTCGAGCTCACGGCCGAAGGCGTGCACGTGCTCGGCGAACCGGGTGACGGCTCGGGCGCTGTCCAGGTCGAAGTTCTGGGAAACGCCGCCGATGGGCCACTGGTCGAGGAGGGATAGCAAGTTCCGGTAGGGCGCGTCCCAGTAGGTCGGCGACGACCGCTCGTTGGGCCTGTCCAACACGTCCAGCGGCGCGTCGACCAGCTGGGCAATGGCCTCCAGCCCCCAGCGACCACAGCCGACGATCCAGGTGAAGTACTCCAGCCAGCTGTCCCGGGCTGCCGGATGACGGACCGATTCCTCCCATTGGAACGGCGTCATCAACGACCAGCCCGCGGTATGGAACTCGACGGCGTTCTTGTCGATCCGATCACCGGTGGCCGCCCGGTATTTAGCGGCGATCCGGCCAATGTCCCCCAGGGGCTCCTCGCAGTCACGGCTGCGCATGGCTGCGAACTCGGCCACGGGGTCACCGACATAGGCAGCCTCGAAGTCGATGAGGCCGGTCATCGTCCCGTTCTCGAAAAGGAACTGTGCGGAATCAGCCTGGATCAGGGCGCGCTGGTGGCGCCCGGTAGGGACGTTTCGCTGCAGCCACCGCCACATGAATTCGATCATGGGACTGGGTGCGGACTTCACTTTGCGGTAGTTGGCGTCGCCGGTCATGTACATGTTCAGCGCCGCCGCACGGTTGTCCATTGGCACGGGGAGGCCGATGGCCCCGACCTCGTCGACGTCGATGGCGTGCATCCGACGCATGGCCTCGACGTACTGGTCGAGGACTGCGTCTCGCTCGGCGTCATCGACGGCGGTGGCCAGGTTCACCCGGCCGGGCAGGCGCTCCATGACGATGGCGGGCGGATCGTCGATCATCCCGTGGACGACGGGAACAGGGACCCCGTGGGCCAGCAAGAGGCGATTGACGTCGGCCTCTTGGTGAAGGGTGATCATTTCGCGGAAGTTGCCTCCCCGCTGGCCACGCACGTAGTAGTGGCGGACCGAACCATCGTGGACCACCTCGGCGAACCAGGCAGGCCGCCACCGCTCCTGTCGCTCGAAGGACAGGACCGTGCCCCCGAGCTCTCGCTCGAGCCAGGTCTGCACCTTGTGGTCAGCGTCCACCAGGGTCACGCCGCCGCTATCTGGGGAAGCTTCGCATCCGTATCGAGCAGGCCGACCAACCACCCCGACGTGGCCCCCAGATAGAGCGCGTTGCCCATCACCGCCCGGGCGGCCGCATCGGGATCCTGGTTGATCAGCGCCACGAGAGCGGCCAGTCCCGCCGCTTCCATGCCGAAGGTCAGGATCGAGCTCCAGCGGATGGTCTCCTCCCAGTAGGCGTCGGTCCAGTCGTCTTGCGCATCCCCGCCCCAGGTCGTGTTGCCGAAGGCCACCGCGTCCTTCCAGATGTCCCGAAGATCGGCTTCCCCCTCTTCGCCGACTACCAACCTCTCGTAGCGGTCCGGATCGGCGGCCACCACTCGCTCGAAGGCCGAGCGCCATACCTTGAGGTACTGGGGCGTCGATCGGTCATAGTCCACCCGCATGAAATCACGTCCGTTGATTCGCACCACCGAGGGCTTGGACGGGCGGTGCGGGCGTCGTTGGCCAATGGGGGGATCCTCGGTCTTGACCACTTGGACGCCGGCGTTGTAGCCGACGCCATGGATGGGCCCCGAGGTGGACGCTTCACGCAGGATCGACGGCAGGACGGCCAAGCAGTGCTCGCCGCCGCTTCGGAGGGCTGCCATTCGCTGGGCCATGAGTTGGACGACGCCCGCTTGCACCTCGGCGAAGGGCGGCGAGAGGACACCGACCATGTCCTTCAGTACCGGGGGCATTCCCCAGTGCTGGCGCAGCTCCATGCCGCCCCAGTAGCTGGAGGCGTACACAGCCCAGGCCTGTTCGCCTACCTCGTCGACCGTGACCGTCCCTTCCATGATCGGGCCGGACAGACGGTCGGTGATCCAACCGTTGAGCCCGGCCCAGTACGCCTGGGGGGTCGACAGCGTGGCCGCCGTCGGAGCGAACTCGCTCACCAACTGATCCATGAGTGCCGGTGCTGCAGGCATCAAGGCGGCAAGGTCCGGCTGCAGCGGCGGCGCCCCGCCCGTCAGGTGCGGCGCACTCGTCTCCGATTGCGTGCGGTCGGGCATGACGTTCCCTCCTGTCAGCGCCTCGGTGGTGGAGGCGACGGTTGTTCCGCTCAGATGCTCGGTTGTGGAACCTGGCGATGTTGGGTAATCCAGGAGCCGGACGGGCCGTTCAGCATCCGGGCCCGGTGCAGCCGCCGGTGGAAGACGCCGATGAGCTGCTCGTCGTGTCGGCCGGCATCGGCCAGGACGAACCGCTCGAGGTCGGCTTCCCCATCGATCCAGTCGAGGGCCCTCCGGCCCACGAGTTGATGAATGTCGCGGAGGTTGGCTTCCACCACTGCGGCGCCGATTTCGTCGATGCGCTCGAGGTGGCGGGCGAGACGCACCGACATCCTCGACCGGTAGCGTTCCACCGGGTCCTCGAGCTGCCGGCTCTCGAGCGACCGGGTCAGGTGGCGATGGGCCGGGCCGTAGCCTGAATCCGTCGGCTGCGGCTCCTCGACGTCGGTGAGCTCGACGCCGAGGGTGGTGGCGATGCCCTCCAGGGCCATGAGGTCGGTCTCGACGCACCAGTGCAGGTTCAGCATGTAGTCGGTACCGGGCACCGGGTCGGCCAGCACGGCATGGAACTCGAGGCGGTTGGACAACGCCCAGAGGATGTAGTGCCAATGGACGGCAGCCAGGTCGATGGGGGTTCCGCTTCCATCTTGGTAGCGGCGCATGAGCGCCGATACGTCGCCGAAAGGGATGAAGGGGTTGCGCACCCACAATGCGGCGAGATCGGCCAACGGGTCGCCGATGTGGCCGAACTCCAGGTCGAGGAGGGCGGTGATGCGGCCGTCCTGGTGGTGGAACTGGCCCGCATCCCACACGATCGGGGCTTCCCGGCCCGGATTGTCGGGGGTGTTGCGGTCGAGCCAGGCCAAGGCGAACTCGAGAAAGGCATCGGGCCGCTTCTTCTCGTTGCGGTAGGCCCGCTCTACGAATCGCCGCAGCCCGACAGAGTGGGACTCCTGAGGGCATGCGGCCCGCACGATCCCAGCCTGGGCGAAGGGTGTCACGTCGAGCCCGTGCATCTCGAGGAGGATGTCGACGTAATCCTCCATAGCGGATCGACGCTCGCTCTCGGACGCTCCCTCGAAGTTGTCCCGGCCTGCTATCCGATCCATGACATAGGCCTTCGGGTCGGAGACATGCCGGCCGTGGACCGGTGCCACCCGGATTCCCCGCTCTGACAGGAGCGACTGGAAGGTGCGCTCGTGATCGAGCGTGAAGGCGGAGGCCGAGTCGAGGCGATCCCCCCGCACGCACAGCTCGAGCCGCTCGCCGTCCCGTTCCAGATCGACCCACCACGCCGGTCGCCAACGCGCTTGCCGCTCGATGTGGGTGACCGTTCCGCCGAGGTCGGCCTCCAACCACGTGGTGATGCGCTCGAAGTCGTGGGCGTCGCCCTCGTCCATCCATCCCCCTCGGTCAGCCGGGCTGCGCTCAGGACCTGGTCAACGCTGTTGACTCTATCGGTCAACGCCGTTGACTTCAACACCCGGCAGGCTCATCGGCACGACCGGACGGCCAAGTGCTCGACGTGGAGCGGTGCACGGACCAACCAGAAGGCTTCAGGCCGTTGTGGCCGTGTCGGGCGGCAGTTTGTCGTCGTTGCCCCGGAGAGAGTTGGCCCGGTCAGTTAGCGGAGTCAGGCATCGTCAGGCGGTGAGGCCTCTTCGTCAGCCGGCTCGACAAATGATCCGGTGGTCGCAGTATCGGCCGGGGCCAACTGATCGGAGATGGCCAAGGTGGCAGCAGCGCTACCAAGCCCAAGGGCGAGAGCAACCACCGCCCACTTGAGCCCCGATCGATTCTTTCCGAAGAGGCCGTCGAGAGACAGTTTGCCAGGACCTTCGGCGGCCAGCGCCAGCGCTGCAGCTATCAGCGTGAGGTTGTACTCGTAACCGCCACCTGAGACCCAGACCCCGTTCTTCAAGTGGACCTTCTTGATGGCCACGGCCATGACGCCGGTGATCATTGCCGGTCCGAGCGGGTTAAACAGTCCGGCTGCTGTGAGTCCACCACCGATGGTCTCGCTCAGAGCCGCGGCCAACGCCTGATGCTTGGCGGGGTGCATTCCCATCGCCCCCATCGCCTGTTCGGTCCCCTGCAAGCCTGGGCCGCCAAAACTGCCTTTCAGCTTTTGGAGTCCGTGGCCCATCATGAGCCCTCCGACCGTTGCTCGCAGGACTAATCGATCAGATGCCATTGGTTACGCTCCTTCTCACCGGCCAGTGCCGGTCTCCGTCGTTAGCGGGGCTGCCGCTCGGAGCCAAGTCCCATTGATTGGTTCGGCCACCCAGGTGCACCTCGTCCGGCCATGACCACGGTTGTGGTCGCACATGTCCGCGAGTCCAGGTCGTCGCTTTTCAAAAAGGCTACCGGTCGTCACAGGTCGCTCGGTCAATCGTGAAGATGACGTACCAGCCCGGCGGCATCAGCCAGGAATCGGAGAGCGTCGTTGAGGTGGGTGCACGAGCCTGGTCCTTTGCTGAGCTTTCCCACATCCCCACGAAATGAAGTAATGGGTAAGCCCACCACGAGCTGAGCGCTCTCCGCCGCGAGCTCTCTGTTGCCATCAGCATGCACGAGGCTACCTTCGGGACCTTGCTCAGTCGTCATTCAGCTTTCTTGGTGAAGGACTCGATCGTCTTGCGAAGGTCATCGGTTGAGAAGGACTCGCTCTCAGCCGCCAGTGCGAATGGCGCCACCAGGCTCATGGCACTCTGCAGGTGCAGATTGATGGCCCGCTTGGTCTCCTCCAGGGCCTGGCGAGGTTGTCGTGACAGACGCTGTGCGAGCCCTAAGGCCTCAGCCATGAGCTGGTCATCGGCGACCGCGAAGTTGGCCAGCCCGATCTCGACACACTCATCGGCAGGAATTCGGTCTCCGGTCAGTAGGTAGTACTTGGCCTTCAGCAGACTCATCAGGAGCGGCCATTGGACCGCGCCACCGTCGCCGGCCACCAAGCCGATGGAAACGTGCGGGTCAGCCATGAAGGTACTCTGCGCTATGTAGACAACATCGCACGATATTGCCACTGAGCATCCAAGGCCTACAGCAGGGCCGTTGACTGCAGCAATGACGGGTTTCGGACACTCGACCATGGCGTTGAGAAGGCGCTGGGCTCCACGAAGTTGGGCCCTCCGGAAGGTCATATCCTCGTAGGATCGAATGAAGCCTGGGATGTCGCCACCAGCGCTGAACGCCTTGCCGGCGCCGGTCAACACAATCGAGCGGACCGAATCATCCAGGGCGAGGTGCTGCCACACCTCCTGCATCGCCGTATGCATGACGTCGGTGAATGCGTTTCGTTGGTCGGGGTTGTTCATGGTCACAACGGCCACTGGGCCGTCTCGGTCTATGAGGACTTCGGGGGTCTCGAGATACGGCATGTGGCTCCACGTTCCTTCAGTAATCTGATGGGGTGCTTCACTGACTTAGGTGAGTGGCCAACTATTGCCATGGCGCACGGCTGCCCGCAAGCGGGGGCGGCACCTCACGCTTACTGCAGATCGCGATCGGACAGTAAGGGACTTACCTCACCCAGGTGGTCGACCGATAGCGTGGATGACCTGGCCAGTGACCGTACTCGACAGGTCGGAGGCCAAGAAGAGTCCCGCATTCGCCACTGCCTCGACCGTCGGAAGGCCTCGATCGACAATCGGCTGGAGAACGTCGGTGGGAAGCTCTCTCATCATGTCGGTGATCGCACCCGGTGCCAGCGCATTGACCCTGATTCCAAAGGGCGCTAGCTCTTTCGCCCAGGTAAGGGTAAGCCCGACCAGACCCGCCTTGGATGCGCCATAGGCAGAGAACCCGACTAGACCATGTGTTCCGGCCGTCGATGTGACGTTCACGATCGCTCCGCGGCCGTTTGTCTTCATTCCTGGGATAACCGCCCGAGCGGCATAAAGAGGGCCGGAGAGGTTGACCTTCAGAACGTGATCCCAGTCCTCATCACGTACCCGAGTAATTGCCGCCCTCGAGGAAACCCCTGCATTGTTTACGAGCACAGTCGGGCGTCCCCATTCCTCGTTCACGCGCTCGACGAGGGCCTCGAATGCGGTGCGATTCGTGATGTCGGCACCGATTCCCAGTGCGCCCGGGATGTCGGCAGCTACCGCCACCGCATCGGACTGACGCGTTCCATGCACGACGACCCGGGCTCCTTCCAATGCGAACCGCTCGGCCATGGCGCGGCCGATTCCCCTGGTCGATCCGGTGACGATGGCAATCTCATCTTCCAGCAGGCCCATGGTTGTCGTTTCTCCTCGTTCGTCCCTTGCACTATTGCGTGTCGCTCAGGCCCGTCACCTTGCATCGCATCGCCCGTGGCTTCGAGTTCCCTTCGTAAGTCCGCATCAGGCATCTACGGAATGTCAACTCGAGATGTCACGGTTGTCCCGATTTGAGGGTGACGAATAGGCCCTCTGCATCGCACAGCAGAGTCTCGCCATCCGACAAAGACCCGGTGATGACAACCTTGCGTCCTTCCGTGCGATCAACCGAACCTTCTATGCGCAATTCCTTGCCCAGTGGCGTGACATTGCGATAGTTGACGTGCAGGTATGCGGTACGCGAGCGGGGGCGGCCACCAGAGCCGGCGAGCCGCCCGAAGAGCTCGTCGAATACCAGTGGCAGCACTCCGCCGTGGACCGCGCCCCCGCCTCCGAGGTAGAAGCGGGTAAATGTAAGCCGTGCCTCCACTTTCAGACCGTCGGCCCGGTCGTAATATACGGGAGGGATAAGGCTCTGCGCTCTACCTGGAATATGTGACTGCTTTCCCGCGATTTGGTCACGCTCAGCGACCTGACACCCAGCCAGCAAGTCCGCCGCCATCGAGATTTCCCGCGTCGCCTCTGCGGCCAGGTCCACAGTGGGTCTCGCTCCAGCGGTCAGATCTTGCAGTCGTCGTAGCGCGTCAATCAGGTCGACAAAAGCCGTCTCCAAAGCTGGCTCCGGACGCCAGGAATCCGACCAGGGCCCGATGTTACCTGTGGCCTGATCCGATCGGGCCCCCTCATCGAGTCCCCATGGGTCTGCCGTTGGCATGACTTCCCCTTCGCATCTTGGAGCCTTGGCTGCTCACCAACCGCAGACAGACGTGGGTCATGACATCATCGACCGGAGGCGCCCGTCATGGTACGGCACTCGTGCGTTTTCTCCGGTTCAAGACATGTCAGTCCGATGACGATGGCACAGAATCGTAAGTCGGCCTGCCACATGAACCGTGATCATCAGTCCCAGACGATCGGCACTGCTGACAAGCCAGCCACGTTGCCGACGTGCTCGATGATCACCGCGTCGTCAGCTACTCGGTAGTCAGGAATACGTCGATGCCATTCCTCGAGGGCGATCCCCAGTTCCATCCGAGCCAGGTGGATCCCGGCGCAGCGATGGGGCCCGTCGCCAAAGGCCAAATGCCTGTTTGGTTCTCGGTCGACGACAAAGTGGTCGGCATCAGGAAACTGGCGTGAGTCTCGACCTGCGGACGCCGTCGGGATGATGATCTGGTCGCCCCGTTTCATAGGGCAGCCTCCGAACTCGGCATCACGGGTGACCACCCTGGGCGTTGTTGCGATCGAGTAGTAGCGCAAGAATTCCTCAACAGCAGAAGGGATGAGTTCGGGCTGGTCAACGAGCGTCCGACGCAAACCCGGATGTTCGGCCAGGTGGCGAAGCGAGTAAGCCAGCATGCTGGCCACCGTGTCCAACCCGGCAAGGTACAACAGCAGCCCCATACCGCCCAGGTCCTCATCGCTGAGAGCTCGACCATCCACCTGGGATACGACCAGATGGCTCACCAGGTCATCGGCGGGACGCTGACGGCGCTCGGCGACGAGCTCGGCTATGTCCTCAAAGATCTGCATCGCCGCTTCCACACGCAGCGACCCCCCTGGGTCGTCTGCATCCGTCGTATGGAGCAGGGTCTGGGCCCTGGCGATGAACTCGTCACCTCGCTCCAGAGACAAGCCCATCATCTCCATGAATATCGCCGTCGGGAACTGGAGACCGAAGTCCTTGACGACGTCGCAGGCGCCTTGATGGCGGAAGCCGTCAATCAACTCAACGCACACTGATCGCACCCGGGGCTCCCATGCACGGACTGCTGCAGGAGAAAACGACGAGGTCAACAGACGCCGATACTTCGTATGCTCGGGCGGGTCCAGGTTCTCCGGGATCATCTTGTGGCCGCCCTCCATGTAGGCGGTGAAATCGCTGGAGAACAGCTCCCAGTCTTGGAGGGCATTTCGGATGTCGTCGTAGCTGAGGAGGTACCACGCGTCCCCGGAGCTCTGGGGCACTCGGAAGATAGAAGCCTCCTCCCGGAGGCGACTCCATTCGTCGCGGTGCGAGGCGAGGAGCGCCGGGTCGCTGGCGTAGTTAAATCCTGCACGAATAGGAACCGATGTGGTTTCTCTATCAGCCATGGCCTTCAACGCACCGAAAACCCGACGTTGATCGGTAGCGACACACCGGTGATCGACTTGGCTTGGTCTGACACGAGGAACATCACCGACGTGATGAATGCCACTTTTCCATCGAGTGTCCCCACGGCTGTTCTCCCCTTACTCCGAGCTACCGCCTTGGTCCAGTCTTCGCAACGAGACCGAGCAGTACGAGCCCGATCGGACCATCCGGTGTGGAGGTCCACGGTCAGCTACTGAACAGAGGCGACTGAATCATGATTCAGTCTACTCTTTCGCAAGTGATGCAGGCAGCGTGCCTGGTGACCCGCGCTGCGTCAGTCACCCTCGGAAACGACATTGAGCTATGGCCGAGAGGACCACTGCTCTGTACAGTATCCTGATTATGCTGAGGGAACTAGTCCCTCTCGCATCGTGAGGTGATGAACAACGATGACCGGTGATCGATGTCTACGCCACGACATCGTCTTGGACGTGTCGGACGACACCGGCAGTGGAGAGCGACTCATGCAGACGGGATGGGTGTTCGCCCCGGAAGGGCCAGCCAACGTCAAAGCAGCGATCTTGTGCCTGGCGGGTGGAACATACGACAAGACCTATTGGCACCTCGAGGTGGACGGCTATCCGGGTTACAGCTTTGCCGAGCACCTCGTGAGCCGTGGCTATGTGGTCATCGCCCTCGATCATCTCGGTGTAGGAGGGAGCACGGACCCCGAACGGTCCGGTCGGGTCGATCTGGCCCTTCTGGCAAAAGGAGATGCTTCCGCCGCGAAACAGGTGCGAGACCAGCTGACCCAGGGAACGCTTACGGAGTCACTTGCGCCGCTTCCCGATATCCCGTTGATCGGGGCTGGTCATTCGATGGGCGCTTGCCTGACGATAATGGTCCAAGCCATTGCTCGACCGTACGCCGCGCTCGTTCTTCTGGGCTACGGCGTCGACATCACGAACGTACACGACCGGCAGCCCACCGACCAAGAACTCGATGCTCGCGTGGACGAGACCGAATCAATCTTTCGGGCCGCCACGAATACGCCCGAAGGAGCCGCCGCTACGATCGCTCCTCGGGAGCTGTTACATGCTCTGTTCCACGCACCTGACGTTCCAGCGGACGTCATCATCGCCGACGATAAGGCCCAGTCGCGCGTGCCAGTTCGCGCTGCATCACAAGTCACAACCGCGGGGTTTGTGCGCCAGTATGCGGACATCATCGACGTTCCCATCATGCTCGGGCTAGGAGATTCGGACGTGGCTCCGGACCCCCGCGCCGAGCCAGGCAACTATCCGTCCTGTCGCGACATCTCCTTGATGGT
This sequence comes from Acidimicrobiales bacterium, assembly GCA_035552655.1. GTDB lineage: Bacteria > Actinomycetota > Acidimicrobiia > Acidimicrobiales > RAAP-2 > DASXMT01. Next base: position 19,856 of record DASZLD010000044.1, read on the forward strand.
GATCGAAGGCTCCGCCCACTGCCACAACTTCTCGAGTGCCCGGGCGCTCCTTTGGGACCGCATCGGCTCGTGGATTCCTACGGTCGTCGGGGTGCAGCAATCCTGACCCGTCCCGACATCGGCATGGTCGGGCGCCATTTCGAAACGGTTCGGCAAACTCGGGTCGGCTGGCGTTCCAGACCAATGACGGACAGGAGGCAGCTCTAGGCCAGGCTCGTCAGCGGAAGAAGCCGGAAAGAACCTCAAGATGCCGCTGCATCCGATGACGTGATAGCTCTCGGTCCTTGGCGATCAGAGCTTCGATGATGGCACCATGTGCATGAGACACCTCAGAGCCGACGGTACGTCGAGATCTGCTCGACAGTTGGCCAAGCTCGTGCAAGCGGCTGAGCCGGATGAGTACGACCGACAAGAATTCGAGTACCCGGTTGCCTGACAGGGAAGCGATCACCGCGTGCACATCGTGAGCTGCGATAGTGAAGTCCTCCGAGGCAGCCATCTCCCTTTCGAGTGCTGCCCTCAATCGCTCCTCACCGCTCGCGTCCATGTTGTCGATGACTCGGTCAATAAGCGCGAGCTCGACCCCCATGCGAAGCTCGAAAACGCTTGCGACACGGATCCCGTGGTGTTCCAGATACAGAGCGACCACATCGGTAACCGCAGAGACGCTTGGAGCAAGAACAAAGAGTCCTCCACCCGGCCCCCGTCGCATAGCAGCAATATTGTTGTGCTCAAGGAGTCGGACCGCCTCCCGGATGATGGCTCTGCTGACTCCATATCGTTCCATCAGTTCGGCTTCGGAGCCGATCAGATCCCCGGTAGCCAACCGGCCGGCCACAATTCCGCTGAACATCTCCCTGGCAACACCCTCGGCCCGCTTGCTGGCGTCCGGAGCCTTGATGCTCGTGGTCGGATCCAGTACCTGGCGAGTAGATCGGCGGCGGCGCAAGAACTCCGCTTCGGCTTCAAGATGAGCTCGCATGCGGTGCCGGGCCAGTCCTGCGTCACCTCCGATCACAGCTTCAGCAATACGGGAATGCGCATGGGCCACGTCGTCAAGCGTCTTGTGAGTGAGGGCCTTCGGATCAGCAAAATAGAGGAGGCTCACGGTGTTCAGAATGTCCACGAATAACTCGAGCGCTGGGTTCTTCGTGATTGCAGCGAGGAGAGAATGGAGAGCCCGGTAGTCGCCTGCGACACCTGCAGCCTCACCCTTCACCAATTCTCGCAGTCGGGCAAGATCATCCTCATCGACACGGCCAGGAGCAAGCTGGGTCACGAGCTCTTCTAATACCAATCGGGCTTCGAAGACTTCGTCTAATCGAGCGTCGGCCCGGTACAGGTACAGCACTGAGGCGTCAACAATTCCGTCTGTCGCTGGCTCTGTGATCACAAGACCCCCGTTGGGGCCTCGGCGCATCCGAGCTACTTGTTGATGCTCGACAAGCCGCACTGCCTCCCGGAACACTGCCCTACTTACGCCGTACCGTTTGAGCAACTCGGCCTCGGAGCCGAGAACCTCGCCTACAGGCCATTCACGAGCGATGACATCATCGACGATCCTGTCCGCTACTGACGTAGCCAACCTGACCTTCGAGGCGCCTTCTGGTGGTGCCCACGGTGACCCTCTTTTGGTCGACGGTGATATTGGGTCAGGCACCGGCATTAGTGAACAGAATACACCCGCTTCCCCACCTGCCCGGGACCCCAATCACCGTCTGGATACCCGGGTCGAGATGCCAGACCGTGCGAATATTCGTTCTCCAACATCCTCGGCCCACAAGCCCGTCGGCCAATGATCCCGCAACACACCTGCTCGTCTGTTGACTATTTCAGTATTCTCTTTTATTCTGACATGCACTGGCGATGACCCCCCTGTCGCCAGTGGCTGGGGTCGTGGCGGTAAGGCCCCGGCCCGTTCTTGGATGCTCGAGCCGGAGCAGTAAGACGTGGCCATTCGTTGGTCAACGAATGGAAGGCAGCCTCTTCAAGGGCGCCACCACGTTCAAGTAGTTGGTCGGCTTGCCACCAGCTGCTGAAGAGGATCGTCAGCCGTCTGGATCACCTCCATCGCTCGGTCGCCGATTGCCCTACAGATCGTCATGGCAGCGACACACAATCTTGACCGATTCGTAATCCGGCATATAGTGTCCTGTTTAGCCAAAGAGACTGTATGGGCGAAGAGGGGGGCGATTTGCGCACGCACTGTTCGGCGCGGCTTCACCACTTCCCGACCAAGGAGAGATACGTGCCGAAGAAGTCACTAGCAAGCCATTTCATCCGGCGCACACTGTTGGGCATTCTTGCCAGCGTCGGAGCCGTGAGCCTCCTGGCATTGCTCGGGTCAAATACTGCCTACGGTTCCCCATCGGGGACGGCAATCGCCAAGGTCACGGGAACACCGGTGCCAGTGGGCATCATCACCGATGCCGGCGCGGGGGTCACGCTCGCCACGGGCCCCCTGGTGGAGACCGGGGCCAAAATGGCCGTCTCCTACTTCAATCAAAACGGCGGTCTCGCCGGCAAACCGATCAAGCTGTTCATATGCGAAAATCAGGAAACACCAGCAGGCGGCCAAGTTTGTGCCAATGAAATGGTCCAGGACAAGGTGGTAGCGGTCGTTCTGCCCTTTACTGGACAAGGCGCATCCGAGGTGCCGACCATCACCGCGGCGGGCATCCCCTACGTGGCTCTGTCGGGTGAATCGACGCAGGAGCTGACGACCGCGAACGCGTTTGCCCTCACCGGAGGGTTCCCAGGAGCTCTGGCCACCGACGCCATGGATTCAAAGACAAAGGGATTCAAGAAGTTCGCCATGCTGACAAGCAACGTGCCCACAGCGATACAGGGGGCACAGGTCTTGGGTGGAATGGTATTCAAGAACGCCGGGGTTGCCTTCAAGGTCATCCCTGTTGCAGTAGGTACGGCCGACATGACGCCCCAACTGCAGAGCGCAGTTAGTTGGGGTGCCTCGGCCATAGGCATCACCGGTGACTTGACCCAATGCACCGCGTTCCTCAAGGGATACCAGACACTGGCGCTCACCCTTCCGAAGTACTTGATCAGCACATGCATAGACAAGAGCCTCTTCCCCTCACTTGGCAGCGTGGTGAAGGGATCACTGCTTCCGACCGATTCCGCCGCTGGTCCCGCGGAATCCAAGATCTACGCCAAGATGACCAAGTACGCCCGTGGGGTCAACCCAAACCCGAATGTGAGCGCGAACCAAGCCCAGGGAGCCGCTTCGGTCTGGGCTTTGGTCAATGCCATGAAGGGCTACACCGGCCCCGTCACAGCTGCAGCCGTAATCAATCAGCTGCAAACAACCAAGAACGTTCCGATTCCCCTGTCAGGTGGCTTGACATTCACCTGCAACGGAACGGCCGTCCCCATCCTGAAGAGCGTCTGCTCGGTGCAAACAAAGCTGGGGGTCCTCACATCGACTGGGAAACTGACGAACCTCAAGACGTACAACCCGGCCGCGTTGTTCAAGAGCTGACTCTGTAATGTCGGCGATTCGTCGGGGGATGGATGCACGTTGCATCCATCCCCCAAGAACCGTGCAGGACCCCAACATGGGCTTCGACACTGAGCTTTGACGCTGCAGGACATATCCCGCATATGGGTGCCAGCCCATGTGACCGATTCACTCTCGTCTTCCGAGATCAGAGCCGATCAGTCGACAGGAGCATCGGTGTGTCCACCGCCAAGGTAGGCGGCTTCCAAGGCCGACTCGTCAGCGCGAATATCTTCGGCTCGACCAGCGACAGCGACGGCGCCATGGACCAACACCATGGCGTGGTCAGCCACCGCAAGCGCGAGGTGCACATGCTGTTCGACGAGAATGACAGCCGTACCACTCTCATCCGCAATTCGGCGGATGAGGGGCATGAGCGACTCGACGATGACCGGCGCCAATCCCATGCTCATCTCGTCGATGAGCAATACTTTTGGAGCTTGCACCAATGCTCGGGCCACGGCCAACATCTGCTGTTCACCACCCGAGAGATCAGCGGTCCGAACGCGGGCGCGCCGCGATAGCGCCGGGAAGAGGTCCAATGCGTCGTCTACTGTCATTCCGTCCCGTCGTGCCGCCAGCTTCAGGTTCTGCAACGGGGTGAGCTCGGTGAACAGGGCGCGGAAGTCCGGGACCAGCACGATGCCAGCTCGATTCATTCGGCGGGCTGATCCCCCGCGGATCGAGACGCCGTCGACTCGGATCCCGCCGGAAATAGGAGGAAGGAACCCAGCCAGGCTGAGGAGCAATGTGGTTTTGCCCGCCCCGTTGGGACCCAGCACGGCCAGGATCTCTCGGCGGCCGACAGAGAGGTCGATCTCCCGTCCCACCACCAACTTGTCGTAGCCGACGCTCAGGCCAACGCACTCGACTGCGGGTGCGTCGGTCACGCGACGGTCTCTGCAGCGTGGGTGACGCCCAGGTACGCCTCAGCAACGCGCCGGTTGTTGCGTATCTCTTCGGGCGGCCCGGACGCGATGAGCGATCCGAAATCCAGGACATGGATCTCGTCGCACAAGCCAAGAACCAGGCTCATGTCGTGGTCGATCAACAGGATCGTCACCCCGTTATCGCGGACCGCGCGCAATCGGTCCGCCAGCCACATGCTCTCGGAGCTGTCGAGTCCGGCCGCGGGCTCGTCCAAGAGAAGGAGACGGGGCTGCCCAGCCAATGCACGGGCAATCGACACCAGTTGTCGTTGGCCCTGCGAGAGCTGGCCGATGCTCCGTTGACGAAGGTTCGAGAGCCCGAGGGAATCAAGCACAATATCGAGTTGCTCAGGGCCCCGTTCGCGTGCGAGGTGCTGACCGACGATGACGTTCTCTTCCACGGAAAGGTCCTCATAGAGGTCTACTCCTTGGAACGTGCGCCCGAGTCCCCGAGCCGCCCGTCGGTGCGGCGGTAGCCCAGCAATCGATTGACCGTCAATGGCCACCTGGCCACGACATCGGGTGAAGCCGCACAGGGCATCCATTGTCGTGGTCTTGCCGGCTCCGTTGGGTCCGATCAACCCGACAATCTGACCCTGTCGAACCGAGAAACTGACATCATCGACGGCAAGAACGCCGCCATAGTTCACCCCAAGTCCAGACACATCCAACAGCGGGGTGCTGCTGGCCACCGCTACTGGCGCGGCGGGCGCCGCTGCGATGGTCGGAACTGTCTGCCGTGTGGCCGCGGCCTGGTCTTCTGACCGAGCGGCTATCGCCCGCTGGCGCCTGTCGTCGATCGCCGCATGCGCGGGTCCAACGATGCCCTCGGGGCTGAAGACGACCGCCAGTATGAGACCAATGCCGACCACCAGGCCATACCAATTGCCGATATTGACGACGTTGTTGAGGGCAACGAACAGGATGCCTCCGCTGGCGATCAGGCCCGACAGGAGGCCGCCGCTGACCGATGTGATCCCGGCAAGATAGACGGTTGAGAAGAGCGTCAGCCCAACTAACGCATCGAAGGAACCGAACGTCACGTTCGTCTGCATGTACGCCGTCAAGCACCCGCCAAGTCCGGCTATGAATGCGCCGATTGCGAATCCGACAAGCTTCACCCGCACGACGTTGACTCCGGCGGCGGCCGCCGACCGCTCATTGGCTCGAACGGCGAGCATGGCGGAGCCAAGCCGGCTGGTGCGCAAACGAGCCACTCCGATGGCAATGATGACCAAGACGACCAGGCAGAGTATGCCGAAGCTCAGCCGGGGAAAGGCGTCGCCGGAACCGACGCCCATGTCGATGCCAAACAGGTGCGGGGAGGGGATCGGCAAGCCAGCAGAACCGCCGTCCACACTGCTGTTCTGGAACCAGATTGCTTCGACAGCGACCGCGAAGGTGAGGGTGACAACGGCAACGAATAGACCCCGGATACGCAGCGCCGGTAACCCCACCACTACGCCAACAACAGTGGCGGCCAGCGCGGCGAGGATTGGAGCGATGGGGAATGGGATGCCCCAGGAATGACCGAGGGTGCTCAGTAGAAAGCCGGCCACCCCAGCCAGTGTGAGCTGAGCCAGGGAGATTTGGCCGACGTATCCGGTGACGACAACCAGCGAAAGCGCAATGACGGCAAAGATGAGACTGGAGATCAGCGCGGCTCGGAGGCTGTGCTGGAGAAGGATCATCACCACGACAGTGATGGGCACTCCCACGGCCGCGGGAAGCAGTAACGATCGAGGTCGGGGCGCTCGTCCCAGCGTCGCCTGGACCAGAGTTCCCCTTGTGGGTAGACGCTTGCCTCGGACCAGCAACACCACCAGCACCAAGAAGAGCGGGACAACCTGTCCGGCGCCGCTTGGAAACGATGGATAGCGGCTATTGAGGTACACCGCCAGCGACTCGAGTGCACCAATCAATAGTCCGGCGATCACGGCAGGTGTCAGCGAGTACAGACGGCCGACGACCGCGGCGGCAAGAGCCGGAACGATAAAAAGCGTATAGGTGCCGGGCACCAGAGGTACCAGGGGTGAAATCAAAATGCCAGCTAGACCGGCCACAGCTCCACTGATTGCCCAGTTTATGAGGGCGATACGGTCAGGCGAAAGCCCGCTCACCAATGCACCGACCTCGGTCTCAGCTGATCCCCGTGTGGCCAGACCGAAGCGCGTCAAGCGATAGAGCGCGCCCAGGAGCAGGGATACGCCGATGATCGTCACCGTGAACCACAGCCGGTCGCCGGGGATACGGATGCTGCCAGCGGTGATGGCATTCGTCGGATAAATGGGATCGGCCAGAAGTTGCTGCGTGCCGACTTGAAGGGTGACGACCGCAGTCAGCACACCCATGACGCCCAGCGATGCCACCGCCTTGGCCACCGCCCTTTGCTTGCGTAAGGGCCGAAAGACCGCCAAGTACAGGATCACCCCAAGTACCGCTTGGATGACCAGGGTCACCAGTAGGGCCGGGACAAAGCCCATGGGCCCGCCTACCGAAACTGTCTTGGGAAGACCGGGGATTGGGATCAAGAGCTGGCCCGTACGAAGGAGCGCGTAGGTGTAGGCCGCGTAGAGCGATTGTGCTCCAATCCCCAGATTTAGTACGCCGGAGCTGCGATAGGTGACGACAAGCGCCATGGCCAGCGCAGCGAAGACGGCACCGTTCCCCAGACCGAGAAGTGGGAAGTTGAGATAGTTAGCCACCGACAGATCCCTCGCACGCATGGCCAGCTGCCCCAAGAGCAATCATGCACTTCCCCCAGATGTCAGTTACGGATTCAGGATACTCTACACCGCCTCTCAAGGCGCCGGAGACAGTGGTCGGCGCAGATACAGGGCGCTTTTCGCCATCATCTTCGTGTACCCAAGGGGTCTCCACCGCACGCCAGTGTGGGACCAGATCGTCAGCGGCGGTATGGGAAAGCCGGCGCCGTACGAGCAGAAGCAACGGAGCGACAACACCCTTCCCGAGATGAACGAATCAGCTCTTGAACAGCGCAGACGAATTGAACTTCTGCGCACTGGCGATTTGTCCCTTGGCCGTCAATACGCCGAGATACGTAGTTGCCGAACAGACGCTCTTGAGGAGTGGGATGGCCGTGCCATTGCACGTAAAGGTCAGCCCACCAGAGAGCGGGAGAGGCACATTCTTTCTCGATTCCAACTGACTTTGGATAGTGGACGCACTGACATCTCCCGTGTAGCCCGTCATGAGCGAGACCAGCGCCCAGACTGATTCCGTGCCTGACAACTGGTTGGCACTGACGTTCGGATTCGGGCTCACTGATGGTGCGTATTTCTTGGTCATAGCCGCGTACGTCGCTGCATCCTTCGTCCCAGTGAGCGACGTGCCCGCGGTGTACGAACCCTTGAGCACGCTCCCAAGGGACTGCACGACCGACGGGGCGACGCACGGTCCGACAAGGTACTTCGGAAGCTTCAGCGACAGCGTCTGGTATCCCTTGAGAAATGAAGTGCACAAGGTCAGATCACCGGTAATACCGACCGCTGCAGCACCCCAGCTGACTGCGCTCTGTAGCTGCGGAGTCATGTCTGCGGTACCCGGTTCCACCGGGATCACCTTGAACCCGACGCCTGCGCTCTTGAAGACGAGGCCACCAAGCGTCTGCGCACCGGTGATGGCAGCCGGAACGTCGCTGACCAACATGGCAACCTTCTTCAATCCCTTCTGTTTCGCTTGCAACGCGATGGCTCCGAGATCGGCAGGGAAGCCCCCGGTCAGAGCGAACGAGCCTGTCGTGGTGAGCTCCTGGGACGACGCGCCGGAAATAGTCACATAAGGGATGCCGGCCTGCGTGATGGTGGGTACCTCAACCGCCCCCTCCCCGGTGAATGGGAGCACGACTGCTACGACTTTGTCCTGGACCATCTGGTTGGCACAGACTTGGCCGCCCGCCGGTGTCTCTTGGTTCTCGCACACAACCAGCTTGATGGGGTGACCCCCAAGCCCTTTGGCGTACTGATTAGCCCAGGAGACGCCCATACGAGCTCCAGCCTCGACGAGGGCTCCCGTGCTGACGGTACCCGAACCGGCGTCAGTGATTATCCCGACAGACACTGGAGTGCCCCGGGCAGGATTGGGTGCACCTAATCCTGAAGCGGAACTGGCGCTCGCGCTACCCAGGCCACAGGTAGCAATCGTGGTGACAAGAGCGCTCAAGCCGACGAGAACGGACCACGGCCTCCGCCGGATCAGGTTGCCTACGGGTCTTTTCAACACGGTTCCTCCCCCAGAAAGAGGAGGTATCGAAACGACGGCTGCACATCCAGACGCAAATCGATCCCCCCGGTCTATTTGCTACGCGTCACCTTCGATGACAATAAGGACACTATATCCGTTCGGCGTTCGGGTCAAGGCCCGTTCGTGCCGAATTTCCTCAGTGAAGTCACACCTTGCGTTCGGCGACCCTCCAATACTCTTCACGGAGTAGGCGTTTGTAGAGCTTGCCTCCGTCCGTCCTAGGAAGAGCGTCGCGAAAGTCCACGCTACGCGGACACTTGAACTTCGCCAGCCGCGCCTGGCAGAACTCGATGATCTCACTGCCCAGTTCCTCGCTCGGCCGTGCTGTGTCGATGAGTTCGACCACGGCCTTGACCTGCTCGCCCCACTCTGGATCCGGCACCCCTATGACCGCGACGTCCCCTACGAGAGGATGGGAAGAAAGAACCCCTTCGACCTCTGCCGGATAGATATTGACTCCCCCACTAATGATCATGTCCTTGGCGCGGTCCCGAAGGAAGAGGTAGCCGTCCTCGTCGACATAACCGACATCGCCGAGCGTGAACGACCTCCCACGGCTTACTGACGCGGTCAGTTCGGGGTCGTTTCGATACTCGAAGGTCGGCCGGTCGGGTTCGAGATACACATTGCCGACATCGCCACTAAGCAGCGGCTGGCCGTCGTCATCGAGAATATTGACCCGCATACCTGCGATGGGGCGGCCGACGGTACCCGGTTTCTCGAGCCAACGATGGGGCTTGGCAATGGTGGCTGCTCCCTCCATGCCACCGTATGTCTCCCAGATCACGGGCCCCCACCAGTCCATCATCTGCTGTTTGATCTCAATTGGGCAGGGAGCGGCCGAATGGACCACGACCTCCAAGCTGGAATGGTCGTACCTTCCCCGTACGCCTGGCGGCAACCGGAGCAATCGGACGAATTGGGTAGGAACCATGTACGCCGTTGTGACTTTGTGGCGTTCGATCATCTCAAGGGTGCCTTGGGCATCGAACTTTCCCATGATGGCCAGTGCCTGCCCCACGTTCAGGGCCCCGTGGTAGAAGGATTGGCAGCCTCCATGGTGCATACCGGCCGAGACCAAATGAACGCCCTCCAGGGGCTGGAACCGGAAGGCGCGTCCGAAAGACTTCATCAGATCGGTGATCACTGACGGGTCACCCTCGAGCCGAGGGCGAACGATCGCCTTTGGGTTGCCCGTCGTTCCCGATGAATAGCTGATTGGGCCGCCCAAGCGACGATCGAGCGGCATGGACTTCGGCTGACCGGCAACGAGCCTCTCGTAGGAGAGAAACCCAGGGATGTCGCCGCCGACCGAGACTCGAGCCCGGATCGACCCGGTTCCTACCAGTTGGTCCACGCGATCGCTGTAACGATTGTGGACGACCACAGCGGCGGCGCCGGCATGGTCGATGATGGTTTGGAACTCGCCGGCCGAGAGTGCCGGATTCAATGCGATCGACTGGAAGCCACCCTCCTGGGTCGCCAGCTGCCAGTACAGAACATCGATGTCATTCGGTAACGCATAGGCGACAATGTCTCCCGCTTGGATTCCACGGGCACGAAGCGCGTGAACCAGTTGGTGTGCACGACCAGCCAATTCGGAATAGCTCGTCGGAGGCCCTGACGGCGAGTCGACGACGGCAGGAAGATCCGGATGATCCTCGGCGATCCACCAGAAGCCAAGGCGCTGATCCCAGGGGTGGTCCATCGGAAAAGAGTATACCATTAGGCCAATGGGGCCAAGGGGCGACATCGGATTCCGCAGCGGGGAGACCGGTGCGCGGGCCAGCGCCGTGGCCGTATGTTGACGTGCACAGGGCCGATGTGAGCTATTGGGTGTTCGATGTCGACGGATGCCTCGTCGACTCGCTGACCGGCACCTCGCTTCGACCGGGCACTCGGGAGTTGCTCATCCACCTTCGCAACCAGCAGCACACCGTGATTTGGTGGAGCGCAGGTGGAAAGGACTACGGACGCGGCCGGGCCACACAGCTTGACGTCCACGACCTCGTCGACGGGTTCTACGGCAAAGAGCATCGTGACCACCAGGGTCGTTACCAAACTGACCACTTCCTCGACCCAGGCCGGGAGGCGGTCTTCGTCGACGACCGGCCCGAAGACATGCCCGTAGGCGCCATGGTTATAAGCGTTGCTCCCTACATTGTCCACAACCCACACGACCGAGGGCTGCGGCACGCCGCGGAGTGTGCTGGCCTCCCAGTCGCTGGGTCAGAATCCGACCGTGCGTAGAGCCGACCCAACTCAAATTCCCCACGATTGGTTCGGCCTTCCCATCGGCGAGTCCCAGGTTGAACGGCGCGACTGCCACGCTGGCCGTCGCTAGACCGGTGCTCACGTTGAGCTCACAGCCGGCCCGTCGCCGGCCCGAGCTTGAGCAAAGGAAGCACAGTTTGGGATACTCTATTGTCGCACACTCGGCTGGCCAACCGTCAGGCTGAGGAAACGTTCGAGCGAGAAGCGAGGTACGTACGTGAACGAGGCCTGGATCATCGATGCCTGCCGCACGCCGCGAGGAATCGGCAAGGTTGGCAAGGGTGCACTGGCGGAGATCCATCCACAGCAACTGGGAGCGACGGTGCTCGCCGCCATCGCTCAGCGGAACGATCTCGATACCGCGGATGTGGACGACGTCATCTGGGGCACGAGCATGCAAGTCGGTACACAGGGTGGGGACCTCGGGCGTATGGCCGCGCTCGATGCGGGTTACTCGGTCCGGACCAGTGGCGTCACATTGGACCGATTCTGCGGATCAGGGATCACCGCCGCCAACCTTGCCGCCGGATCGATCATGGCCGGTCTTGAGGACGTGGTGATTGCCGGGGGCGCCGAGATGATGTCGTCGTATAAGGCCAACGCTTCTAGTAACCGATCCCCCTTTATGGACAATGGCAACACTCGACTTCGAGAGCGCCACCCTCAGACCAATCAGGGCGTGGCCGCTGACGCAATCGCCACCCTTGAAGGTATTGATCGGGCCGCCCTTGACGAACTGGCGGCCGAGTCACAGCGGCGAGCCGAGGTGGCCATCAAGGAGAGCAGGTTCGATCGAAGCTTGGTGCCGGTTTACCATGCGGACGGATCCGTCGCCCTCGATCGAGAGGAGTACCCTCGGCCCGGAACGACCGCTGCTGATTTGGCCTCCCTTCCCCCTTCATTCGAAGCAATCGCCGACATCCCGTTGGATGACACGGGCACGACCTACCGCCAGTTGGTCCTTCGCAAGTTTCCCGATCTCAAGATCAAGCACGTGCATCATGCAGGCAACTCGTCGGGCGTTGTCGACGGTGCCGGAGCGCTGCTCTTGACCAGTCCCTCGTATGCGACGGCACATGGCCTGACTCCTCGCGCCCGAGTCGTTGCCATCGCCAACATCGGCGATGATCCGACCCTCATGTTGAACGCACCAGGCCCTGCGGCCCGCAAGGTGCTGGCTAAGGCCGGCCTGGGCGTAGGGGACATCGACGTGTTCGAGGTCAATGAGGCTTTTGCCGTTGTAGCCGAGAAGTTCATACGAGATCTCGACGTCGATCGGGAAAAGATCAATGTCAACGGAGGTGCCATCGCGCTCGGTCATCCGATCGGAGCTACGGGCAGTCTTCTGATCGGCACAGCCCTGGACGAGCTCGAACGCCGAGACGGCCAGTTGGGACTCATTACGATGTGCGCAGCGGGAGGAATGGCGCCAGCGATCATCATCGAGCGCGTGTGAACGATCTCCGAAGCCACCAAGTCGCGGTATCAACTGATGGGAGCCAGTTGAGAATGGCGACTTCCCAGACTCGTCAGTGGTGCAAGTGACCTCGGTCGACGACACCCTGGGTAACGAGGACTACGACGAGTTCGCTCTCCTACACGAAAATGCTGAAGAGTGGGATCTTCACTTGGATCGACCGCCGAAGGTTGCCCGCCATCAGTTTGAGTTGCCCACCGGCCAAATCCTTTCGTACCTCCGTTGGGGCGACGGTGAGCCTCGACTCGTCTTTCTTCACGGGGGCGCACAAAACGCCCATACCTGGGATACGGTCTTGCTTGCGTTGGATGAGCCTGCCATCGCCATAGACCTGCCCGGGCATGGGCATTCGGATCGGCGTGCCGACCGCGACTACGGGCCCTGGCAAAATGCAGAGGCGATTGCATCCGTCGTGGCCGCAGTGGCAAGTCGCACACGAGCAGTCGTCGGCATGTCCTTGGGCGGAGCGACGGCGACTCGTTTCGCCGCCATATCCCCTGACCTATGCCACCGTGCCGTGCTCGTCGATGTCACGCCCCAGATCAACGACCCCTCTCGGGCCCTGACTACTGCCGAACGAGGTTCGGTCTCCTTGATTGCCGGGCCGCCCGTCTACGACTCGTTCGAAGAAATGGCCGACTCAGCCATCGCTCTGAGCCCACTCCGATCCGCATCGGGCGTGCGCCGAGGCGTTCGCCACAATGCAACTCGACTCGACGATGGTCGGTGGACATGGCGATATGACCTCATGGGACCGACCCCGGAGGGCACAGCTGACTGGGTCGACTTCACCCCTCTGTGGAACGACGTCGGCTCTATCGTCATTCCCACTCTGTTCGTACGAGGAGACAAGTCCCCCTTCGTGCTCGATGAAGATGTTGCTGAGATGCGTCGCCGGCTACCAGCCCTTGAGGTCTCAGTCGTCGAGGACGCGGGTCACGCCGTGCAGAGCGATCGTCCACTCGAACTGGCTCGGCTCATTCGGGAGTTCGCCTTGTCATGAGCCCGACGGCGCACTGAAGTCGCGGTCAGCACTCCCCCACGACCGGTCCTTGGCTGCGGGACCGTGAGGGCGGTAATTCGACGTCGTAAATAGTATACTCTTTGCTCGTCATATGGCGTCGCGCAGCGCGGGAGACTCCCGCCGAAGAAAGAGAGGCTTGACGGTGGAGATCGAAGGCAAGAAGGCCATCATCGTCGGAGGGGCATCGGGCATGGCCCGGGCATCGGCCGAGCTGCTGCACAAGCGGGGGGCATCGGTGGCGATCGTCGATCTCCCCACCTCGGCCGGCGCCGAGGTCGCCTCGGGTCTCGATGGCACGTTCCACGCCCTCGACATCACCGACGACGAGGCGGTCGAGCGGGTGCTGGCCGAGGCGGTCGAAGCCCTGGGGGGCTTGCACATCGCCGTGAACACGGCCGGGGGTGGCATTGCCGCCCGCACGCTGGGCAAGAAGGGACCGCACCCGCTGGGCGAGTTCCGCCAGGTCATCGAGCTCAACCTCATCGCCACGTTCAACCTGAACCGTCTCCAGGCCTTTGCCATGTCGACCAACGAACCCGAAGAGGGTGAGCGCGGCATCATCATCAATACCGCGTCGATCGCCGCCTTCGAGGGCCAGATCGGGCAGGTGGCCTACACCGCGGCCAAGGCCGGTATCGCCGGGATGGCCCTGACCATGGCCCGCGATCTGGGCAGCCTGGGCATCCGGGTGGTGGCCATCGCCCCCAGCCTGTTCACCACCGGGATCACCAAAGGCATTCCCGATGAGTTCGCCGAGGTGCTGACCAAGGACGCCGCCTTCCCCAAGCGCATGGGCAAGCCCGAGGAGTACGGGCGCCTGGTGACGGCCATCGTGGAGAACCCCATGCTCAACGGCTCCACCATTCGCCTCGACGCCGGGCAGCGATTCGCGCCCAAGTAGCTTGGCTGATGGTCGGGGCTACTCCCGGGCTCGTCTATCGACAGTGCTACGCCAACCAGCCGGCAATGGTCTCGATGTCGCGTATGCCGTTGGGGCCGACGGGATGGACGCTCAGAATAGTGACGCCGGCTGCCTTGTAGGCGGCGATCCGGTCCTTGACGAACCCGGCGTCTCCGATGAGGGACATGCCGTCGACAAGTTCCTTTGGTATCGCCGCCGCCGCCGACTTACGGTCACCTCCGAGATAGGCGTCCTGGATCTCGACCGCCTCCCGCTCGAATCCATAGCGCTTGAGCACGTCGTTGTAGAAGTTCTTGCCGCGGGCCCCCATGCCTCCGAAATACAGGGCCAGCATGGGGCGAGCCTGATCCCGCAGGTGCTCGACATCGTCACCGATCGCCAATGGGCCCCCAGCCACAATGTCGAGTGGGGGGAGGTCAGCCGCCCGCTTAGCTTCCCCGGAGCGCAGTGGGCCACCCCAGACCTGATCGGCCCGGTCGGGCCAGAAGTGGAGCGGAAGCCAGCCTTCAGCAACCTCGGCTGTCATTTCGACGTTGGCGGGGCCCAGTGAGGCCACGAAGATCGGGGTGCGATCTCGAACCGGGTGATCCGAGAGCTTCAGTGCCTTGCCCAGTCCAGTGCCCATGCCTTCTGCCAGGGGTATCTGATAGTTCGGACCATCGTGGACGAGGCGATCCCGTCGCCACACTGATCGACAGATGTCGATGATCTCTCGGGTTCGACCGACGGGATGATCGTATGGCACTCCGTGGAACCCTTCGATGACCTGGGGACCAGAGGCCCCCAGGCCGAGGATGAACCGACCACCGGACACCTTGTCGAGACCGACAGCTGTCATCGCCAGCAACGTCGGCGTGCGGGAGTAGAGCGGGAGGATGCTCGATCCGATCATCGCCTGTTTGGTGACCGCAGCAAGGAAACCAAGGGTCGACACCGCATCTCCCGTGTAGGCCTCGCCAGCCCATAGATAACCAACGCCCGCGTCTTCGAGCTTCTTCACGTACTGAGCAAAGGATTCGGGATCACTCCGCATGCCCACCGTCGCGCCGAGCTTCATCCCTGCTCCTCTCATAGGTATTCGCTCTACCGAACAATAGAGGGTACTATTTATTCATGTCGATCGCCATTACCGAAGATCACCGCACCCTGGCCCACACGGCGTCGGACTTCCTGATCAAGAACGGTGCCCGCGGTGCCGCCCGGGACCTGCTCGAGGCGGACAGCGAGGGGTTGCCCGCCTTCTGGGCCGATGTAGCCGCCCTCGGTTGGCTCGGCCTGCACATCCCCGAGGAGTACGGCGGCTCGGGTTTCGGGCTCCCCGAGCTGGTGGTGGTGGTCGAGGAACTGGGCCGGGCCGTCGCTCCCGGTCCCTTCGTGCCCACGGTGACGGCCAGCGCGGTGATCGCCGCTGCCGCCCCGGCCGAGGTGAAGGGCCGCCTCTTGCCCGGGCTGGTCGACGGGTCGTCGATCGGTTCGGTGGCCCTGGACGGAGCAGTCGAGATCCGTGACGGCGTGGCCCAGGGATCAGCCGGGGTCGTGCTCAGCGGGGGTCTGGCCAATGTCGTCTTGGTCCTGGTGGGAGAAGACGTGGCCATCGTCGACCCGTCGGCTGGTGGTGTGGCGGTGGAGATCCCGGCCAACCTCGACCCCACCCGGAGATCGGCCCGGATGACCCTGGACGGTGCTCCGGTCGAGGTCATCGTTGGTGCCGGTCAGGTCCTGGTCGACCTGGCCCGTGTGCTCTTTGCCGCCGAGGCCACCGGCATCGCCCGGGAGTGCACGGTGCAAGCCAGCGACTATGCCAAGGTGCGCCAGCAGTTCGGGCGCCCCATCGCCACCTTCCAGGCGGTGAAGCACCATTGCGCCAACATGGCCGTGGCCGCCGAGCTGGCCACCGCCGCGGTGTGGGACGCAGCCCGAGCAGCAGACACCGGGGGCGACCAGCTCACCTACACGGCCGCCCTGGCGGCCACGCTGGCCGTGCCCGCCGCCGACCACAACGCCCAGCTCAACATCCAGGTCCACGGGGGCATCGGCTTCACCTGGGAGCACGACGCCCACCTCTACCTACGCCGGGCCATAGCCATCGAGGCCATCATCGACGCCGAGGCTGCGGCCATCGACGTCACCGACCTGGTCCGCAGAGGGGTAGCCCGGGTGCGTTCCATCGATCTCCCCCCCGAGGCCGAGCCCATTCGAGCCAGCGTCCGAGAGTTCGTGGAGCAGGTGCGCAACCTCGACGGCGATGCCCAGCGCCAGGCCCTGATCGAGTCGGGCTACGTCATGCCCCACTGGCCCAAGCCCTGGGGCCGAGATGCGGGGGCCATCGAGCAGCTGGTGGTCGAGCAGGAGTTTGCTGCCGCTGCGATCAAGCGACCCGCCTACGGGATCACCGGGTGGGTCATCCTCACCCTGGTCCAACACGCCACCGAGGACCAGGTCGCCCGCTGGGTGCGCCCCGCCTTGAACCAAGAGGTCATCTGGTGCCAGCTGTTCAGCGAGCCCGATGCCGGTTCCGATGCCGCAGGCATCAAGTCCAAGGCCACCCGGGTCGACGGGGGCTGGCTGATCAACGGCCAAAAGGTGTGGACCAGCGGAGCCCACCGGTCCAGCTTCGGTCTGGCCACGGTGCGGACCAACCCGGACGCTCCCAAGCACCAGGGCATCACCACCGTGGTCATCGACATGAAAGCCGAGGGGGTCACGGTTCGACCCCTCCGGATGGTGACCGGCAACGCCGAGTTCAACGAGGTTTTCTTCGACGACGTGTTCGTGCCCGATGACGATGTGGTGGGGACAGTAGACGGCGGTTGGACGGTGGCCCGGGCCACCCTGGGGAACGAGAGCGTGAGCATCGGCGGCGGCCAAGGTGCAATGTCCCTGCCCGTCGAGGCCTTCATCGCCCCCCTCGATGCCCATCCCGAACGCCTTCCCGGCGGAGCCGGCCGGGTCGGTCGGGCCATCGCCAGCTCCCAGGCCATGGACCTCCTGAACCTGCGCAGCGCCCACCGGGCCGTGGCCGGGGGCGACCCCGGCGCCGAGGGCAACATGACCAAGCTGGTCTTGTCGGAGAACGGCCACGAGGCCGCCGCCATCCTGAACGCCCTGAGCGGCTCCGACAGTGCGTTCTTGGATGGACCGGCGGCCATCTCGGGAATGCTGGTGCTCATGCACCGGGCCATGTCGATTGCCGGCGGGACCTCCGAGATCAAGCGCAATCAGATCGGCGAGCGGACCCTGGGGCTGCCCCGGGACCCGTTGATCAACTGATCTCGAGCGTCAGGTCGCGGTTCCGGCCCGCTGCTGGCGGAGGTAGGCCGCAGTGCCCTTCAGGAATTCTCCGACGTCCTGTGCCTTCGAGGCGGCGATGCCGGCAAAGTACTCGGGCACGTAGACCTGGGCCGCTTCCGCGGCCAGGCCGCCCAGGATGGCGTCAACGGCGACGGACACCGGTTCGGCCGGCACGGGAAGGTCGGGGATGTCGTTGTCGGGCAGGCTGAACAGGTCGGTGTCGATCACCCCGGGATAGACCACCGTCACCTTGATGCCCGTCTCCCACAGGTCAACCGCCATGGCCTCGGAGAAGGCCGTCAGCGCCGCCTTGGAGGCGTCATAGGCCGCCTCGCCCGGGGCACTCAGGGTGGCGGCGATGGAGGAGATGTTGACGATGGTGCCCGATCCCCGCTCCAGCATCTGGGGCAGGAGGGCCATGGTCAGCCGCATGGGGGACAGGTAGTTGATGTGCATGACCTGGGTGATGGTCTCGATGTCGAGGGCCGTGGTGTGCCGCCGTTTGGGGATGCCGGCGTTGTTCACCAACAGGTCGACTCCCCCGAAGGCATCGACGACGTCGACGGACAGTTGATCCACCGCGGCCAGGTCAGCCAAGTCGACGGTCCACATGCGGCTCTCCGGTGAGTGCTCGACGCAGCGGCCGAGGACTTCGGCCAACCGGTCGGTCCGCCGTGCGCAGATGCCCACGATGGCTCCTTGGGCGGCCAGAGCCTCGGCCAACCCGGCACCGATGCCCGAGGACGCACCGGTGACCAATGTTCGACAACCGGCCAGGTCCAATCCCATCGTCCACCCCATTTCGCCTCGACCTCCTGTCGGTCCCGGCGGACCGGAGTCGTGCGACGACCTACCTTAGGCAGATATGGAGCCCGAGGCGCCTTTGAGCCGGCATAACGTGGTGCCGTCGGTGGGAATGTGATGGGCTCAACAGCACCATGAGAATCCTGATCATCGGGGGCACGGGCCCAACCGGCATTCCCATCGTGAACGGGCTGGTCACCCACGGCCACAACGTGTCGATACTGCACCGTGGCCAGCACGAGCGCCCGGAGACGCCACCCGATGTCGCCCACATCCACGCCGATCCCTACGACGAGAGGTCGTTGGCTCAGGCGTTGGCGGGCACCTCGTGGGACGTGGTGGTGGCCATGTACGGCCGCCTTCGCATGATCGCATCCCTCACCCGGGGCCTGTGCGGTCACTTCGTGTCGGTGGGCGGCGTGCCCGCCTATCGGGGTTGGACCGACGCCTGGCAACATGACCCACCGGGTATGCCGGTCCCCGTTCGAGAGGATGCCGACCTGGTCGAGGATCCGGCCATCGATGACAAGGGCTACCGCATCGTGCGGACCGAAGCAGCGGTGTTCGAGGCCCATCCCACTGCCACCCACTTCCGCTACCCCTATCTCTACGGGCCCTATCAACCGGTTCCACGCGAGTGGTCGGTGGTCCGGCGCATCCTCGACCACAGGCGGCGCATCATCGTGGCCGACGAGGGACTGACCCTCCACCACCACTGCTACACCGAGAACTGCGCCGCCGCCGTGGTGCTCGGCATCGAGCATCCCGACCGATTGTCGGGCATGGTGTGCAACGTGGGGGACGAGGAGGTGCTGACCGTGCGCCAGATGGTGGAGCTGTGCACGGAAGAGCTCGGGGCTGACCTGGAGATCCTGTCGATGCCCTACGACCTGGCCGTTCCGGCGTGGCCGCTGCTGGCCCAGCCCCTCCCCACCCATCGGGTGCTCGACCTGACCCGGTTACATCACCAGCTCGGCCATGGCGACGTGGTGCCCGCCCGCCAGGCCGTGGCCAAGACGGCGCGCTGGTTGGTCGATCACCCGCCGGAGCGAAGTGGCATCGAGGAGCAGATCCTCACCGACCCGTTCGACTACGGTGCCGAGGACGCGTTGATCGGCTCATGGCTGGCCGCCCGCTCGCAGGTGGTCGTGCCCGACTTCGCCGTGCAACCGGCATGGGGGCTGGCCTACAGCGGCCCGCACGGCCGGCCCCGCACCCACAAGGAGTTCATGGATTGACGAGACCACTGGAAGGTATTCGTATCCTGGACCTGTCCATCGCCCTCACCGGTCCCTATGTCGCCACCCTCATGGCCGATCAAGGTGCCGATGTCATCAAAGTCGAGCGGACGGGTATGGGTGACATCGCCCGCTGGATCGGCGTGACGGTCAACGGGATGAGCGCGCTGTACCTGATGTGCAACCGGGGAAAGCGGTCGATCGCCGTCGATATCCAAACCGCCGACGGGGTGGCCATCGTGAAGGAAATGGCCAGTCGGGCCGATGTCATTCTCCAGAACTTTCGTCCCGGTGTCATGGACCGCCTCGGCCTCGGCTACGAGGCCATGCGCGACGTAAACCCCGAGGTGGTGTACGCATCGTTGTCCGGATTCGGCTCCGAGGGCCCCTATCGTGACCGTAGCGCCTACGACACCGTGGGTCAGGCCTACGCCGGCATGGCCGCCAACCAGGCTGATCCGGCCGACGGAGTCCCGGTCTTCCTGCGACAGACGGCGGCCGACAAGGTGACTGCCCTCTACGCCGCTCAGGCCGTCACCGCCGCCCTGTTCGCTCGGGCCATGGGTAGGGGTGGGCAGCACGTCGAGGTGGCCATGATGGACGCGGTGACCTCGTTCCTGTGGGCCGACTCGGCCGGAAACGAGGTGCTCCTCGAGTCCGACCACTCCCAGAACTCGAGCTTTGTGGCTGGTTTCAACCCCATGCGCTTCACCGACGGCTGGGGCATCGTCACTCCCACGTCGGCCGAGGACTTTATCGGGATGTGCCGGGCCCTCGACGTCGAGGGCTGGGATGATCCGAGGTTGGCGACCGTCGGGGAGCGCAACAAGAACAGGGATTACACGTCCGAGCTGGTGGACATGTGCTACGCCCGGGCCGCCAACCTCACCATGGCCGAGGCCACGGCGCGCTTCGACGCCCAACGCATCCCCTTTTCCATGGTCCTCTCCCCCGACGAGTTGACCCGTGATCCTCATGCCGTGGCCGTGGGGTTGTTCGAGGAGAGGGATCACCACGTCGTCGGGCGCACCCGCTTTCCCCGCCATCCGGCCCAGTTCCGGGGCACCCCGGCCCACACCACCGACTCTTCGCCGGCGCTGGGCCAGCACACCGACGAGATCCTCGGCGAGTTGGGCCTGGTCGATCGGATTGCCGAGCTGCGGGCCTCGGGCGTGGTGGCCTAGCGGCAGCTCCGGTTACCGGTGGCCTCAGGTGCCGGGCATCGGATGCCGGCCTCGGTCCACCGCGTCGACCAGGGCCTGGTGGTCTCCTTCGTTGGTGACGGCGTAGCGCCGGGAGAACTCGGCGATGGCCCGGTCGAACGTCTTGGCCTTCCCCAGGTAGCCCCGTATCTTCACCGCGTCCCCGGTGCGGGCATGGGAGCGGGCCAGGATCCACGCGCACAGGGCGCCGTAGTGGCGGAGGATCTCGGGGCCCATGACCATGGGGTCCCCTTGACCCTTGAAGTCCCACAACTGGCGGACGTAGTAGTGGTGACCGGTGCTGGGACCCTCGGCCCAGCCCAGGAAGATGTCGCTGGCCGCCTGGATGAGCCGTTGCCCGACGACGACCCGCTGGCCGTGGTGGCCGAGCAGGGACTGGCCCACGTAGGGCTCGAGCACCGAGGGCTGCGCCTCTTTGGCCTGGAGCACGATGAAGTCGGCGTCGGGGTCGTCGGGACCGGACAGTAGGGCGATCCAGCATCGGGTGCCCACGCTTCCCACCCCGACCACTTTGCGAGCGACGTCGAGCAACCGGTACCGGTCGAACATGTAGCGGCGGTCGGCCGACAGGGTGGCGCGGTACCGCTCGATCAGGCCCAGGGCCTCGTCCAGATCGTGCTCGGTGCGGTCGAGGTGGACCAGCAGGGGAGGATCGTCGAGGAACCGTCGCTCACCCTCGACGACCTCGGTCAGCTTGGTCACGGCGCGAAGGTGGTCCTTGCGCCGGGCCCGGTTCACGGTGCGCTTCATGCCCGAGCGGTGTCGCATGGGGAAGTGCTCGACCACCTCTTTGATCTCGGTGCGCTCGTAGAAGAGGTCGAGCGTGTGCCATGAGGCGTAGTCGGAGATCCGCTGGCGGTAGGTGCGGGCCGCCGCGGCCACCACGGTGTCGCAGTCGGCGGTCGACCAGCCTCGCTGGCGGGCGACCACGTGCAGGCTGGCGCACAGACGCTTGACGTCCCATTCCCAGGGGCCAGGAACGGTCTCGTCGAAGTCGTTGATGTCGAAGACGAGATTCCGCTCCGGGCTGGCGAAGAACCCGAAGTTGTTGACATGGGCGTCGCCGCAAGCTTGGACGGGAATGGCCGTCGTCGGGGTCGAGTTCAGGTCCATGGCCATCACCGCGGCGGCGCCCCGGAAGAAGGCGAAGGGGGACTCGGCCATGCGTTGATAGCGGAGGGCGCCCAACTCGGGCAGGCGGGTCGCCGCCTGAGACTCCAGGACGTCGAGGGGGTCGGATCGATTCGACGGTGGGCTCCATGCACCGTGGGCCGAGCGCGGTATCGAGGAGCGAAGCGAGCGCCCCGCGGCTCCTCGCTCATCGACCGATTGCTCCACCTCGCCGGGTGAGTCCACAGGCCGAGCCTATCGGTCGGCCGCCCACGCTCCCATCGAGACACTACGGTGCACCTGCGGCATCGACGACCTATCCACCACAACATCGCTAACCGACGGAGCTCGACAAACCATGGACCTGACCGCTGACGTTCTGGGACGTGAGGCCGGCGACGTCGAGACCGTCGGCCGGCCCTAGCCGGTTCCGAGGGTGCCACTGCTCGTAGCCGCGCCGGACAAGTTTCGCGGTACGGCGACGGCCCGCGAGGTGGTCGGGGCCATCGAGCGGGCCGCATTGGCCAAGGGGTGGTCGGCTCGCTCGGCTCCGGTATCCGACGGAGGGGAGGGACTGCTCGAGATGTTCGACGTTCCCGGCTCCCGACTCGAGGCCACCTGGGTCACCGGACCGCTCGGCCAGGCGGTGGAGGCACAGTGGCGGGTGCAGGGCAACCGGGCCGTGGTGGAGATGTCCAGGGCCTCAGGTCTGGTCCTGGCCGGCGGGCCCGAGGGGAACGATCCCATGAGCGCCACCACTGGCGGCACCGGCGAGCTCATGGTGGCCGCCGCTGCCGCCGTGGGTCCCGGCGGAACCCTGGTGGTGGGGCTGGGCGGGTCGGCCACCACCGACGGGGGCTGGGGGGCGATCCGGGCCATCGAGGAGGCGGGTGGCCTGGGCGGGGTGACACTGATCGGTGCCTGTGATGTGCAGACCACCTTCGTGGAAGCGGCGGCCGTGTTCGGCCCCCAGAAGGGTGCCAGTCCCCGACAGGTGGTGGAGCTGGAGGACCGGCTCCGGGCACTGGCTGCCCGCTATCGGGTCGACTACGGGGTGGACGTACGTGATGTCCCCGGCGCCGGGGCTGCCGGTGGGCTCGGCGGTGCGCTGGTCGCCCTGGGAGGACAGCTCCAGTCCGGTTATGAGCTGGCCGCCGACCTCGTCGGACTTCGTCACCACCTGAGCCGGGCCCAGCTGGTGGTCACCGGTGAGGGCACGCTCGACCGGTCATCGTTCGCCGGCAAGGTGGTCGGCGGCGTGATCCAGGACGCCTCGGCCCTTGGTGTCCCCGCGCTGGTGATCGCCGGTCGCGTCGCCCCGGGGATCGATGCGGAGGTCGAAGATCGACATGTCCATGTCGTGTCCCTGGTCCAGGAGTTCGGTGAACGGCGCGCCATGGAGGACACGCAGTCCTGCATCGAGACCGCGGTGCGGGAGTCTTTGGGTCGATTGACCCCTGGCTAGAGGGTCCGTCCCGCCGACCGGGCTCGTCGAGCCGTGCATGTGCCCGGTAACTCGAACCTGTGGCACCGTTGAGCGGGTGACCGAGTACGACCACTTCTCGCGCTTCTACGACGCGGTGATGGACGACCCCGCTCCTCGGGCCGATCGGGTGGTGGAATGGATCGAACGGTATGGCCCACAGCCCACCTCTGTGCTCGAGCTGGGCTGTGGCACCGGATCCATTCTCGCTCGGCTGGACTCGGTTCCCGAGCTCACCGGTATCGACCAATCGTCGGAGATGCTGGCCGTGGCCCGGGCCAAGGTTCCCCGGGCCCGCCTGCTCGAGGGCGACATGAAGTCGTTCTCCCTCGGAGAACGATTCGACGTCGTCATCTGCGTGTTCGACAGCGTGAACCACCTGTTGTTCTTCGGCGAGTGGGAGTCGATGTTCGATGCCGTCCACCAGCATCTGGTCGACGGAGGTCTGTTCATCTTCGACGTCAACACGGTGGGCGAGCTTCGGCGGTTGGGTGAGGACTCGCCGTGGGTCGACGACTTCGACGGGGGAGTCGCCATCATCGACGTCTCCTACGCCGAGGACGGAGAGTCAGAGGGCATCTCGGTATGGGACATTCGAATCTTCGAGGAGATCGGCCCCTCGCAGTACGAGCTCCACCGCGAACGAATCGGTGAGCTGGCCGTACGGCTCTCCCAGATCCGGACCGCACTGCAATCGAAGTTCGTGCTGCTCGACGAACAGAACGAACGAGGGGAGCCCCCCACCGACGACTCGATCAAGGGGCACTTCGTCTTCCGTCGCCTGCCCTGATCAGCACCGTCGGGTGCCCTCGGGTGATGGCCGCAGGCTCGAGCCGCCGATCGTCGGATCACCCGGCTCACCTGCCCGTTCCCGCCATAAGCCCGCACCAGCGCTCCGGTGAGGGCCAGGAATCAGCATCGTTCTGCTCCTTCGTACCGGCAGAGCCTGCCCAACCCCGTGGGGTTTCAACGTTCGATGTGAGGTTTCAATGCTTGAGTAGATGGGTAAAGGCACAATGAAAGAAAAGATTGCATGAGGAAGATGACCCGATGGGGGCTCGACTGATTCGCATGGCAGCCATCACATGATCCGGTCGGTCGGCGGCATGGGCCTGGTCAAGACGGGAGCGGTTCTCTTCGCCTTGGCCATGATGGTGAATGTCGCCCAAGCTGCCCCCGCCGCTGGATCAGCCGCCACCGGTCCGGCCACGCGGACCAGCCATACCTCGGTGCATATTGCCGTTCCTCCGGTGGCCGTCATTCTGGTCAACAGCAGCGGCAGCCCGATCGCGGTGGAGACCAATACCAACCGGTCCCCACGTCGGGGAGACATGTTCTTGACCACCGACAGCCCCAAGAGCCAGGAGCTGACCAAGGCGACCCAGGCCCTCACCGACCAGATCTTGAGGATGGTCAGTCCGATGGCAACATGGCTACCGGGCTGGCACTACATCGGGCGGCGGTGAACGGGTCGGGTCGTCGGGCCGCGACGTCACCCTCAGTGCATCACGGACGCCAGGGTGCACCGGCGGCCACGGTCTCCGTGTCCCGGCCCGATCGCAAGAGCCGACCGGCCAATGCACCGGTGAAATCACCGTGCCGCACGATCTCGGACCCGTTCACCATGACGTGTTCGATGCCAATGCCCTCGGCATACAGGCGGCTGGCCCCGCCGGGCATGTCGTCGCGCCTCCGTTCGGGGCCGTGGCCGACCGTCTCAGGGTCGAAGACCACGAGGTCGGCCCACCATCCCTCGGCCACCCGTCCCCGGTGCTTGAGTCCGTACAGGCGCGCCGGGACATCGGTGAGCAAGTGGATGGCCTCCGCCCAGCTCAGTAGCTCTCGCTGCCGCACCCCATTGCCGAGCAATGCCGTCGAGTAGATCGCCCCACACATCATGTCGAGATGGGCACCGGCATCCGATCCACCGATGACGGTGCGCCGGTCTCGCCACAGCGTGGCGCGAGCGTCCCAGTCGGCATCCGATTCGGCCATGGGAGGCCGAAGCCCGGTCCGCAGCCGGTCGGCCACCACGATGTCGAGCAGGGCATCGAATGGCTGCTGGCCGCGTTCGGTGGCCACGTCGCCCACGGTGCGGCCCTCGTAGGGAGCATTCTCGGGGGCGAACGTCTCGTCCAGCGTGAGGCGGGACCAAGCCACCAAGCCCCGGAGAACACCGGCCTCCTCCGAGTTGGCTCCCTCGTCCAGACGACGGCGGACCTTGGGGTCCCCCAGCGCGGCCAGCCGCTCCTCGGTGGGGAGCGAGAGAACGGCGCTCCAGCCCGGCAGCCCCTCGAGGATGGGGCTACCCTCGAACGAGAGGCGTATCCGCATGTTGTGGGGCAGGGTGAGAGCAACGACGGTGCCGCCCTGGTCTGCTGCCGCGTCGGAGGCCCCCAGCTGCGTAGCTGTGCGCTCAGTACTGGCCGCCGAGGTGCCGAGCACGTTCCAGTTCACCGGGCGGTTGGCCAATCGGGAGACGGCGGTCATCAAGCTCGTCTCCTCATCGCTGAAACCGGTCAGACAGCCCTGCACGATCATCTCGACCGTGGTTCCCGGATAGTCGGCCACCACTTTTGCCATCGCCTCGATCTCGGAGCGGGAGGCGGCGCGAGATGGGACCGGCTGTCCCTCGCCATCGTGATGGGTGTGCACCTGCGAGGTGGAGAACCCCAGGGCTCCGCTGGCCAGTGCGGCGTGGAGCGATGAGGTCATGGCCGTGACGTGGTCGTCGGTGGCCTGCTCGGTGACCGAGTCGTCGCCCATGACCGTGCGCCGCAGGGCGGAGTGTCCGACCAGGAACCCGGCGTTTACCCCGATTCGGTTCTCGAGTCGGTCCAGCCATTCGCCATAGGACGTCCACGACCAGTCGAGCCCCGCTTCCAGAGCGGCCAGCGGCATCCCCTCGACCTTGGCCATCATCCGGGCCAGGTAACCGGCATGGTCAGGGCCGCTCGGTGCCAGTGAGAATCCGCAGTTGCCGCCCAGCACCGTGGTGACGCCGTGCAGGGGTGAGGGGCTGGCCGTGGGATCCCAGAAGAGCTGTGCGTCGTAGTGGGTGTGCAGGTCTACGAAACCGGGCGCCACCATGAGCCCGTCAGCATCGATGACCTGTCGTGCCGGCTCGTCGATGATGCCCACGGCCACCACCCTTCCGTCTCGGACTCCCACATCGGCTCGGCGTGGGGGTGAGCCGGTCCCATCGACCAGCGTGCCGCCTCGGATCACCGTGTCGAGCACTCGAGTGCCTCCTTCATCAGCTGCACCGAACCGGTCACCCGGTGACCCGCCGCCATGCCCGCTTTCAACCGAGCGTCGATCAGCGCGTGTGCTCCGCTCATGGTGCCCCCCGATCGGTACTGTCCCTGCTGGCTCTGCAGCTAAACGATTACAACGATAGTTTCGGGCGGAGAGAACGGCGAACGGGAAGGATCGAGGAATCGATGAACCAGGTTGGTGCCCCTGTCCACGCGCTCCTTCCCGATCCCCAGCCCCGGTCGATACGGGTGCCCATCATCTCGGTCGACGACCACCTGATCGAACCACCCGATCTGTTCGAAGGGAGGTTGCCTCGAAAGCTGGCGGACGAGGCACCTCGCATCGTGGAGCTCGACGGCGGTCGCCAGTCATGGGTCTATGAGGGAAACCTCTATCCCAACGTGGGGCTCAACGCGGTCGTCGGGCGACCGAAGGAGGACTGGAGCATGGAGCCGGCCCGCTTCGAGGACATGCGGCCCGGCTGTTACGACATCGGTGCTCGAATCGCCGACATGGATACCGCGGGCATCTGGGCTTCGTTGTGCTTCCCATCGCTGGTGGCCGGATTCTGTGGGGCGGTCTTTTCGCGCTCGGCCGATGCAGAGCTGGGGTTGGCGTGCATCAGGGCATGGAACGACTGGCATCTGGAGGTGTGGGCCGGCACCTATCCGGATCGGATCATCCCGTTGCAACTTCCCTGGCTGCCCGACGTCGAATTGGCTGCGGCCGAGATCCGGCGCAATGCCGAGCGGGGCTTCGCCGCCGTGAGCTTTCCCGAGTTCCCCTCCCATCTCGGCTTCCCTTCCATTTTCACCGGTCACTGGGACCCGCTGTTCGCCGCCTGCGAGGAGACCGAGACGGTGGTGTGCCTCCACACCGGTTCGTCGTCATGGGTGCCGGTTGCGTCGCCCGACCCACCGTTCGAGTTGTTTCCCACGCTCTTTCCGGTCAACGGGCTGGTGGCCACGGCCGAATGGCTGTGGTCGGGAGTGCCGCTCCGATTCCCCCACCTCTCGATTGCCCTTTCCGAAGGCGGGATGGGTTGGGTGCCGATGCTGATAGACCGGGTCGACTTCGTCATGGCCCACTCGGCATCGGGCATCAACAGCACGGCATGGCCGTCCCCGCTGGCCCCCAGCGACGTGCTCCGTCGCAATTTCTGGTTCTGCAGTATCGACGATCCCTCCCTTGTACCATTGCGGCACGTGATCGGAGTCGAAAACATCATGGTCGAAAGCGACTATCCCCACGCCGACTCGACGTGGCCCGACACCCAATCGGTCCTGGCCGCCAGCATGGGCGACCTGCCCGATGAGGAGCTCCGGGCCATCGCCGCCGGCAATGCCGCCCGCTTGTTCGACCACCCGCTTCCCGATGCCGACGAGTGGCGTCGGCCATGAAGCCGTTGGGAGTGGACCACGTGGCCATCAACGTGGACGATGTCGCCGTGTCGGTGGCCTTCTATACCGAAGTGCTCGGGCTCTCGAAACGAACCGATCGACCCGACCTCGGCATCGACGGGGCCTGGCTGGATGCCGGTGGGCAGCAGGTGCACCTGCTGGAGGCGCCCATTCCCCCCAACATGGGCCAGCACCTGTCCTTACTGGTAAGCGACATGGACGATGTGGTGAAGGAGATCCGGGGACACGGTGTCGCCGTCAGCGACCCCATGGGTATCAATGACGACCGCCAGGCCTTCCTCGTCGACCCGTCGGGCAATGCCATCGAGCTGCATCAGCACGGCCGCTCGTAGATCGGGCCGCGGGCTCGGGGCCGCCTCAACAGGAACCACTACGCTGAGCCCACCGATCGGGTCACCGCCCGGGCGCCGATCGATTGCCAGGGGGAGTCCAAGGTCATGTCAGTGTCGCCTCCATCGACCGTCGAAGACGAGCCCCTGGAATTCGATCCCTTCGGTCCCACCTTCTTCGGAGACCCGACCGAGGTCTACCGACGCCTGCGCAATGAGGCTCCGGTCTATTTCAGCGAGAAGTACGGATTCTGGGCTCTGTCCCGGTGGGATGACGTCGCTGCCGCCCACAAGGACTACGCCGCCTTCTCGAGCAGCTACGGCACCGACCTCCATCTCCTCAGCGACCCCGAGAAGATCGCCTACAAGATGATCATCTTCATGGACCCGCCCGAGCACGACCGCATGCGGGCCCTGGTCACGAGGGTGTTCACTCCCCGCGCCGTGAGCCAGCTCGAGCCCATGGTCCGCCGGGTGATCGCCGGCTTCGCCGACGCCATCGGTGATGCCGAGCGCTTCGACCTGGTCGAGCAGTGGTCCGCCCTCTTCCCCGTCGAGATCATCTCCGAGATGCTGGGCATCCCCGAGGGTGATCGTCAGGACATCCGACTCAGGCTCGACGTCATGCTGCATCGGGAAGAGGGCAGCATCAGCCCGTCTGCGGAAGCGGAGGCAGCAGCCTTGGAATCCGGCCTGTACTTCTACCAGTTGGTGCAGGAGCGAAGGAAGCATCCCGCTGACGACATGATCACCCGCCTGATCGAGGCCGAAGTCGACCGGGGCGACGAGGGAACGAGCAGGCTGGAGGACGATGAGATTGCCGGCTTCTTGTCCCTGTTGGCCGGGGCCGGCGCTGAGACGGTGACCAAGCTGGTCGGCAACGCCGCTGTTCTCTTTGCCCGCAATCCCGATCAGTGGCAGCAGGTGCTCGACCAGCCCGAGCTCATCCCCGGCGCCGTCGAGGAGATTCTCCGCTATCTGCCACCGAGCCAGTACAACGGCCGATACCTGCTGGAGGAACGCACCATCGGCGAGGTGACCATACCCGCCCGCCAACCGGTGCTGTTGCTCACCGGTTCGGCCACCCGAGACGAGCGGGCGTTCGAGGATCCCGACCACTTCGACATCACCCGCCCCCCCAGTCTGGCGTTGGGCTTCGGTTACGGAGTGCACAGCTGTCTCGGTGCCGCGCTGGCCCGCATGGAGAGCCGGATCGCCATCTCCGAGATGGCTCGGCGCTGGCCCCGCTATGACATCGTCGAAGGCGGGCTGCACCGGGTGACCATGAGCAACGTCGCCGGGTACTCGCACGTGCCCGTGGTCGCCCACCGCTGAGCACCCCGGCCGGTTGGACTCCCGACCGAGGGATTCTCAGCCCGGCTGAGCGAGCTTGGAGAAGAAGAACGACGAGACGTCCGATGCCACGGTCTCGAGGTTCGGATCGATGGGCACGGCTCCGACTTGGTCCAGTCCGTGCCCGGCCCCTTTGACCATGAGCAGTCGGGCTTCGTCGTGTGCTGCGGTCAACCGGTCAACCAGGTCGGCCGATTGCGCCGGCACCACGACGTTGTCATCGGCCCCTTGGACCACGAGGAACGGCGGCGCGCCCGGGCCCACGTAGGTGACAGGGCTGGCCGCGGTCAGAGCCGCCGTGTCGCCCCCCGGGGCCACGCCGAAGACGACTTGGTTTACCTCCGGGGCGATGGGTGAGGACAGCCAATCGGGGGCGGCCAGGTCGGCCGGCCCGTACTCGTCCACCACGGCCTGGACCCGGCCCGATTGATCGAGGTATTGCCCGACGTCGAATCCGGCTGTTTGGTCAGCCAGTCCCGTCAGCGCCGCCAGCTGGCCACCGGCACTCTCGCCGACGACTCCGATGCGCGAGGAGTCGATGTGCAGTAAGGCGGCCGAAGCGCGCAGGTACCGGATGGCGCACTTGGCGTCGACGATCTGTGCCGGCCAGGACCACTGCGGGGCCAGCCGATACTCCACCGTGGCGAAGTCCCAGCCGTGATTGACGAGGTTGGACTCGACATCACCGATCTGGGTCCCCGGCGCAATGAACGGCGTCCCCCCTTCCCAACCGCCACCGTGGAAGTACACGATGACGGGAACAGGACTCTTGGGCACGGCACTGGGGTGGTAGAGCACCAGGCTGAGGGCTTCACCCCCGTTTGTGCAGTACGTCAGCGTTGACGCGGTACCGGCCAGTGTGGGCGATCCCCCACAGGACGTGAGGATCACACCCAATGCCACCACGGCCATGATCAGCGCCAGTACTCGATGCCCTAGCCGCCGCGGTGTCACCCGTTGACCTCCCACAGCGTCATACCCCTCCGGGTCTCTGCGGTAATCCAAAAGGTGGCATCTTCGCCGCTCCTTCCTGATCGCTCGGCCTACACTGCGGGAATGTCGCCTGACCTGCCGCGTGGTGAACGAGAAGCGGCGCAATGAGCGACACGGCAACAGCGGCGGTGGTACCCGAACCGGTTCGGGACCTGCCCCACCGCCGGGTGCTCATCATCATCGGGGCGCTCATGTTGGGGATGTTTCTGGCCGCCTTGGACCAGACCGTCGTGTCCACCGCCCTTCCCACCATCGTGGGGGACTTGCACGGCGCCTCCCATCTGAGCTGGGTGGTCACCGCCTACCTGCTGGCGTCGACGGTGTCCACGCCGCTGTGGGGAAAGCTCGGCGACATGTACGGGCGGAAGATCTTCTTCCAGGCCGCCATCGTCATCTTCCTGGTTGGTTCGGCCCTCTCCGGCCTGAGTCAATCGATGCTGGAGCTGATCTTGTTCCGAGCCATCCAGGGCCTGGGCGGCGGGGGCCTGATGATCGGCGCCCAGACCATCGTCGGTGACATCGTCTCTCCTCGAGCACGCGGCCGCTACATGGGCTTGTTCATGGCCATGTTCGGGGTGACCACCGTCATCGGACCCCTCATCGGCGGTTTCTTCGTCGACACCATCGGTTGGCGATGGATCTTCTACATCAACATTCCCATCGGTGCGATCGCCTTGGTGGTCACGACCTTCGCCCTACCCGGAGCCCTGAGCCGGGTGCGCCGGGTCATCGATTACCTGGGCACTGCCCTCGTGGCCCTGGCCGCCACCTGCCTGGTGCTCTTCACCAGCCTGGGAGGCACCTCCTATTCGTGGACGTCGCCGTTCATCATCGGCTTGGCCGTGGCCGGCGTGGTCTTCACCATCCTCTTCCTCTGGGCCGAGCGCCGAGCGGTCGAACCGGTCATCCCTCTCGCACTGTTCACCAACAGAGTATTTGCCGCTTCCAGCGCCATCGGCTTCGTCGTCGGTTTCGCCATGTTCGGCGCCCTGACCTTCATTCCCCTGTTCTTCCAGGACGTGAAGGGCATCAGCCCCGTCCTGTCCGGGGTGCGGCTCTTCCCGCTCATGGGTGGTCTCCTGGTCGCCTCCATCGGCTCCGGTCTGCTGGTCAGCCGGTGGGGGCGCTACAAGGTCTTTCCGGTGGTCGGCACCGGGCTGATGACGATCGGGCTCTACCTCATGTCGTTGATCGGGGTGACCACCGGGGCGTGGACGATGGCCGCGTACATGGTGGTGTTCGGCCTCGGCCTCGGACTGGTGCTGCAGGTATTGACCGTGGCCGTGCAGAATGCCGTCCCCTACGAGCAGCTGGGTACGGGCACCTCCGGTGTGACCTTCTTCCGCATGATCGGTGGCTCCTTCGGGACCGCGGTGTTCGGCGCCATCTTTGCCAACGTGGTGGTTCGCAACATCCTGAACTCGCTGCACCTGGCCAAGGCACCCACCGGGTTCAGCCTCAATGCCGACAACCCCTCGGCCATCCAAAAGCTCCCCGCCGCCCTTCAGTCCGGTGTCATCCACGGCATCGCCCACACCGTCTCGACCATGTTCCTCATCGGGGTTCCCATCGCATTCGTGGCCTTCCTGTTGAGCTGGACCTTGCCGGAGATCGCCTTGCGCAAGTCCATCCGGTCCTCTGACCCTGGAGAGAATTTGGGTCTGCCCGAGCCCCGGACCTCGCTGGAGGAGGTCCAGCTGCTGCTGGAGCGGGCGGCCAGTCGTGAGAACCGCCGCGAGCTCTATGAGACGCTCTCGAAGCGGGCCGGCATCGATCTCGAACCGCGGGCCGTGTGGCTCCTGTACCGGCTGGCCGATAGGCCGGGCTGCACCGTCGAACAGGTGGGCGCAGAGCTGAAGGTCGACCCCGAACGCCTGCGCGACGGTGTGATCGAGTTGGTCACGGCAGGTCTGGTCGAGAATGTCGAAACGATCCCCGGGCGCCACAAGCTGGTCGTCACCGCCACCGGGCGCTACGTGATCGAGAAGCTCACCGTCGCTCGCCGCCAATCGCTGACCGAGCTGTTGGAGGGGTGGGATCCGGAATCCCACCCTGAGGTGGTCGAGATGATCCGAAACCTGGCCGGCGCCCTGCTGGCCGATGACGACAAGCTGCTGGCCGAGGCCAAGGCCGCAGCCACGGTCTGACCGGGGCAGGGCACGGACCCGAGGGCTGGCCGATGGGGGAGACGGAGACGGACGACCCGTTCGACCTCGAGCGGTTCGTCCAGGCCCAGGACGACAGCCATACCTACGCCGTCGCCCTCGGAGAACTGCGTCGTGGTCGCAAGACCAGCCACTGGATGTGGTTCGTGTTTCCCCAGATCGCCGGGCTCGGGCACAGCGCCATGTCGAGAACGTTCGCCATCACATCGCTGGAGGAGGCGAGGGCCTATCTGCGCCATGACGTGCTGGGACCGCGCCTGATCGAATGTGCCGACATCCTTGCCGGCCAGACCGAGGGCACCACGGCGGGGCAGATCTTCGGGAGCGTCGACGCCCAGAAGCTGCACTCCTCCATGACGTTGTTCCTGCGGGCCGGGCCTGACCAGCCGGTGTTCGGGTACGTGCTCGATCGCTACTTCGAGGGCCGACCTGACGTGGCCACCGACCAGCGAACGGAGACCCGAGGGCCGGTCCGCGGGTTTCGAACCCCTGAGGCCGACCGCTAACGTGCCTGATCTGGTGGGGGACGCGGTTCGTGCACGGGGCCCGTCCGACCGAACGACTGGGCGAGCAAAGGGGTACAGCAATGACGGACCTGGCGCCGGTGGGGCGAGGAAAGCCCGCGGCCGAGCTGACCGTGGACGACCTGCCCACGTATCCCCCGACGCTGTGGGGGCTGTTGGAGCAACGAGCAGAGGCCACCCCCGATCGGGTCCTGTTGGAGGACGACACCGGTCGCACCATGACGGCGGCGCAGTGGCGTGACACCGCCGAGCAGGTGGCGGCGGCCCTGTACGCCCGGGGGATCAGGGCGGACACCCCGGTCAGTTGGCAGCTCCCCACCGCCCACGAGGCGGCGGTGCTTCTGCTGGCTCTGGCCCGTTTGGGGGCGGTGGAGAACCCCATCATCCCCATCCTGCGCCAGCGCGAGGTCGGGTTCATCGTGGGCCAGACCGGCGCCCGGCTGCTGATCACCCCGAGTGTCTGGCGCAATTTCGACTACGGCGCCCTGGCCCGGGACGTGGCCGACACCCACGGTTGCGAGACCTTGGTGCTCGACCGGGGGGGCCTGCCCCTCGGTGATCCCTCGATCCTGCCCCCGCCTCCCACCGGTGAGGGCGATCCGGTCCGGCACATCTTCTACTCCTCGGGCACCACCGCCGAGCCCAAGGGGGCCAGGCACACCGACCAGTCGCTGATGTCCACGGCCAACGGGCCCATCCTGAACGCCAGCGGCGACGACGTCATGCCCCTGCCCTACCCGTACACCCACGTCGGGGGCTTTGCCATCACCGTCTCCACCCTCTACACCGGATCACGGATCCTCATGATCGAGATCTTCGACCCGGTGAAGAGCCCGCTGGTGATGTCCGAGCACGGCGCCACCCGGTTGGGCAGCTCACTGCCCTTCTTCCTCGCCTACGCCGAGGCACAACAGCACCACGGCTCCGAGCCGTTGTTCCCCAATCTGGTCTCGCTGTCCTCGGGCGGCGCACCCAAGCCGCCCGAGCTCTTCTACCAGATGAAGGAGATCTTCGGTGTGCCCATCCTCTCCGCCTGGGGCCTCACCGAGTTCCCCATTGCCACCGGCTCGTTCATGGACGACCTCGACCAGGACCTGGCCGTGGCCGAGGGCCGCGCCCTCCCCGGCATCGACCTCAAGATCGTCTCTCTCGACGGGACCGTGCTCCCTCCGGGGGAGGAGGGAGAGGTCCTGGTGCGTGGGCCTCAGGCCCTCAAGGGCTATGTCGACGCCAGTCTGGACGCCGCCGCCTTCGACGACGAGGGCTTCTTCCGGACCGGCGACCTGGGCGTGGTCGGCCCCCGCGGCCACTTGCGCATCACCGGCCGGACCAAGGACATCATCATCCGGAACGCCGAGAACCTCTCGGCCCTCGAGATCGAGGGCGTCGTCTACACCCACCCCAAGGTGGCCGACGTCGCCGTCATCGGCGTCCCCGATCCCCGGACCGGGGAGCGGGCCTGCGCCGTGGTGGTGCTGGCCGAGGGCGAGGACACGCTGACCTTGGTCGAGGTGGTGGAGCACTGCCGGTCCCACGAGCTGGCCAATCAGAAGATCCCCGAGCGGCTGGAGATCATCGACGAGCTGCCGCGCAATCCCATGGGCAAGATCTTGAAGCAGGAGCTCCGCAAGCGGTACTCGACCCCGGCCTGAACCCCATCCGACCGGCCGGAATGGCTTCGACGGAGGGTCACGAGCTAAACCTGATAACCGTGTCGCACGGATGAGCGCGGACATGGAATGCTGTCGGGAGACGGAGGGGAGAGGCAATGCACTGCGGAGTCATGGTCACGGGGTACAACCAGGGGGATTGGCCACGGCTGATGGCCGGCGACTACGAACGACCGCCCGACGTCCCTGACCACGTCAACATGGACATGACCCTGTACATGGGCGAGCTGGTGGAGCCACTGGGCTTCGACTCGATCTGGGCCACCGAGCACTACGGTTCGGCCTACTCGATGCAGCCCAACCCGCTGCAATGGTTGGCGTACTGGGCCGGACGCACGTCCCGCGTCGACATGGGAACGGCGGTCATCGTCGCTCCGTGGTGGAACCCCGTGCGGCTGGCCCACGAGATCTCCATGCTCGACATCCTGCTCCAGGGTCGTCGGCTGCACCTGGGGATCGGCCGTGGGGTCGCCCCGCACGAGTACGCCTCCTTGGGTATTCCCATCGAGGAGTCGCACGCCTACTTCTACGATGTGGTGAACGCCATCCGGGCGGCCGACGGAGCCGAGCGGTTCACCTTCGACGGGCCGGTGTTCAAGATCCCGCCCACGACGGTCCGGCCCCAGGCCCGCCACAAAGGCGAGCTCACCTCCAACATCAAGGCCGCGTTCACCACCGACAAGTCGGCTCGTCTGGCCGCGGAGAACGGCCTGGGACAGATGTTCGTCTCCGACGACGACCTGGCCGGTATGACCGACAAAGTTCGCGGGTTCAACGAGATCCGGGCCGAGCTCGGCCTGGCCCCTGACCAACCGACCACCCTGTTGTGGATGTACTGCGCCGAGACCTCCGCAGAAGCGGAGGAGGGGTGGGAGTATTTCCGCGCCCAGCAACTGGCGGCCCAGCACCACTACTTCGAGTGGAACAACCCCGGTTTCGAAGGGGTCAAGGGCTACGAGGAGTACCTCACCCGTCAGTCCGCCGATGTGGGCGTGGCCGACGCCGCCGTGGAAAGTCGCCGCGAGACGCAGCCCATCGGCACGCCCGACGAGATCATCGACAAGCTCAAGACCCTGCAGTGGGCTATCAGCCTGGAGACATTGGTGATCCACGTCTTCTACGGGGGCATGCCCCAGGACAAAGCAGAAAAGAGCCTTCGCCTCTTCGCCGAGAAGGTGTTGCCTGCCGTGCACGACATGGCCACGCCGATGAACCCGGCGTCGCTGGGCCGGTCGGCCAGCTAATCGTCTTGTCGATGCCCCGCCAACGGTTCACCATCCGCGGCGTCGAGGTCGAGGCCGAGGTATCAGGGGAAGGGCCCGATCTGATCTGGGGTCATGGGCTCTCGATGAACCGGGACAGCGACGCCGACATGGGACTGCTCGACTGGGACCGGATCCCTTTCACCGTGGTTCGCTACGACGCCCGGGGCCATGGTGAGTCCGAGTCGACGCCCGATCTGGACGCCTACCGCTGGTCGGAGCTGGCCCAGGACCAACTGGCCCTGGCCGACGCCCTGGGCATCAGCACCTACGTGGCCGCCGGCGCCTCGATGGGCTGCGGCACGGCGCTCCATGCCGCCGTCCTGGGCCACGGGCGGGTCCGGGCCCTGGTCTTGGCCATCCCACCCACCGCATGGGAGACGCGGGCGGCCCAGGCCGAGCAATGGGAGCTGGCGGCCAGCGTCATCGAGACAGAGGGCATCGAAGCGGTCATCGCCGCTCGGGCCGAGCTCGACCCGCCGGACCCCTATGTCGGTGACGAGCGACGGCGGGAACAGCAGGCGGCGGCCACCCGGGCGTGGGATCCCAAGCGGCTGGCCCTGGTCATGCGGGGCGCCACCCGGGCCAACCTGCCCGACCGGGCCGAGATTGCCGGGATCAAGGTGCCCGCCCTGATCCTGGCCTGGACCGGAGACCCCGTTCATCCCGTGTCCACGGCGGAGGAGTTGCACGCCCTCCTCCCTGACTCCGAGCTGCACGTGGCCTCCACCCGTTCCGACCTGAACACCTGGACCGATCTGACCGCCGATTTCCTCCTACGAGTCCTCGCTTCCTGATCCGGCAGGCCACCGGTCGCCGATCCTGCCCGATGGTGGCAGCCGCCGGGCCCGGCAGTACGCTTTGTTGGCGATGCGCAAGTACTTCACCTGGCGTTGTATCGGCCTCCACGTGCTCGTCCTCATCATCGTGCCCACCTTCTTGCTGCTCGGCCGGTGGCAGTACCACGCCGCCCGGAGCGGGAACACGCTGAGCTGGGCATACACGTTCGAGTGGCCCCTGTTCGCCCTCTACGCCATCTACGTCTGGTGGCGCCTGATCAACGAGAAGTCCACCGCCCTGGCCCGACTGTGGGCGGCCCGGGACCGCACGGCCGCCGCCAATTCG
This sequence comes from Acidimicrobiales bacterium, assembly GCA_035552655.1. Taxonomy (GTDB): domain Bacteria; phylum Actinomycetota; class Acidimicrobiia; order Acidimicrobiales; family RAAP-2; genus DASXMT01. Next base: position 57,511 of record DASZLD010000044.1, read on the forward strand.
GGCATGCCCCTCGAAGAGGTGCCGGGGTGGGCCCTGGACAAGAGCCTGACGAAGGCGGTCATGCAAGCCAGTCTGGGGTCCCCCGGGTCACCGGCGTTGTCGGAGGGCACGCGGACCGAAGCCATCGAGTCCCACGAGCAAAAGGGCGACGCCCGCCTGGTGGCGGCCACGGCGGGCGATCATCCCGATGCGATCACCGACGACACCGAGCAGGTGGTCGATGCACGCGTCGTCGGCGTGAAGGTGGTGGTGGACAAGGACCTCGAGGCCTATAACCGCTACCTGGCCGATCTCAACCGGAGCGACCCGCCCAAGCGTTGGTGAGCCCCGCTCGTTGGCGGGAACGGGCAATCGAGGGGAGCGTCGAGTGTCGCAACCGCGGGACCGGCGGTACCGTTGACCAACGACGAAGGGGGCACGATGACCACCGTGGAGACCAGGACCGACTACAAGCTGTATATCGACGGCCAGTGGGTCACGCCCACCGGCGGTACCTATGAGATCGTCAACCCGGCCACCGAAGAGGTCGTCGGCCTTGCTCCCGAAGCCACCGTCGACGACGTAGCCGCCGCCGCGGCCGCGGCCAAGCAGGCATTCGAATCCTGGTCCCTGACCAGCCGCAAGGAGCGTTCCGCCCTGCTCCGGGCCGCCGCCGACCGTTGGGTCGAACGACACGATGAGCTCGTCCCGCTGGTCCAGGCCGAGACGGGTGCAACCCTGGCTGTGGCCGCCGGTGCCCAGGTGCCGGGCTGTGCCAATCGCCTCTACGAGTACGCCGACTTGGCCCTGGGCGACTGGGACGAACCATTGCCGCCCAGCGAGTCGATGGCGTCGCAACTGGCGCCGGGGGCATTGCTCGGGGCCATCGCCGCCCGACAGCCAGTTGGCGTGTCGGCCTGCATCACGCCGTACAACTTCCCCCTCACCAGCATGGCCGGCAAGGTCGGTCCCGCCCTGGCCATGGGCAACACCGTGGTCATCAAACCCGCTCCCCAGGATCCCCTGGGCATCATCGAAATGGTGAAGGTGTTCGAGGAGGTGGGGTTCCCGCCCGGGGTGATCAACCTGGTGACGGGTTCCCACCCCGAGATCGGTGCGGCCTTGGTCGACTCGACCGATATCGACATGATCAGCTTCACCGGCAGCTCGGTGGTGGGCTCCAAGATCGCCGAAGCCGGCGGCAGGACGATGAAACGCCTACTGCTGGAGCTGGGGGGCAAGGGCGCCGCCCTGGTCCTGGCCGATGCCGACCTCCCGACGGCCATTCGCTCCATCACCAGTGTCTGGGCCTTCCACTCCGGGCAGATCTGTACCGCTCCCACCCGGGTGGTCGTGCACCGATCCCTCTACCAGGAGCTGGTGGACGGCCTGGCCCAGGCGGCCCGGTCGCTGCCCACCGGTGACCCGCTCGACCCGGCCACCGTGGTCGGCCCGGTCATCTCCGGGGTCCAGAGGGATCGCATCGAGGCCATGATCGCCTCGGGCCGGGACGACGGAGCCGAGGTCGTCGTCGACGGCCGTCAGCCCCAGCACCTGGAAAAGGGATATTTCGTGGCGCCCACCCTGTTGGCCGAGTGCCACAACGACATGCACGTGGTCAGAAACGAGATCTTCGGTCCCGTCGTGGTGGTGGTCCCCTTCGACGACGAGGACGAGGGCATCGCCATCTCCAACGACAGCTCGTACGGGCTGTACGACTACGTGTTCTCGAAGGACACTCCTCGGGCCTACGCGGTGGCCCGCCGGCTCCGGGCCGGGAACGTGGGCATCAACACCACCGGTCGCAATGCCCACACCCCCTTCGGTGGGTTCAAGATGAGTGGCATCGGTCGCATGGACGGCAAGTGGGGGATGCACACCTACAGCGAGCTGCAGAGCATCGTGTGGCCATCCTGATCATCGGGAGTCCACCTCAGGCCCGGCAGGTCAGCGGTCGGCCCCCGTTGTAGGTGACCATGTCGGCCAAAGCCGCGGCGATGTCGATGGTGCCGCCCCGGGGCGTGCCTTGGAGCTCGGCGTAGGCGCGATGCAAGTTGCCGACAATCCGCTCGGCGTCGGAGAGATCGGCGAACTGGCCCAGGTCGGTGTCCCGGGCCGCGTCGAGGGGGCTCACTCCGGCCTCGATGCCCTGCATGGCGGTGGCCAGGACGAAGCGGAGATAGGCCACCACCCGATCGATGAGCTCGGGACCGGCCACAGGACCGTGGCCGGGCACGATGGTCTGGGCCCCGAGGGGGCGAACGACGTTCTCGAGGACGTCGATGGCGCCGGTCACCGAGCCCATGAGCACGAAGGGCGTGCCCTGGTTGAACAACAGATCGCCGCAAAAGAGCACCGACCGATCGGGCAACCAGACGACGGAGTCGTTGGTGGTGTGGGCGGCGTCGCCTACGTGGCGGACCTCGCAGGCCAGGTCGTCGACCCACAGGGTCACGGTGTCGCGGTAGGTGAGAAAGGGCGGAGCCAGCTCCAACGAACCCCAATCGACGTCGTCCCATATCCCGTGGAAGTCGGGCAACCCGCTGGCCAGCACCTGATCCCGACAGGCCTCGTGGGCGACGATGGTGGCCGGAGAGAAGAGGTAGTTGCCGTGGGTGTGGTCGCCGTGATGGTGCGTGTTGATCAGAGTTCTGATCGGCTGGTCGCTCACGCCGCCAATGGTCTCGAGGTAGGCCCGGGTTCGCCTCTCGGTGGAGCAGGCATCGATGCTGGTGACCCCGGTGGCCCCGACCATGAACCCGGTGTTGTTGATGAACCAGCTCCCGTCGGGCTGGATGTAGGCGTAGATCCCGTCGCTCACTTCTTCTGCTCTCGGAGGCCCGAGCATCGGGAGGTCAAGATGGGTCGAGCTCATAGGAGGCTCCAAACCGTGAGTCAGCTGACGGGTGCCCGGAGGCGTCGAGATCCTATCTGAGGCCCTGGCCGGGAACAGAGGACATGGTCCGGCGATAGAGCGCGGGCATGGATATAGTGGCGCGCGGAGTTGAAGGCTTGGTTCGTCTCGATGCAGACATCGAGTGGGGGAGGGTCATCAACATGGGGGGAATGGTGAACGAGCACGACGCCTTTTGTGCGCTGGTGGCCGTGACCGAGGAGGACCGCCAGTGGATGCGTCGGATCCGCCGTCGCATCCGAGTCGCCGCCTGGAAGAAGGAACTGATCCGTTGGTCTCTGGCCTGTGGTGCACTGGGGCCGGCCGGGCCGTGCCTGGCCTCCACTGACTCGTGGGTCCTCTTCATGGACATGCCCTCGGAGACCCCGGCAACGACACCGGCTCGCCCGGAGACGGTGAAGCGCCTCGCCTGAGGTTGGGTCGTCAGCTGCGACCCATGGCCTTGGCCCTCGGTGAGATGGCGGCGACGAGGTGTCCCTGAGCTATCAGGGGAACGACCGGTCCAAGCGCGCCACCCTTACCCTGGGCAGGTAGCCGCAGGGGAACACCCGGGTTCTCAGTGCCGGGTGGCAGCCGGCGTCTTCCGCCCCGCTTTGGCCGCAGCCACCCGGTTGGCGATCTTGGCCCACGCTTGGCGGTCGCGCTCCCCGGCGGGCCGCCCCACCCGGGTGACGGTGTCGACGTCGGGGGACTCGGCCCGAAGGGCACCGACCCGGCAGGCATCGGGTGACCGCAGGGCAAAGGGATCGAATTGGTAATGGCGCATGGCGTTGCCGTGGGTGATGCCGTCCACCACGGCGTCGCTGACCCCAGCCAGGACCTCGCTCAGGACCTCGGGGGCATTGGGCCAGATGCCATCGGAATGGGGGTAGTCCGACTCCCAGCACACGTTGTCCACATTGAAGTGGGACAGGTTCTCCACGCCCACCGGGTCGCTGATGAAACAGCACAGGATGTTGCGTCGGAACACGGCGGCCGGTCCGGAGATGCCCTCGGGGAACTGGTGACCGGTCCAGCCCCGATGGCGTTCGCTGACGTGCTCGGCGCGCCACAGGAAGTAGGGGATCCAGCCCACGTCTCCTTCGGTGAGGGAGAAACGAAGGTCGGGGAAGCGGGCGAAGGCATCGCACCAGATCAGGTCGACCATGGTGAAGATCGACGCCACCGACGACAGGCTGATGGCCACGCTGGCCGGGGCGTCGGCCGAGGTGTGGGCCGTCTGCGAGGATGAGCCCACGTGGCAGCACAGCACCGTTCCCTCCTCGGAGCAGGCGGCGAAGAGCGGGTCCCAATAGTGACTGTGAATGCTGGCCATCCCCAGAGCCTCGGGGTTCTCGGAGAAGGTCACCGCATGGCATCCCTTGGCCGCCAGCCGATGCACCTCGACCGCGGCCCGGTCCACGTCGTACAGGGGCAGGATCCCACAGGGGATGAACCGCTCGGGATAGGCACCGCACCACTCGTCGACATGCCAGTCGTTGTAGGCGCCGATCATGATGTCGTTCAGGTGGCGATCGGGCCCCTGGCTGAGCACTTGACCCGAGAACCCGGGCCAGTTGGGGAAATTGAGCCCGGCCAGCTGGCCACCGGCGTTCATATCGCGGACCCGTTCGTGGACATCGAAACAGCCCGGACGCATCTCGTCGTAGCGGCTGGCGTCGATGTTGTAGTACTCGGGCGACTTGCCCGCCACCGCGTTCAGGCCGAGGTTACGACCCCGCAGGTCGCCGTAGTACCACTGCTCGACCCCATCGGCCTCGACCACCACTCGTGGTGCCTGACTTCGGTACTGGTCGGGAAGGTGGGCGGCGAACATGCCGGCCGGTTCGGCGATGTGGTCGTCGACGCTGATCAGAATTAGGTCCTGTGGATTCACCGGTCCCCCTCTGCTCTCCGGAGATCGCCGTGGCGCCCCCCGCGACACGCTAGCCAATCGACTGGGTGGATCGCAGTCCGCCATACCGGTCGCCACCTCCCAAAGGGCTTCCGTGCTCGTGACCACCGCGACAGGTTGCCAAGTCGGGCTATGTTGCCGCCGTGAACCTGTCCCGGGATCACCGCGAACGAAGGCGCCCCTGGTGACCTCATCCCACCCGTACCGGGACGTGGCCATTGCCGCCGTCTCCAACAGCCGCCAGGCTCGTCGACTGGAGGGATCCGACTCGCTGTCGATCACCCTCGACGCCGCCCTGTCCGTCCTGGACACGGCGGGCATGGACGTGGCCGAGGTCGATGGGGTGGCCGGGCGTCACGGCACCTCGCTGGCCTACTTGCTGGGCATCGGGCCGGTGTGGGATCCCCGCCTGAGCGGGGGTGTCGACGCCGTGCTCACGGCGGCGGCGGCCGTCGCCGCCGGGGCGGCCCAGGTGGTGCTGCTGGCCGACGGCGAAGCGGGGATCTACACCGATCGGGAGGCCGTGGCCCCGTGGACACGACCCGGGAACGAGTTCGTGGCCCCGTTCGGCATGTTCACCGCGGCCGAGTTCGCGCTCATCGCCCGGCGGCACATGGAGCGCCACGGCACGACCGTGGACCAGATGGCCCATGTGGCCGCCACCATCCGGAACAACGGGAGCGTCAACCCCGAAGCCATCTACTACGGGCGCGGGCCGTTCACACCGGCCGACATCCGGTCGTCCCGGCCCATCGCCGAACCGTTCAACCTGCTCGACTGCGCCACCACGTCCGAGGGGGCGACGGCGCTGCTGATCACCACCGCTGATCGGGCCGCCGATCTCCGCTGCCCGCCGGTGTACATCCTGGGTGGAGGTATCGATCATTTCGGTCCCTCGTACCAGCATCCGCCCAGCTGGGACTTGACCGGCAACACCGACGTCCCCAATGGCTATGTGGGACGGCGAGCAGCCCGCCAGGCGTTCGCCACGGCCGGGATCGGACCTGAAGCGGTGGACGGATGCGAGTTCTACGACCCGTTCTCCTTCGAGCTGATCCGCCAGTTCGAGGCATTCGGGTTCTGTGCCGAAGGCGAAGGGGGGGAGTACGTGACGTCCGGCGTGATCGAGCCATCGGGTCGGCATCCGGTGACCACCGACGGTGGGACCATGTCCTTCAGTCATCCCGGCGGGTTGACCCAAATGCTGCAACGGGTGGTTCGCGGCGTCGAGCAGATCCAGGGCCGGGCCAGCGGCGTGCAGTTGTCGGACCCCGAGGTGGTCATGTGCACCTGCGGGGGAGCGGGGGCGTTGTTCAACGATGTCGTGTTGCTGGGCAAGACCCGGCCATGACCCGTCTCAACGCCCAGTTGTCGGGTATCCCCCTCCCGCGCCCGTCGATGTGGAGCCAGCCGTTCTGGGACGGCTGCGCGGTCGGCGAGCTCCGCTATCAGCGATGCCGGGCCTGTGGCCATACCCTGTTCAATCCCGGCCCCATCTGCCGGCAGTGCCGGAGCCGGGACCTGGACTGGCAGGTGAGCCTGGGGAGAGGCGCCGTCTACAGCTGGACGGTCTCGTGGCAGCCGCCGTCTCCGGGCTTCGCCGTGCCCTACGCACCCATCATCGTCAACCTGGACGAGGGTTTCCAGATGTTGTCGAACGTCATCGACTGCGATACCGCCGAGGTCGCCGTCGGCCTGGAGGTCGAGGTCGATTTCCGCCCGGTGGGCGAGGCCGTCAACCTTCCCTACTTTCGGCCCCGGCCGCCGGGGCGATCGGGCTGATGTCCCTGGCCGGCATCCGAGTGGTCGACCACAGCTCGGGCGTGGCCGGACCGTACTGCTCGAAGCTACTGGCCGACGCCGGGGCCGACGTGGTCTTCGTCGAGCCTCCGGGCGGCGTCGAGCAACGGAGGTCGGGGACCGGTGGCCTGTTCGACTTCCTGCACACCTCGAAGCGATCGACCTCCATCGGTCGACAGCAGGACCTGACCCGAGCGGCAGACATCATCGTGGCCGACCAGCACTTCGATGTCCGAGCGGCGCGGCAGGCCGTACCCCACCAGGTCGTGGTCACCATCAGCCCGTTCGGGTCGACGGGACCATGGGCCGCTCGGCCGGCGACGGAGTTCACCCTCCAGGCGTCGTGCGGGTCGACCGGTGGCCGCGGTCTCCCCTCCGGGACCCCGCTGGCCGCCGGC
>DASZLD010000045.1:0-5971 GCA_035552655.1 Acidimicrobiales bacterium
GTACGAGGCACCCGGCGACCGGGCGCCTTGTCCACCAGGGCTGTCAATACCGGGTCGGCGCGCAGGAGATTGTCAACGGCGATGGGGTCAGCATCCAGGTCGAGCAGGCGCCGGCATCGGCTGATGGCGATGGACAGGTCCCGCAAGTCGGTCAACTGCAGCAGACAGGCGATGTGGTCGGGCGTCGGTCGCAACCCGACGATGCCGTGGCCATGAGGTAGGGCCAGGGTGCGGCGGTACGCGCCCTCACGCCACTCCTCAACTCCGGGAACGGCCGTGGCCACCAGATGGCCGAACAGGTTGTCGGGGCACAGCGGGGCTCGGAAGGGCAAGCGCAATGACAGCGTTCCGGGCGCCACCGGCCGCCGACCGGGAGCGACGCGAGCACGCAGGTCGCTGGGCGAGAGGGCGAAGACCTGTTGGACCGTCTCGTTGAACGTCCGTACGCTGGCGAACCCCGAAGCCATGGCCACCTCGGTCATGGACAACGTGCTCGTCTCGATGAGGAGCCGGGCCGTCTGTGCCCGTTGGGCCCGGGCCAAGGCGAGGGGCCCGGCTCCCAGTTCGGCCACCAGATGACGCTCGATCTGGCGGGTGCTGTAGCCCAATCGAGCGGCGAGGCCGGGCACGCCGTCCCGGTCCACTACCCCGTCGGCGATGAGACGCATGGCTCGGGCCACCACATCGGCGCGTTGGTTCCACTCCGGCGACCCCGGGCTCGCGTCGGGACGGCAACGCTTGCAGGCCCGATACCCGGCCTGCTGGGCCGCCGCCGTGCTCGGATAGAATCGCATGTTCACGGCCTTGGGCGGGACCACCGGACAGCTCGGTCGACAGTAGATCCCGGTGGTCACCACGCCGGTGAAGAACCAGCCGTCGAAGCGGGCGTCCTTGGACTGGACGGCTCGCACACATCGCTCTACGTCCTCGTGCATGCCCCCAGGATGCCCGACGACCAGAACCCTGTCTGGCGGAAATGCGACATGCGCTGCTGGATTGGGCTCGAACGCAGAACCCACCCTGCGGGTCAGGCGGCCCGCCGCCACTGGCGCTCGAACGGCAGTCGCCACCGGTGAGGAGCGATGAAGCCGTAGATCGACTCGGGGCCCCATGAACCAGCCTGGTAGGCGGCACTACAGGGCCGAGCCGACGACCGGAGCCGATAACTCCCACAATCGCTCGATCCCTGCGGCAGTGCCCGTCAGTCCCGCCATCACTGGTTCTCCGAGGCCCGCTCCTCTCCCAGGGTGTGGGGCAAGGCGAAGGTACAGATCAGGGCCAGGGCCACGAAGGCGAGGTTCACCATGGTCGCCGTCTGTGCCGTGTGCACAAGCACCGGATCGACCCGGGCGGATGACGCAGAGCTCGACGCCGACCCGAACAACACGGTCCCGATCACGGCGATGCCGATCGCCGCCCCGACCCGCTGGGCCATGATCAGCGAGCCCCCAGCGGTACCTGCCTCCCGCTTGGGCACCGACCCAAGCACGAAGTCCTGATTCGGCGCGATGACCAGTCCGTTTCCCAAACCGGCCACGACCAGCGGGCCGATGAACCAGAGGGCGCTGGGATCGGGTGCGCTGAGGTGCAGGGCGACCAACATGGTCGCTTGTCCGAACAGCATGGCCGTGCACCCGATCATCACCGTCTTCCGGCCCAACCAGGTCGAGAATCGGTCGCTGTTCGAAGCGGTCAACAGGCTCCCGAGGGCGAAGGGAACAACGAGGAGGCCGGCGGCCAGCGCGCTGCGGCCCAGGCCTTCCTGCCACAGGATCGACAAGGTGAAGAACAAACTGGTGAAGCCGGCGAAGTACAGGAGCGCCAGCAGCTGGCCCGCGGCGAACGATCGGTGCCGGAAGAGATCGGGTCGGAGGACGGGTTCGCCTCCACGGCGGATGAACCGGATCTCCCACGCCCCCAACCCGGCGGCGACCGGCAGCGCCCCGACCAGGCAGACGAAGCTCCACAGCGGCCACCCGTCGGATCGGCCCTCGACCAACGGGACCAGCACCAAGAGCAGCACGGCGGCGAGGAGCAGGTTGCCCACCGGGTCGAACTGGTGGCTCTTTCGATCCTCGGGGCGGGGCAGCACGCGAAGGGCCACCGGGAAGACGGCGGCGCCCACAAACAGGTTGACCAGGAAAACCCAGCGCCACCCGCTGTCCTCCCCGGCCAGTTCGATGAGGACGCCGCCCAACAACGGCCCCACCGCGGTGGAGATGCCGACCACACTGCCGAGGTATCCGAATGCCCGGCTTCGCTCGCGACCACTGAACGTCCGCTGGATGGTGGCGCTGATGGCCGGATAGTAGATACCCGCCCCCAGACCCTGGACCACTCGCGCCGCGATCAGCTGGGACGGCGACTGGGCGATCCCGCATCCCACGCTGGCCAGGGTGAAGAGCAGGAGCCCACTGAGGAACAACGGCTTGGTGCCGAACCTGTCGCCCAGGCGACCGGCCGGCACCAAGGCCAATCCGAAGGTGAGGGCATAGCCGCTCACCACCCACTCGAGCGCGGCCGAGCTGGCTCCGGTCCCCTTGGCGATGCTGGGCAGGGCCACGTTCACGATGGTGGTGTCGAGCACGGCCATGAACGAACCGACCAGCACGACAGCCAACACGTGCCAGGCCCGCCGGTCCGAGGATGCTCTCCGACCGGCGTCTTCCTCGCCGCTGCCGTGCTCGGTCTCGTCGAGCTGGGCGCGACCAGGACTGTCCCCCTGGCTCACGTCCTACTTCTCACTGCCGGCCGACCCGTGCTCATTGCCCGGTGGCCACGTTGCGCCGCCCTATCGACAGCAGGGCGATGACCTCCTGGTCGGTAGTGGGCGAGAAGTCGTTGTACCACTGGCCCACGGCGATAAAGCGCGCCGGGCACTGGGCGGAGACGAGATCCTCGACCAGCGGGGCGAGCCGTGCGGCTGATTCGGGGGCACATACGGGCACGGCGAGCACCAACCGACCCGGGCGCCAGCGACGCAGGGCGACCAACGCCGCGTGGGCAGTCGCACCGGTGGCCAAGCCATCGTCGACCAGGACCACATGCCGGCCGGCGAGCTCGGGGAGCGGACGATCGCCGCGATAGAGGGCGACCTGGCGGGACAGTTCCCGCCACGACCGCTCCACCATTGCCACCAGGCGCTCACTGCCTGGGGCGAAGTCGGCCGCCGTCTCGGACATGATCGGGTCGTCGAGACCCTCCGCCACTGCCCCGATACCGAACTCCTCATGACCGGGAGCACCAACTTTGCGGGCCACGAACGCCTCCAATGGGGCCCCGAGCACAGAGGCGACGGCAGCAGCGACCGGGATCCCTCCCCGGGGCAGTCCAAGCACGAGCGGGGAGTCCAGGCCCAACGCGTCCAACCGTTCTGCCAGCTGGCTCCCAGCATCGACTCGGTTCTCGAACCGCACGGTCCGAGCTGGCCTCACCGGAAGGACCCAGGTCCCGCGTCGGTGCCGGTAACTCCGACGAGGGCGTAGGTGAGGAAGAAAACAACGTGCACAACTGACCGAGCTACCCCATCCCCCGGCAGGCAAACCTGACAAGCACGATCGAGGGCTCGCCCCCGGTCCTGCCCGTTTGACCGGCTCTCGGAACGGGAAGGCGATGGGCATGCCCGAACTGCCCGATGTCGAGGGATTCCGCCGTGCATTGGCCGAGCGGTTACCAGGTCGGCGGATCCGGCACGTACACGTGTGCGATGCCGGCATCCTGCGCAACGCGTCGGCCCGCTCGTTCGCCCGGCGCCTTGTCGGCCGTCGGTTTGCCCAGCCACGCCGCCACGGCAAGTGGCTCATCCTGCCCACCGATGGCCCCGTGATCCTCGTGCACAGCGGCATGACGGGCCATCCGCACTACGCGCCCTCGACCGAAGCACGGGAAGATCACGAACGACTGGTGCTGACATTGGATCGGGGGGAATTCCGGTACGCCGACCAACGGAAGCTGCGTGGCGTGTGGATTGCCGCCGACGATCAAGTCTCCGCCGTCACCGGTCCGCTCGGTCCGGACGCGCTCACCGTCGACCGGGCCACCTTTGCCGACATACTGGGGGCCAGGCGGGGCAAGCTCAAGCCTGCTCTCATGGACCAAGCACTTCTCGCCGGTCTGGGCAATCTCTTGAGCGACGAGATCTGCTGGCAGGCTCGCGTCAACCCGCTGTGCCCGATCGCAGATCTGGAACCGGCAGACGTCGGTCACCTGTACTCTCGGATGCGGCAGGTCCTGCGGACGTCCGTACGCCACGGGCGCGTTCCCGGCCTGCGCCGATGGCTCACCGGCGTACGCGACGCCATGGACCCGGCCTGCCCTCGATGCGGGACGCCCCTCCAACGCGGACGAAACCAGGGTCGCGGCACCCTGTGGTGCCCGCGTTGCCAAGCGCCCTGACCACCAGGGGGCTATGGGCGTCCGTTCGGTACCTATCCCCGTTTACGTCGGCCGAGAAATCGGTCGAACCACCCGTGGCCCCCTCGACCCAACCAGGTGTCCTCTTCCGGTCTTCCCTCGGTGTCGTCGACGTCCGGATCTCCTCCGGACGCTTCGATCTCACGCTTTGCCTGGCCATGGGCCTTCATAACGCTCCTCCCTCGATCATCTCTGGTTCGGCATCGTCGGCGGTCCGGCCACTCTGGTCACCGGGGGCTGCCATCGTCCTCGTGCAAGGCCGCGGCTTCCGCCGGGATCCCCAGTTCCTCATGGTCCTGACCGGGAGACTGAGAGCCGGGATGGCCTACGCCGTCGGCATCAGCTGCCATGCGACCGGCATCCGCCACTTCGTCCTCGATCGGCGGCGCGGCGACATCATCGACCGGGATCGCTTGGGCGGCGACAGCGGCTGGACTTGCGCCGAACGACCCGACTACGTAGGGCTCGCCCACCTCCAACTGGCCGTCCTCCCCTCCCACTCCCTCTCCCCCGGCATCGAACTCCTCGCCACCGAGGTCAGGCCTCTCCCGGACGGCCCGTTCCGCCACTGACTCGAGCGAACCTTGCTGTGCATCGGTGACCGGATAGGCGGGATCCGAACCGCTGGCGACGGGATACTCCCGTGGCGCCATCCGCGACTCTTCGTCCAACTCGATGTCCCGCCCTGGCGGATGGTCCTCCCCGGTGGGCATACCTTCGGCATCCAAGCTTTCGGTGGGGTTCGTATCGGTCATGAGCCGTTCCTTACCCCGATGCACAGGACGGTACGCTTGGCTTCACCGAATGGGGAGAAAGCCGGTATGGGGGAATGGCCCCGCCGCCCGATGACCCGCCTCATCACTACCGGTTCACGGTTTACGCCCTGGAAACCGATTCGCTGGGGCTGGACGATCACACTACCTACGCGCGCTTCCAGTTCGCGGCGGGAAGCCACGTGTTGGCCGTGGGCTCGTTGACTGGGCACTTCGGGATGGAATCGTCATGAACGCCAGCGCGGAACTCCGACGTATCGACCGCTATCGGCCACTCGAGACATTCGGGCCAGCCGAACGGTTGGGACGCGGCCTGGTTCCGCTCATGGCGTCGCGTAGCCGGTCGATGAGCGCCGCAACCGACCCCGGCAGTTTGTCGCTACCGGAGAGGTGAGGGTGCGGGTGGGTGGGAGCAGTCTTCTTGGCCTGGGCATAGTGGTCGCCCAGCTCGAAGCGCTCCTCATCGCTCAAACCGTCGGCGATGAGCGGGAGGATCGCTTCTTCTTCGAATGCGGCATGGAGCTGGACCGCATCTTTCAACGCGTCGAAGGCCTCCTCGAAACCATCACCCATCGGCCCTGCCTTTTCCATGTCGCCCAGGAGGCGTTCGAGATCGGCCTGTTCCGCCAGTCCCTTGCCGGCCACCTCGGCAGCGCCGGCTCGGCAGCGGTACAGCGCCGGATAGAGAACCCGCTCCTCGGCTACCTCGTGTCGGATCAGCTCGTAGCCGGCCTGCCAAAATCGGTCCGCCGCTCCCTCCGGGTCAGCCGTCACCACCGACTCGA
>DASZLD010000046.1:0-15004 GCA_035552655.1 Acidimicrobiales bacterium
AACGAACTCGGGTTCCGCTGTTGGGCCTCGACGTTCACCGCTTGGAACCCGTACACCGGGTCCATGAGCGGGGGCAGGTACAGCTGGGCGAAATCAGCCCGGCTGAAACCGCCGTTTCGGTCGGGCGTCCACTGCATGGGAGTCCGGACCGAGTCCCGATCCCCCAAGTAGAGGTTGTCGCCCATCTGCATCTCATCGCCGTAGTAGAGAACCGGACTCCCAGGAAGGGACAACAACAAGGAGTAGAGGAGCTCGGAGAGCCGGCGGTCCCGGTCGATCAGAGGGGCCAACCGACGGCCGATCCCCATGTGCCGCTTCATGCGGGGGTCCTTGGCGTACTCGGCGAACAGGTAGTCCCGATCCTCGTCCGACACCATCTCCAGGGTCAGCTCGTCGTGGTTACGCAGGAAGATGGCCCACTGCCCCCCTGGCGGTGCCGCCGGGGTCTGGGCCAGGATCTCTGTGATCGGGTAGCGCTGCTCCCGTCGGACGGCCATGAACAACCGCGGCATCAACGGGAAGTGGAAGCACAAATGGCACTCGTCGTCGTCGTCGCCGAAGTAGTCGGCCACGTCGGCCGGCCATCCGTTGGCCTCGGCCAGCAGGATCCGGCCCGGGTACTTCACGTTGAGCTCGGCCCGTACCCGGCGGATGAAGGCATGGGTCTCGGGCAGGTTCTCCCCCGCCGTCCCGTCCTTTTGGTAGAGGAAGGGCACGGCGTCGAGGCGGAAGCCGTCCAGCCCCAGGTCGAGCCAGAAGCGGACGACGTCGAGGATGGCGTCGGCCACTTCGGGGTTCTCGTAGTTGAGGTCGGGCTGGTGGGCATAGAAGCGATGCCAGTAGTACTGCTCGCGCAAGGGGTCGTAGGCCCAGTTGGACCGCTCCACGTCGACGAACACCACCCGGGCCTCCGGCCACCGCTGGTCGTCGTCGTTCCACACGTACCAGTCGGCCTTAGGATTGTCCCGGCTCTGACGAGACTCTTGGAACCACGGGTGCTCGTCGCTGGTGTGGTTGATGACCAGGTCGGCGATGACCCGGATGCCCCGGGCGTGGGCCTCGTGCAACAAGGTGCGAAGATCGTCCACCGTTCCGAAGTCGGGGTGCACGGTGAAGTAGTCGCTGATGTCGTACCCACCGTCGCGGAGAGGCGACGGGTAGAAGGGCAGCAGCCACAAGCAGTCGACCCCGAGCCATTGCAGGTAGTCGAGCTTGGCGATGAGCCCGGGCAGGTCACCGGAACCGTCGTCGTTGGCGTCGAAGAAGCCCCGGATCAGCACCTCGTAGAACACGGCCCGTTGGAACCACTGGGGGTCGTCCTCTGGCGGCGGAAGGGGCTCCCCCGCCGGGGTGGGCACGGTCACAGAGACCGGCGCGGCCGGGACGGACTCCTCCCGCGAGCGGGCAACGGACAGGACGGACTCATCCACGGCGGGTGTATCCACTATCGGCCGGTGAATTCCGCCTGGTTGGGACCATGGGCGAGAAAGGACTCGATCCCGATCGTGGCATCCTCGGTCTCGAACGAGGCCACGAATGCCTCCTTCTCACCATCGAGCCCCTGGGCCAGCGACTCGTCGAGGCCCACGTCGATGGCTCGTTTGGCCAGCGCCTGGGCGGCCAGCGCGCCGCGGGAGAGGGTGGTGGCCAGCTCCAGGGCCTCGGTCAGCACGTCGTCCCGAGGGACCACCCGATCGGCCAACCCCAGGCTCAGCGCCTCGTCGGCCCGGACCTGGCGCCCGGTGAGGATGAGGTCCTTGGCCCGAGACGGGCCGATCAACCGAGCCAGGCGCTGCGTGCCGCCACCGCCGGGGATGACGCCGAGCAGGACCTCGGGTTGGCCGAAGGTGGCATTGTCGGCGGCCACCCGCATATCGCAGGCCAGGGCCAGCTCACACCCCCCGCCCAGGGCGTACCCGTTGACCGCGGCGATCACCATCCGGGGCAGCGAGACCAGGCCGTCACCAACGGCCCGAAAGCCATCGGCCACGGCGGCGGCGGCACCGGGGCCCTTGAATTCGGAGACATCGGCTCCGGCGGCAAAGATGCGGGGCCCACCCCACACCACCACCGCACCGGGAAGGTCGGCAGCCAGGTCGTCGATGACGACCCGCAGCTGTCCAAGCAGCTCACCGGAGAGCGCGTTCATCTTGGGTCGGTCGAGCCGAACCAGCGCCACCCCGTCTTCTCGTCGCTCGAGGGTGACGAACTGTCCGTCGTCCGATACTGAGTCGGGGCTTTGATCACCGGTCACAATCGCACGGTAGTCGACGCGTCGGCGAGACCTGTCCTCTCCGAACCTCTCCGACCGACCGGTCGCCGACTACGGCCCGGCCACGGTGGCCAGGGTGATCTCTGCCCCGGCCCGGGCCAGCTCGGACTCGGCCTGGTTCTTGCCCGACGGGCTACTCGCCCCCGAGAGGTCGGCCAGCAACCGCACCCGATAGCCGGCAGCCAGGCCGTCGCGAACCGTGGCCGCCACGCATCCATCCTCGGCGAACCCACAGACGTCGATCTGGTCGATCCTGTTCCGTCGGAGCAGGGTGGGCAGATCCGTGCCGTCCTCCTCGACGGCACAGAACCCGGAGTAGTCGTCGCCGAACTGTCCCTTGTACAGGTGCCGGTCGACCAGGTCGTCGAAGGGGGTCCCGGCCCCGACATCGAGCTCGGGGTCGAGGGCGGCACCCACAGTGCCGGCCACGCAGTGGACCGGGTGCTTGACGAAGTGATCGCCCGGCTCGACGTGCCAGTCCTGGGTGGTGATCACCAGGTCGTAGCGATGGCGATGTCGGGCCACGTAGGACCCGATGGCGCGGGCAATGGCGTCGTGGCCCGAGAGCGAGAACGGCCCGCTCTCGGTGAAGTCGTTCTGGACGTCGACGGCGATGAGGGCGACGGTCACCGTGGATCCGGGGTCATGCCAGGGCAAACAGGCCGGCGCGCCAGGGGACCACCTCGGCGGCGACGTAGGCCATGGATGCCAGCGCCGCGTGGTGGTAGTCGGCCGGCCCGCTGGTGCAGTCCGAGGCCACGGTGACCTCGAAGTCGCGCTGTTCCGCCGACCGGACGGTGGACTCCACGCAGACATTGGTGGCGACGCCGCAGACCAGAAGGCGCCCGATGCCGAGCGTCCGCAGCACCAACTCGAGGTCCGTGTACAAGAAGGCGTCGTACCGGTTCTTCTCCACCACTACTTCGGTCTCCAGGGGCTTCAACTCGTCGGCCACGGCCGCGTCCCAGCTCCCTTTGACCAGGGACTCGTCGCCCTCGCTGAAGAGGTCCCGGGATCGGAGCCGCGGCGGGACGTCGAAGTAGTCGGGCCGGAACACGTGCTGGGTGTAGACCACGGGCAGACCGGCGGTCCGGGTCTCGGCCACCAGGTCGACGGTCTCGGCCACCACGCGCTCCACCTCGAACATGGGCTGGTCGTTGCGGGTCACCGATCCCTCCGGGTGGAGGAAGCCGTTCTGCATGTCGATGACCAACAGGGCTGCGCCGGTCACCGCTAGCCCCACTCGGCGAAGGTCGGGGTGGGATCGAACAGCAACGCCGGCGCCTCGTACCTGGCCTCGGGCACCGCGTGCAACAGCTCGACCATGCCTCGGAGCCTCGGATAATCCTGGGCAAAGGTGAGGATCTCCTCTTCGGTGGCCGGGATGCCGGCCGCAGCCAGCAGCGTGCGGACGGTCACCTCGTCAGCCGACGTCGGTGTGTCAATAGTCATGTCCGTTCCTTCCGTGTCGAATTCGTCTGTCTGTGCTGTGTTGTCTGTGCTGAGTCTGTCTGTGCTGCGTTCCTACCGGTCCTCTGGTGTCTGGCAGAGTCGGGAACGGGCTCAGGCCGCCACGGTGTCCGCCACCATGGCCGGTACTTGGCGATGCCAGTCGGTGACCTGTTGGAAGGCGTACCCGGCCGACAGCAGGGTGGCCTCGTCAAAATGCGGGGCGGCCAGCTGGATCGACAGCGGCAGTCCCTCGGCGGTGAAGCCCATGGGCATGACCAGCGCCGGGTTGCCCACCGAGTCCCAATAGGGCGTGTGCACGTACTGGAACACCTGCCCGATGTCGAACACACCACCGGCCATCTCGTCATAGTGGGTGGCCCCCATCGAGGCGGTGGGCGTGGCCACCATGTCCACCATCTCGAACAGGTCTGCGAGGGCCCGGAGCGCCACCCGGCGCACCCGCTGCGCCTGCACGAAGTCGGCTCCCGACAGCAGGGCCCCCTGGACCACCATGCGCCGTGTACCGAGGAAGAAGTCCTCCCATCGGGTGCGCATGTCGGGTAGGTGGTAGGCCAGCGCCTCCCCTCCCATGGTCACCATGTCGGCGGCCAACATCTCGTCGTACAACGGGAGCACCACCTCCACCACCGTCGCCCCCAGCCCCTCGAGGACGGCCACGGCGGCATCGAAGGACGGTGCCACCGCGGGGTCAGCGCCCTCGGGGAAGTGATGGACCCGGTCGACGCCGATGCACTTCCCCTCGAGCGACCCGGGCACCAGTCCGGTGGAGAAGTCAGGGACGGGAAGGTCGGCGCAGTCGGGGTCGCTGGCGTGATACCCGGCCAGCACCTGGAGCATGGCGGCACAATCCTCTGCCGTCCGGGCCATGGGACCGATGTGGTCGAGGCTGTAGCCCAGCGGCGCACAGCCGGACTTGGGCACCCGCCCGAAGGTGGGCATCAGGCCGGTGATCCCGCAGAAGGCGGAGGGCAACCGGATGCTGCCACCGGTGTCGGTGCCCAGCCCACCCAGGAAGAACCCGGCGGCAACGCCGGCGCCCGTGCCCGAGCTCGATCCTCCCGGCCACGTGTCGGTGTTCCACGGGTTCCGGGGCAACGGGAAGGGCTTAGCCGGGTCGGGAGCGCCGCAGGCGAACTCCATTGTGGTCACCTTCCCGGTGATCACCGCGCCCGCCGATCGGAGGCGGGCCACCACCGGGGCGTCCTTGCCCGCTCCCCACTCCCGGTCGAGGACGAGGCTGTTGGCGGTGGTGGGCCCCTCGACGGCGGCGATGATGTCCTTGATGCCGAGGGGGATGCCCTGGAGCGGCCCCCGATCAATACCATCGGCCAGCTCGCGGTCGGCCACCGCGGCGGCGGCCAGCGCGTGCTCGTCGAAGCGGGCCAGGTAGGTGCCCAGGGCCTCGTCGTGGACGTCGGCTCGGGCCAGTACCGCCTCGGTCAGGTCGGTGCTGGTCAGGTCCCCGGCCCGCAGGGCACTGGCGGCCTCGGTGATGGAAAGCGGTACATCGGTCATGTGGTCTCCTCGGTTGAAGGTGCTGTGACGGTGATCAAGACGACGGGTCGCCCCGTTGGGGCGAGGCATGGCCGGCCGAGGGTGCGCTTCCCCGGCCGGCTGAGCGGGCCATCACCCCACCCACACCGTGGTCAGGTTCACGAACCACGACTTGGGTTCGATGAAGCCGTGGACGGAGGGGGCCAGAGCCCGGGGGTTCTTGTCGTTGACCACGAAGAGCCACGGGGCGGACTGGGTGATGATGTTGCCGGCCTGGGTGTAGAGCTTGGCCCGGGCCACCGGGTCGGTCACCGACTGGGCCTGGGTCAGCAGGGCATTGACCTGGGGGTCGTTGTAGTGGGCGATGTTGATGGGGGATCCGCCCATGAACTCGTACTCCCAGAACGCCTCCTGCTGGAAGCTCAGCGAGATGTTGGTGGCACTGGCATTCCCGGGCACCTTCCCCGTTTCGAACTGGGTGATCATGGTGGCCCACTCCATGGGAATCAGGTTGATGTGGATGCCCACTGCGGCCAGGTCGTGCTGCAGCTCCTCGTTCATGGGCCCGGGGATCATGTTCCCCGAACCGCTGGTCGGGTACGACACCGTGGCCGTGAACCCGTTGGGGTAGCCCGCCTCCTTCAGCAGCTCCTTGGCCTTGGCCGGGTTGTAGCTATAGGTGAAGTTCGAGGCGCTGTAGGCCGAATTGGCCTGAGGGATGAGCTGGTAGGCCGGTGTGGCCGTCCCGTGCAACAAGTCGGTGGCCATGGCCTGCCGGTTGATGGCGTAGTTGGCCGCCTGACGGACCTTGACGTTGTCCCAGGGCTTCTGGGTGGTGTCGAAGATCCAGGGCCAGATGTGGTCGTACGAGTTCTCCCGGATCTGGAAGCCACTCGCCTTGAGGGAGGAGATGTCGTCAGGGGTCGGGTACTCGATCCAGTTGACCGCACCCGAGCGCAGGGCGGCGATGCGGGCCGTGGGATCGGGGATGGGCTTCAAGATGAGCTTGGACAACTTCGGCGCCCCGGCCCAGTACTGCTTGTTGGGGCCCAGGACCAGTTGTTGACCGGTGGTCTCGGAGACGAACTTGAAGGGTCCGGTGCCCACCGGCTTGAGGTTGAACTCGGTGTTGCCTTCTTTCTGGACCGCGGTGGGGCTGGCGAAATACAACGTGGTCAGGTCGGCGGGCAGATGCGAGTCGGGCGTCTTGGTGGTGATCTGCACCGTCGAGTCATCGATCTTCGTGTAGCTCTGGATGCCCGACGTCAATGTCTCGGCCTGGGCGCCGACCGCGGCCGAGTAGTACGGGAAGCTCGTGTTGTAGTCACGGTCGAAGTTGAAGATGACGGCGTCGGCGTTGAACGGGGTCCCGTCCTGGAAGGTCACGCCCGACCGCAGTTTGAACGTCCATACCGTGGCATCGGCATTGGCCGACCACGACGTGGCCAGGTCGGGGATCACCCCGGGGACGCTGGTCGACTGCAGGAGGTTGAAGCGGGTGAGCCCGTCATAGAGCGAATTGCCTACGAAGCGATAGCCCTCATACCCCTGCAGGCCGGCCAGCTCGGTGTCCAGCGAGGGGAGGTTCCCTGCCGTCATGCCGACGATGAGCGTGCCGCCACTTCCTGAGGCAGCAGACGCAGGTACGGCAGAGGCGACGCCAAGCGTCGAGGCCAGCGAGGCCACCACGACGAGCAGCGCGGTCACTCGGGTGCGTGCACCACGCCCCCGTCGAGCGCAAGCTCGACGGGCGGACGAACGGGTGATGAGGGGCAACGGACTCTCCTTCTTGATCTGTTGGTGGATGGGTATGCCCTTGTGCGCCGGTGGCCCCCCGGTCACGCAGCGCCAATTCGGGTGGCCGCAGTGACACCCTCCCCGATGCGGATGCAGGCGGCCTGGTGCGACACATCTCCGGCCACGGCCATCGCCTCCGGTCTGGCCTCGGCGCAGGCCCCGATGGCCATCGGGCACCGCGTCCGGAAACCACAGCCGCTGGGCGGATTGGTCGGGCTGGGCAGATCGCCGGTGAGTACCAACCGTTGCCGGCCGGGACCAGGCACCGACGAGAACAGGGCCTCGGTGTAGGGATGGGCTGGGCGCTGCCACAGCTCACCGGCAGCAGAGTCCTCGACGATCCGCCCCAGGTACATGACCACCACCCGATCCGAGAGATGCTCGACGACCCCGAGATCGTGGGAGATGAACAGGTAGGCCATGCCCAGATCGCGCTGCAGCTCCACCAGGAGGTTGAGCACCTGGGCCTGCACGCTCTTGTCCAGGGCGGACACGGCCTCGTCGCACACGATGAGCTTCGGGTCGGTGGAGAGGGCCCGGGCGATGGCCACCCGTTGCAGCTGACCGCCCGAGAGTTCGTGCGGATAGCGGTGGGCGTAGGCCGCCGGGACGCCGACCCGATCGAGGAGGCCGGCCGTCCGGGGGCCGATGTCCTTTTTGGCCCACCGATGAGCCCGGAGGTTGAAGGCGATGGCCTCGGTGATGGTGAGCCGGGGGTTCAGGGACGTCTGGGGGTTCTGGGGAACCAGCTGCAGTTGCTTCCTGACCTCCTGCAGCCGCTGTCCCGACATGGTCCCGAGGTCCTTGCCATCGAAGGCCACATAGCCCGCATCGGGCACCAGCAGGCGCAGGATCAGTTTGCCGGTGGTCGACTTCCCGCATCCCGACTCACCCACGATGCCCACCGTCTCGCCGGGGTGCACGGTGAGGCTGACGTCGTCGACGGCCAGCACCCCATTGTCGAATCGCTTGCTCAGGTGCTCGGCCAGCAGGATGGGGGTGGTGGTCACGAGGCCTCCGCTCCGGCCGGCGATGGCCCGACCTCGACGGGCACCCGGCCGTTCACCACCGGGCATGCCGCCCAATGGGCCGTGCCCACCGGAACCAGGTCGGGACGGTCGGTCCGGCACTCCTCGACGGCGAAGACGCACCGGGGAGCGAATGAACATCCCGTGTCCACCGCCTCACCGGCGGCGGGAGGCTGGCCGGGAATGGCCTGCAGCTGGCCGCGGGGCGTCTCCGGCGTGGGTACGGCCCGAAGCAGGCCGGCGGTGTAGGGATGAGCCGGCTCCCCCAGCACGGTCGTCCCCGGGCCTTCTTCCACCAGCCGTCCGGCGTACATGACGGCCACCCGATCGGCCATCTGGCGGGCCACGCCCACGTCGTGGGTGACGAGCAGCAGGCCCATGCCCAGGTCCTCTTGCAGCTTGGCGAAGAGGTCGAGCACCTGAGCCTGGATGGTGACGTCGAGGGCCGTGGTGGGCTCGTCGGCCACCAACACCTTGGGCTCACAGGCGATGGCTATGGCGATGAGCGCCCGTTGGCGCATGCCACCGGACAGCTCGTGGGGGTAGGAGCGCACTGCCCGGGCCGGATCGGGAATGCCCACTTGGCCGAGCAGGTCTGCGGCCCGCTGGCGCGCCGCCTTCCGACCGTGCTCGACCCCGTGCCGCCGCAGTACCTCGGCGATCTGGGAGCCGACCCGGCGCAACGGGTCGAGCGACCCGCTGGCGTCCTGGGGCACGAGAGCCATGTCGCGACCCCGGAGGGACTGCATGGCCCGCTCATCGAGATCGAACAGGTCGACCCCGCCCAGGGTGGCGCGCCCGGTGATGGTCACCGCCTCGCTGTACAGGCGCATGACCGCCCGGGCGCTGACCGACTTCCCGCTACCCGACTCCCCCAGCAGGACGAGCGTCTTGCCCGCCTCGACAGTGAAGCTGATGCCCCTGACCGCCTCGACGGCCTTCCGCTTGCTCCGGAAGGTGACGGCCAGGTCCTCCACCGTGAGGGTCCCCTCGGTCGGCGCCGGCGCCGGGCGTGAGCCCCGGAACCGCGAAGGGTGCGGCGCCTCCAACAGCGCTTCGCTGATGTCCGGTGGTGTGTGGATACGGGTGGCAGTGGTCATGAGACGGTCTCCGAATGGATGTCGAGGAGGTCACGAAGGCCGTCCCCGAGAACGTTGAAGGCGACGGACGTGAGGAAGATGGCGGCGGCGGGGATGAGGGCGAGAACGGGCTGGTTGTAGAGGTCCTGATCGAGGTCGTTCAGCATCGAGCCCCACTCGGGATGGGGCGGTGCGATCCCGAGGCCCAGGAAGGACAGGCCGCCGGCGAAGACGATGGCCAGCCCGACCAATGCGGTGCAGTAGACGAGGAGCACGGGGGCGATGATGGGAAGCACTTGTCGGCGGGCGATCCTGGGCCACGACGCTCCACTGGCCCGTGCCGCCTCCATGAAGTCGGCCGAGCGCATGCGGGCCACCTCCGTCTCGGCCACCCGGGCGATGGGGGCGACGAGCACGATGGTCAGGGCCACGATGGCGTTGACCACGCCCGCGCCCAGAGCGGCGGCCAGGGCAATGGCCAACAGCACGGCCGGGAACGAGTACAGCACGTCGAGGGTCCGCATGATCAGGGTGTGGATCTTGCGACCCGACAGGCTGGCCACCATGCCCAGCACGGTGCCGATGACCCCGGCCACCACCACGGGGACGATGCCCTCGAGGAGCGTCGGGCGGGCGCCCCAGATGAGCCGGCTGAGAATGTCACGGCCCTGCCCGTCGGTGCCCAGCAGGTGCCCGGAGCTGCCTACGGCCATGAGGCGCTGGCTGATCGATCCCGTCGTCGGGCCATAGGGAGCAACCAACGGGGCGAAGATGGCGGCCAGGATCACGATGGCCAGGAACGCCCCGGGGATGACCACCGTCAAGGGCACGTGGCGCCGGGCCCGATGGGTGCCGACCAGGACGGCGGCGGCGCCTCCCCGGCCGGGGGCGGCGTTGCCGGTGGGGATCTCGATGGCGCTCATTGCCGCACCCTCGGGTCGATCAGGGCGTGGCCGGTGTCGATGACCACGTTGAGAAGCACGAAGGCCACGGCCAGCACGAGCGAGCAGGCCTCGATGACCGGATAGTCCCTCGAGGAGATGGCCTGGAAGATGAGCTGGCCCAGGCCCGGCCAGGTGAAGAGGATCTCCACGAAGATGGCACCTCCCAGCAAGAAGCCGATCTGGAGGCCGGCCACGGTGAACAGGGACGGAAGCGTGTTGTGGAAGGCGTGCCGGAGGACGGAGCCCTTGCTCAGGCCTCGAGCCCGCAGGCTCGAGACGAACTCCTGGTTCATCACATCGATCAGCGAGGAACGGAAGATGCGGGCGATGACACCCATGGGGGCCAGCCCCACGGCGATGGCCGGCAGCACCAGATGGTCGAGGAGGGCCGGGAAGCCGCCGCCGCCGGTGGCGTTATACATGCCTCCGGAAGGAAAGATGGGGTTGTCCACCACCAGCACCACCAAGAGCACGAGGGCCACCGAGTACTGGGGAGCGGCGACGGCGACGACCGATGTGCCCGAAGCCACGCCGCCATCGACGTGGTTGCGCCGGAGGGCGCTCCACAGTCCCAGCAGGATGCCGCCGACGAAGGCCACCACGGCGCCGGCAAAGGCCAGGATCATGGTGTTGCCCAAGGCACTGAAGACGAGAGCCCGCACCGGGGTCTGGCGGGAGATGGAGATCCCGAAGTCGCCCTGGACGGTGCTCTTGATCCAGTCGAAGTACTGGACCGGCCAGGGCTGGTCAAGACCGAGCCGGTGGGTGAGGGCGGCCCGGGTGGCGGCCGTCGAGTTCATGCCGGCCAAGCTCGAGATCGGGTTGCCCGGGATGATCTTGATGGTGATGAACACCACGATGGTCACCCCGATGAGGGTGGGGATGGCGATGAGCAGCCGGCGGGCGATGAAGCGACCCATCAGCTCATACCACCGGTCAGCGTGTGCCCCCCGCTCGCCGGCGGGCCCGCCAGTCGTAGTGCGCGATGTGCCGCTGGCTGCGGTGGGACCCGTGTCATGGAGGTCATGCTGCCAACCCTTTGTTTCCCCGACGTAGCTGCGCGGTTACTTCGTGATTACGCCGACCGGGGTGCCACTCGCAGGTCGCTGAACAGGATGTTCACCCATCCACGGTCTCGTTCCGCCGATTTGAGGGTGGGATTCGCCGCCGCCGGTCTCTGTGCCTAGATCCCCCACCCACCTGCGCAGGCGGCGCTGTCGACCGCCGGGAGCAGTCGACCCGCGGGGAGCAGGAAGGTGACGCGCCGGTACTGACGCGCAGACGCCGGGTGCCGAAGCACCCGGCGTCTCCCGAAGCCGTGCGAGGCGGCCGCCAGACGGGGCGGCGCCGCGGTTCAGGCCATGGCCTCTTCGAAGGCGAAGGCGGCCCGGTAGACCAATTCCTCACCGAAGTGGGGGCCGATCAGCTGTAGTCCCACCGGCAGATCGTGCTCACCCGTCCCGCAGGGAATCGAGAGGGCGGGATTGCCGGTGAGATCGAAAGGCATGGTGTTGGTGGTGGCCCCCATCGACTTCTGCATGCGCTCGGCCATCTCACCCGGCTGGGCTCGGCGGTCGAGCAATTCGTAGGCCACGGTCGGAATGGTCGGCGTCATCATGAGGTCCACACCGGCGAGCGCCGCTGCCGTCTGACGTCGCATCTCGAGTCGGAGGTTCTGGCTCTTGGCGATGGGCACACCCTGATAGCACGAGAGGAGGTGCTCGGTCGTCAGCAACGTGCTCTTGAGCATCTCGGGGAGGTCGGCCGCCTGCTGACGCGTCTGCGAAGCCCACGCCGCGGTCATCGATGGATCGACGCGGCCCAGATGGCTGAACCCGATGCCGTAGGAGATGGCCATGCCATAGAGCCCGAGACCGAGGGCGCCCAAGCCGATCGACGTGGAATCGGTCCACAACGGGATGGACACGTCGGTGACCACTGCGCCCAGATCGACCAGTAGCTTCTGCGCCGAGTCAAACGCCTCGAGCACATCGGCGGTGCACCCGGACCCCTCCAATGCCTCGGTGATGACCCCGATGCGCAGGCCTTCGACCCCCTGTCCGGCGGTCGCCGTGTAGGCACCGGCGGTCGGCTCGGTTCGGACCCACTGGGGGTCCCGCCAGTCCGATCCGGCCATGACCTCGAGCATCAGGGCGTTGTCCGCCACCGTCTTGGTCATCGGACCGATGTGATCGATGGTGTGGTCCATGTAGGTCAGGCCGTAGGAGGGGACGAGGCCATGGGTGGCCTTCATCCCCACGAGCCCGCACCACGCCGCGGGGATACGGACGCTGCCCCCTTCGTCGGCCCCCAGGGCCATGTCGACCAGGCCGGCGGCCACGGCGGCGCCGGAGCCGGACGAGGATCCGCCGGTGGCGAAGGCCGGGTTGACCGGGTTCCGCGAGGCGCCGAAGGCCGAGCCCTCTCCCAGGCCGAGGGCCAGGTCCTCCAGGTTCGTCTTCCCGGTGATGGTGGCCCCGGCGTCGAGTAGGCGCTCGACCACGACAGCGTCTTCAGTCGGGACGACGGCCGGCGTCCGCCGACCTCCGTTGGTGGTGGGGACGCCGGCCACCGCGATGCAGTCCTTCACCCCCACCGTCTTGCCGGCCAGCGGGCCGTCCTCGGAGCCCCGCACCTCGCAGAAGCGAATGAAGGCGTTGTAGGGATCCTCGCCGGCCCGCGGTGGGCGGCCAGGATCACGATAGGGGTGGCGCAGAGCCACGCTCGGCTCGTCCAACTCCTCGACCCGCGTGTACATCTCGAGCGAGGCCGTCACCGCCGCCACCATCTCGTTGGCTTGCGCTTCGTCCAGGGACAGGTGGTGACGGGATGCGTACTCGACGACTTGCTCCCGGCTCGGGGGCCGCAGGTAACCGATGGCGCGGGTAGGAAACATGGATCAACCTCACTGGATCAGGTGGGAACGAACCCACAGGTGGAACTACGGGATAGATGAGAATCGAGCGGTGCCGACCCGCGATCGTCAGAGGGGGTGGCTGCTTTCGTGGCCCCGCCGGGCGCGGGACACGATGCTTTGGCGGTCGCCCCTACTGACGACGAAGGCGAAGTTGTACAGCCGGTCGCGGTCGTCCCTGATCACCTGCTCCATGGTGAGCATGGCCGATCCCGGCTCGGCGCCGAGTAGCGATGCGGTGTGCTCGTCGGCGTTCATGCACCCGATCACGAACTCGGACTCGCCCACCACCAGCTGGGCCCGGTCGAGCAGGTCGTACCAGCTCTGCCCGAGGGGAATCGACCCGATGGCACTGGCTTCGGGATCGAGCACATAGTTGGTGGCCACGGCGAACACGTCGCCCTCGTGGGAGGCCACGTACTCGAACCGGAGACACTTCTGTCCGGCATCGACCTCCAGACGGGCGGCGACGATGTCGGGGATGGGCACCCAGGTGCGGTCGAGCTCGAGGGTGTGGTGGTGGTCGAACATGCTGTCGTGCTCGGGGCGGAACACCCCGTGGGCTTCACGCAGTTGGGTCGACGCGGTGTGGGAGATGACGAAGGTACCGGTACCCTGCTGCCTATCGATCACACCTTCGTGGCGGAGCATGGTCAGGGCCTCACGGACGGTGGCCCGGGAGGCCCCGTGGGCCACCATGAGCTCTGACTCACCGGGCAGGAAGCCGCCCGGGTATGCCCCCCAATGGATGTTGGACCGGATGAGATCGCGCAGACGACGGCTGGCGTGCTCGCGCTGACCAGCCGGGAGCCGTTGCACTCGTCGAGCCGGTCTGGGGTGCATGTCTTCGCATGGTACGAGTGCTGTGTTAACGGAGATGGGCCGGCATATAACGCCTCGGTTACGCCTGTCTGCCGGCCGTGTGCTCGTGCCCGGCCTGCCGAGATGAGGAGCGGGCTCGGAGAAACGCCGCCCAAGGCAGCAGAATCGCCGCTCAAGGCCGCCACTTCGGCCGGTCCCATTTCGCTCGGATGCCGGGGCGCTCACGGACCCCGCTACTGCAGCCCGGCACAGACCGAATGGGCGTAGGCGAGGAGATCGTTCACCTGAGCCTGCAAGGCCGCGTGATCGACGGCGAATGACTGCTGGGCGTGGGTGGGTACGGCGCCGTAGTCGTAGGAGGCGGTGAGGGCCTTACGGTCTTTCATCATCTCCACATAGGCGTCGGCATTGTTGACCTCAGCGGCCGGAGCCGATGCGGCCATCTGGGTCACGCTGGCGATGTCGAGGTCCCAGCCCACCTCGTCCTTGGTCTGAACGGTGACATTCGGATTGCGCCGTGAGCCGAGGTCAGTGAACCCGGCGCAGAAGGTCTTCACGTCGCCGGTGGTCGCGGCCCCATTCGGCTGGGTCGGCGCCGTGAGCCGAGGTCAGTGAACCCGGCGCAGAAGGTCTTCACGTCGCCGGTGGTCGCGGCCCCCTTCGGCTGGGTCGGCGCCGTGGTCGACCACGTCGTGGCCGACTGTGTGCTGGTGCAGCCGCCCAGGATCAACAGCAGGGAAACGGCGGCACAAGTGACTGCAGTAGTGCCCTTGGTCACGCGCATGATGGCTCGCCTTCGCCTCGAAACATCCACCGCCCCGTGCTCGGCACTGCTCACTGAAACATGGAAGCCAGTGGCCTCCCCGTGAGCCGGCATGGAGCCCGCTGTGAAGGACGGGCGCTTAGCTGTGACCGGCGACGGGACGACCTACGTGTCTTTGTCGTCGTCGACGCCAGGGTCGGGCATGAGGATGCCGGCCAACAACCGATCGGCAGCGAGGTAGGGATCCAGTTCGCCCGAGGTCAGGGACTCGATCACTGCTGCGTAGCCGGACGACCCGTGGAGCTCGACGATCTTGCGCTCGAGTCGGGCCACCAGAATCTGATGGAACTCCCGCTCCAGTCGTTCCTGCCGAAGCTTGTGGAGCAGCCCGCTGCTATCGAGGTAGGCCCGGTGGTCG
>DASZLD010000047.1:0-10282 GCA_035552655.1 Acidimicrobiales bacterium
TTCGACTGGCGTAGGCTGCCGTGCGAGGTGAACTGGGAACAAGGCAGCCTTCGGCCGCGCGGCAGCCAACCCCGAGGCCCTGTGCCCGGGAACGGCCCCGCCCCGTTCTCCGGGGTGGGTGCGAGTCGTGCCCAAAAAGGCATCGCACGGCGGGCGTCGTCGAAATTGCTGGTCTCTGCCGCACTGGCCGCCATCGCCATCGCGATGACCCTGCCGGCGGCCCCGGCATCAGCGGCGGTGGCGGTGGCGGCGTCTCCCGCGGCCGGAGCGGCCTCACCCGCGCTCACCCTGGTCTCCCAGACCGACTGGGTCACCGCCGCCCATCCCACCTTCGACCTGGTGCTGGCCGCTGGAGCTGGCACCCCGTCGGTGAGCCAACTGGGGATCACCCTCGCCCTCTATCCGTGCTTGGGAACACCATCAGGGTTCGACCAGTCGGTTACGTCCAAGTCCGGTCCCAGCGGGACGCCGCTGACCAAAACAACCAACCCGGTGCCGTGGACCTCGCTCACCCCTGCAGCCGGTGGCGGCGTGGACGTTCCCATCCCGGTCGTCACCAACGGCTCGTCCTCATCGGCCACCGGCGCGGCCCTCGGAGGATTCACCGCCCGACTGAGCGACTGCGACGTGGCCAATGGCGGCGTGTACCCGGTCCGGGTCCAGCTGGTGGACACCCAACACTCCAACGCAGAGGTCGGCGCCCTCACCACCCACCTGGTGTACTCCACCGCGCCGGCCAACACGCAAAAGCTCCGCTTCGCTTGGGAGCTGCCCATCCAGACTCCCATCCCTGCCGCCCCGGCCGCTCCCCCCGCCTCGACGCTGGCCGCCAACGCGCTCAGCGCTCTGTCGAAGCCCTCGGCCGCCACCCTGGACCGGCTGGCCCAGGTGGCCGACGCCGTCTCCGCCGCCCCCTCCGTACCGGTGACGATGGCAGTGGCCACCCAAACCCTCCATGCCCTCGACGTCGACGGCCACGCCAGCACCGTTAGCGCGCTGCGGGCGGCCAACCAGGCCGACCGGCAGTACCTGTGGACGCCGTATGTGCCCGTCGATGCCGGCGCCCTGGTCGATTCGGGACTGACCGGCGAGCTGACCCTGCAGCTCAGTACCGGGTGGGTGGGCGTGGCCACCGTGTCCAAGGCCCCCGCCCCCGACGTCATCGGCACGGCCGGGGCCTGGATCACCAACGACCCGATCGACGACGCCACCCTGGCCCAGCTGCAGAAGCAGGGCTACAACCAGGTGGTCATCCCCGCCTCCGACGTGACCTCGACACCCACTCCGTCCGTCGGTGGTTCGACCGCGGCCCCGTTCACCATCGCCTCGGGCCACGGTGCCTCGTTCAACGCCCTCACCGCCGACGCCGACATCTCCTCCCGGTTCGCGGCCAACCCGGGCGACCCGGTGCTCGCCGCCCACCAGCTGCTGGCCGACCTGGCCCAGATCTACTTCGAGGGCGGCAACACCCAATCGGTGCGCGGGGTGGTGGCCGTGCCCCCCACCGACTGGTCGGCCGACCCCGCCTTCGTCAAGACGCTGCTCGGAGGGCTCGCCGCCCAGAATCCCGTGGTCCAGGCGGTCACCGTCACTGGACTCTTCCAGGCCCTGGGCGCGCCGGTGGCCTGCCGGGCCCAGGGTTGCAAGCTGGCCGCCGCGCCCCAGTCCGGGGGCGGGCTACCGGTGACGGCTATCAGCAACCAGCGGAACCGGCTGGACAGCTTCTCTAAAGCTGCTACTGCCCAATCGGCCCAGGCCCCCATCAGCCAGATCAGCAACCTGTTGCTCTCGGCCCAATCCGAAACCCTGGGGTCGGCGCAACAAGCGCGCATCGTCAGCCGTACCGCGTCTGCCCTCAACGCCCAACTGGGACAGTTGAGCGTGGCCGGTGACAAGAGCTTCACCCTCACCGCCCGAAACGGCAACATTCCGGTGACCATCGGCTCCACCGCCGGCTATCCGGTCAAAGGGGTCCTGACCCTGACCAGCGACAGGCTGACCTTCCCGGGGGGGACGTCGCGCTATTCGGAACCGGTGCTCTTGAACAAGAGCACCAACAACCGGTACGTGCCCGTGCAAGCTCGGGCGTCGGGTGAGTTCAAGGTCACTGTCACCCTCACCTCGCCAACCGGTGGCCTCATCCTGACCCGCGGTGCGGTCACCGTTCGCTCCACCGCCACCTCGGTGGTGGGGATCATCCTTTCCCTCGGTGCCGTAGCCGTGCTGTTGGCCTGGTGGCTACGGACCACGGTTCGCCGCCGCGGCCAGCGCCGGGCCGAACAGGCTCGAGGAACCGCGGCCCCATGACCGACTTCGCGCCAGGCGCCGCCCCGGGAGACGAGCCGCTCGGAGCCGGCGGTCCGCCCACGGACCCGCCCGGGGGTCGGCGCTCCAGCCTCATCGGCGCCACCGCGGGCATGGCCGTGGGCACCGCGCTGTCGCGGGTTACCGGGGTCATCAAGCTGATCGTCCTGGTCTACGCGGTGGGCGATCAGTGGTTCGCCGACGGGTACAACCTGGCCAACAACACCCCCAACATGATCCATGACATCGTGCTGGGCGGAGTCCTGTCAGCCACCTTCGTACCCGTCTTCGTCGACCGCCTGTCCACCCGGAAGGGTCCCGAGGCCTGGCGGGCCATCTCGGCCGTGACCACCATGACCATCACCCTTCTCGCCGTGGCCAGCGTGGTCTTCTGGTTCGCCGTCCCCGAGATCATCAACATCTACACGGTGGCCAATCACACCGCCCAGGCCCCCGAGCAGCGGGCCGAAGCCGTCACGCTGTTGAAGTGGTTCGTCCCCCAACTCGCCTTCTACGGGCTCATCAGCCTGTTCACTGCCCTGCTCAATGCCCGGCGCAAGTTCGCCATGCCCATGTTCGTGTCGGTGGCCAACAACCTGGTGGTCATCGCCGCGCTGCTGTGGTTCCACGCCGTGGTGGGCAACCTGTCGCTGAGCGCCATCGCCCGTCATGCCAGCTTCCTGGCCATCCTGGGTCTCGGCACCACCTTGGGCGTGGTGGTGCAAGCCGTGCTCCTCCTCCCCTCGCTGCACCGGGCCGATCTGCACATCAAGTTCGTGTGGGATCCCGGGCACGAGGCCATGCGCACCATCATGCGGCTGGCCGGATGGACGTTCGGCCTGGTCCTGGCCAACCAGCTTGCCCTCACCATCATCCTGGCCCTGGCCGACGGGGACAAGACCACGGGAGCGGTCTCGGCCTACACCTACGCCTATACCTTCTTCCAGCTCCCCTACGGCATCGTCGCCGTCTCCATCATGAGCGCGGTGGCGCCGTCGCTAGCCGAGCGCTGGGCCCTCCGCGACACCACCGGGTTCCGACGGCGGATGTCCTATGGGCTGCGGGGCATGCTGGCCATCATCATCCCGGCCACCGTGGGGATGCTCATCCTGTCCCATGTCCTCTCGGACTTGATCTTCGCCCACGGGGCCACCTCGGCTGCAGGAGCAGGCACGATCGGCTCCACCCTGGCCATGTTCTCGCTCGGCCTCCCCGGGTTCTGTGTCTTCTTGTACATGACCCGCGTCCTGCAGGCGATGCAGGACACCCGGACGGCCTTCTATCTCTATGTCGTCGAGAACGTCATCAACGTGGTCGTCGGCCTGGCCCTGGTCGGGCCGCTGGGTGTTCGCGGCCTGGCCTTGTCCCTCTCGATCGCCTACTCGGTGACCGCGGTGCTGGCTGTCAGCGTGCTGCGTGGCCGCCTGGGCGGGTTGGGGGGCGACCAGGTGTCCCAGCCGGTGAAGCGGGTGGTGATCTCCTCGGCCGTCATGGCCGTGGTCACCGTGTTGGCGGTGAACGTGTCCAGCGCACAGTCCGGATTCGGCGTGTTCCTCCGTGTCGCTTTGGCCACGGTCGTGGGCCTGCTGGCCTACGCCGGGACAGCCGCCCTCCTGGCCGCGCGGGCGGCCAAGCACAAGGTGGGGCCGAGGCCCAGAGGTGCCGGCGGCCCCATGGCACCGACACCCGATCGTCCCCAACGGCCCCGAACCGCGGCCGGGACCCGATCGTCGACCCGTGGCATGCCGCGGCCATCGCCGACGTTCCATGGCAGACTCGATCAGGAGACCACTGTTCCGACGAACTGGCGCTTGCGGCCGGTCCGGAGCGAGTCGGAGCAGGAAGAGGAGGATTTCCATGGCCCGGGTTCGGGTGGTGACCGATAGCGCCGGTGATCTGACACCGTCACTGGCCGAGGAACGGGGGGTCACGATCGTGCCCCTGTCGATCCGCTTCGGATCCGAGGAGTTCGTGGACGGGGCGACGCTGACGGCCGAAGATTTCTGGAGACGGTGCAAGTCCAGTGACGTGCTGCCCGAGACCTCGGCTCCGTCACCCGGGGCGTTCCAAGAGGCCTTCCTGGCCGCGGCGAGCGATGGGTACGACGGCGTCGTGTGCATCAACATCTCCGGCGCCCTGTCCGCCACCTACCAGGCCGCCCGTACCGCGGCTGACACCATTTCCGACCAGGTGCCGGTGCGGGTCATCGATTCCCGCTCGGTGACCATGGGTCAAGGACTCATGGTGCTGGCCGCGGCCGAATCCGCCGCTGGAGGGGCTTCCCTCGAGGAGGTGGAGGCCGTGGTCCAGGGTCGGATCGAACGCACCCAGGTCTTCGGGGCCATCGACACCCTCGAGCACCTGGAGAAGGGTGGCCGCATCGGAGGGGCGCGAGCGCTCCTAGGCTCGCTGCTGTCCATCAAGCCGGTCGTGCATGTGGTGGACGGAGTGGTGGAAGAAGAGTCGAAGCAACGGACCCGTTCGCGCCAACTCCGGTACCTGGCCGACAAGATCATCGGGTTCGGGAACCTCGAACGCGTGGCCGTGTGCAACGGCGCAGCCAGCGATCTCGACGACCTGCTGGGACTGCTGTCCGGCGTGGACGTCAAGTACCCCCTCGAGGTGGTCAACCTGGGGCCGGTGGTGGGCACCCACACCGGTCCGGGGACGATCGGGGTCTGCGTGGTGACCATCTCCTGAGGGGGACGTTGCCGCGACGGTCATGGGTCGCAGCATGGGGAAATCCAAGCAGGCCGAGGGGCGCTTCCGACTATCCTCACGGTCATGGAAACGCAGCCTGACGGGCCGGGACAGCGCCCGACCACCACAGCACCCGGTGCCGGCGACTGGCCGGCGCGGGCCGCCGATCTGGTCGACACCTTGGTGGCCCTCCTTCGGGACAAGACCGTGCGCCCGTTGGCCCTGGTCGCCCGGGTGGTCGTCTTCGGGATCCTCGTGTTCGCCGCCGCCCTGGTCACGGTGGTGTTCGTCTCCATCGCCCTCATCCGCCTGCTGACCGTCTATGCCTTCGACGGGCGGGTGTGGGCCGCCGACCTCCTGGTCGGAGCGGTATTCGTCCTGATCGGCGTGGTGGCCTGGACACAACGCACCACTCGAGCCTCGAAGGCTGGTGCCGCCGGACGATGACCGAAGCACGACAACTCATCATCGCCGGCTCCGGTCCGGCCGGACTGACCGCGGCCATCTATGCGGCCCGAGCGCAGCTCAACCCACTGGTCATCGAGGGTGAGCCCTCATCGACCAGCGACCAACCCGGCGGCCAGCTGATGCTCACCACCGAAGTGGAGAACTTCCCCGGATTCGTCAACGGCATCATGGGCCCCGAGCTCATGCAGACCTTCCGCGAGCAGGCGGCCCGGTTCGGCGCCGAGTACCTGACCACCAAGGTATCCAAGGTCGACCTCTCGGCCCGGCCCTTCAGCCTGTGGACCGATGACCCTGACGCGGCCGAACCGGCCTATACGGCCGAAGCCTTGGTCGTGGCCACCGGGGCCCGCTCGTTGATGCTCAATCTGCCCAACGAGGAGCGCCTGCTCGGCTACGGGGTATCCACCTGCGCCACCTGCGACGGGTTCTTCTTCCGCGGTAAGAACATCGCCGTCATCGGTGGTGGCGACTCGGCTCTGGAAGAGGCCCTCTTCCTGACCCGGTTCGCCGACAACGTGACCCTGGTCCACCGACGGGGCGAGCTTCGGGCCTCGAAGGTCATGCAGCAACGGGCGTTCGCCAACCCCAAGATCACGTTCCGGTGGAACTCCGTGATCACCGATGTCATCGGTGATACCACCGTGCAGTCCGTCGCCCTTCGTGACACCGATACCGATGTCGAGTCGAATCTCGAGGTATCGGGCCTGTTCGTGGCCATCGGGCACGAACCCAACACCTCGCTGTTCAAGGGCCAGCTGGAGCTGGAGGAGAACGGCTACATCCGTACCTTCGGCGGCAGCACCCGCACCAACGTGGACGGGGTGTTCGCTTGTGGCGACGTCCAGGACCATGAGTACCGACAAGCCATCACCGCGGCCGGATCTGGGTGCATGGCCGCCATCGACGTGGAGCGGTGGCTCGACGCCCAAGCGGACTCGCACTAGCCACCCCGACCGGCATTCGGGAATGGCGCAGGCCAGACTGCGGTTACATAGTCGTACGCTGAACTGGGCGGACGAATCGGCCACCAGGGCCAGGAGGACTTCAGATCATGAGCCAGTCAATTACCACCTTGAGCGACGCTAGCTTTGATGAGCATGTCAAGGCCGCAGACGTTCCTGTCCTCGTGGACTTCTGGGCCGAATGGTGTGGCCCGTGCAAGATGATCGCCCCCGTACTCGAGGAGATCGCCGCCGAGCAGGAGGGCAAGCTGCAGGTGGCCAAGCTGAACATCGACGACAACCTGGACATCACCAGGCGGTTCGACGTGATGAGCATCCCTACCCTGATCCTGTTCAAGGACGGGGAGCCTGCCGCTCGCATCGTGGGAGCCAAGGGCAAGGGTCAGTTGCTCCAGGAGCTCTCAGCTCACCTGTAAGTCGCTCGCAGGCGCCCCTGGCGCCGCGCGGGGTACCCGGGTGAGCGAGGCGGTTCCCTCACTCCCCCTCGGGCCCGGCGACTCAGGCGCGGCGGTGGCCGATGTACAGGCTCGGCTGCACGCGCTCGGCTTGACCAGCGCCATTGACCCCGAGGGCCAGTTCGGCGACGGCACCGGAGCAGCGGTCGAAGCCTTCCAGCACCGACGTGGCCTCCGGATCGACGGAATCTGCGGTCCACAGACGTGGTCGGCCCTGGTCGAGGCAGGCCGGCGCCTGGGCGATCGATTCTTGTACCGCCGAACCCCCATGGTCCGAGGTGACGATGTCGCTGAGCTGCAACAACGCCTCAGCGCACTGGGATTCGACACCGGCCGGGTCGACGGGATCTTCGGGGACCTAACCTCGGCCGCACTCGGCGAGTTCCAGCGCAACGCCGGGGTGCCCGTCGATGGGATCGCCGGCGCCGCCACCGTGCGCGAGCTCATTCGGTTCGGGTCCCGGCACAAGGGGTCCGAAGAGTTGGTGACCGAAGTCCGGGATCGGGAGCGCCTGCGCCAAGCACCGAGAACCCTCACCGGTCGACGAGTGGCCATCGGCGAAGAGGGAGGGCTCGACGCCGCGGTGGGAGCGCTCAGACGCCTGTTGGTCAGCAACGGGGCCCACGTCACCACCCACCATCACCCAGACGGGTCGGTTCAGGCCTCAGAGGCCAATGCCGGTGGGGCCGAGGTATACCTCGGGCTTCGTCTGGTTGCCGGTGAGCGATCCTGTTCGTCCTCCTACTACGCCGGGTACCGGTACCAGTCCCCCGGCGGGCGGCGGCTGGCCGAGCTGCTCCAGGCCCGGCTCCCTTCCGAACTGGCCATTGCCGACGGCGGGAGCCGGGGGATGTCCATTCCGCTGCTCCGCGAGACACGCATGCCTGCCGTCATTTGTGAGATCGGCCCAGCCACCGTGGTCGTCGAACAGACGGCGGATCTCGCCCGCGCCGTCGTCGGTGCACTCACCGGATGGGCCGATTCGGCCTGGGACTGAGCTGAAACCGACCAGAAACCGCTGAACCTTCGACCTCCACGGGAGAGTGTCGGCCCTGGTGGACAATCCACAACCTCATGCACAGGTTGTGGACGAAGCTCTAGTGACGCGTTAGATCCAAGTCACTACTTACAGTAGTCGGTTGCCTGGGTATACGGGAGTTATGTAAAATAAACCCACTAAGCGCGACTTCAGTGTTACTCAGCTGTGGATGCGAGCTCTCCAACCATCAACTTGTAGATGCGCTCGAGGTCCTCGAGGGTGGCAAAGTCGACCACCACCTTTCCCCGCTTGGCACTCATGTCGACCTTGACCCGGGTGTTGAGATGGCTCGAGAGCAGTTCCTCCAGCTCGAGCAGGCCCGGTGGGGGCAGGCGCCTGGGCGCAGAGGGCGGCGGGGGGACCTCTTCGGCCTCCTGAGGTGGGACGCTCGGTTCAAGGTCCTCCACCACGGCCAGGTCAGGTACCCGTTCGGGCTCGTCGGGCTGAGTACTGGCCCGTACCGCCTCTTCAACCGCTCGCACCGTCAGGCCCTCGGCCACGATCGACTTTGCCAGTGCCTCCTGGTAGCCCCGATCGGGCGTACCCAGGAGGGCTCGGGCGTGACCGGGGCTGATCTGCCCCTCGGCCAACAGCCGCCGAGCACCAGAAGGGAGCTGCAGCAACCGAAGGGTATTGGTCACCGCCGTCCTGCTCTTGCCGACGCGGGTGGCCACCTCATCATGGGTGTAGTCGAATTCTTCGATCAACTGTTGATAGGCCGATGCCTCCTCGAGAACGTTGAGGTCCTGGCGATGGAGGTTTTCGACGAGCGCCTGCTCGAGGCTATGTGCGTCATCGGTTACCTGGATCAAAACCGGAATGGTCTGGAGTCCGGCCCGCCGGGCCGCCCGCCAGCGGCGCTCGCCAGCAATCAGCTCGAATTCATCTTCCCCATCACCGCCGCTCTGTCGGACCAGAATCGGCTGGAGAACGCCGAGCTCTTTGATCGAGGAAGCCAGTGACGCCATGGTCTCATCATCGAAATGAGAACGAGGTTGCAGCGGATTCGGCTTGATGCTGCCGATGGGCACCTCACGCAATGCCGATGATCGATCACCCACAACTTCCGTCGGTATCAGAGCACCGAGTCCCTTACCCAGACCGCTACGACGCGCCACCGCTGACCTCCTTCGCTAGCTCCCGATAGGCAATCGCCCCTCGGGAGGTGGGATCGAACACGGAAATCGGTTGCCCGAACGAGGGGGCTTCCGACAAACGAACGGTCCTGGGTATGACATTTCGGCAGACCTTGGCGCCAAAGTGCTCCCGCACTTCCGTGGCCACCTGGTCCGAGAGCTTGGTCCGGGCGTCGTACATGGTCAGCACGATGGTGGAAACCTCCAGGCCATCGTTGAGGTTGGAGGCAACCAAGTGGACGTTGCGAAGCAACTGACTAAGGCCTTCGAGGGCGTAGTACTCGCACTGGATGGGGACCAGTACCTCGGCGGCGGCAGCCAGGCCGTTCACCGTGATCAACCCCAAAGACGGAGGGCAGTCGATCAGAACGTAATCAAAATCGTCGATGACGGTCTCGATCGCTCGTTTTAGCTTGAGCTCGCGACTGAACGCCGGCACCAACTCGATCTCGGCGCCAGCCAGGTCGATGGTGGCAGGAGCGACGAAGAGATTCTTCATGTTGGTCGGCTCGATGCAATCCTCTAAAGCGTCGTCTCGCATGATGACGTCGTACATTGAACGCTCGAAGTTTCTGGCATCGATCCCGAGCCCGGTCGTGGCATTTCCCTGCGGGTCGAGGTCGATGACCAGAACCCGAAAATCCAGCTCGGCCAGGGCTGCACCCAGATTTACCGCGGTGGTGGTCTTGCCCACGCCACCCTTCTGGTTGGCAACGGCAATGATCCGGGGGAGCGGGAGGCGTGCCGCCGGTTGCTCGGTTCCCTCATCGGACTCGACCTCCTTGTCAACCTCAGCAGGAGCCGCACTCTCCGCGCTGGGGATGGCATCAACATCCTTCACCGCTTCCTTGACCGCGGCGGGCCGGGTCGCAACGGCGGTGACCTTCTCCGGGGTGGCGGCGCTCTCTGGTTCAGGTTCTGGTTCCGGTTCCGGTGCCGGTTGTGGAACGGCGGCGGCCTCCACCACGACCGCCTCCTCCTCGGGCGCTGTGTCCGCATCCGCTGACGGGCCCGGTGCAGCTTCCTGGATTGCCTCGTCTGCGGAAGCGGTGCGCTCAGAACTCTCAGCATCAGGACCCTGGTCCGTCGCCAATGGTTCAACCTCTACCGGAGAGTCTTGTTTCTCCTGGCGGGAGGCCTTGTCTCGATCTCGGCGGAGTCCGCGCATAATGGCTCTCCTCGGCCTCGGGTTCAAGGACTCCATCCTCGCCGCGGCTT
>DASZLD010000048.1:0-37740 GCA_035552655.1 Acidimicrobiales bacterium
GAGCGGCAGTACACGGCCGAGGACCCAGCCGGCCATCAGTGGACGTTCTCCGAAACTCTTGCCGATGTCAGCCCTGAGGAGTGGGGAGGAACGTCGGCCGCGCCTCCGAACTAGACATCTCATCACCCCGGATAGATCATCACCCGGGAAGCACTGAAGGGCGCCCCCGGGGGGACGCCCTTCAGGCGTTAGTACGGATATTGAAAGGCACTGAACTCTCCGGACTACGCCGAGCGGGACTAGTTCCCGGCTAGAGGATTCAGTGGGTAACTGGCTGGGATTCGCCAGGTGGTCCGACAAGCCGCCTTAGCGGCCAGTCACCTCCAGAGTCCCACGTCTATGACTTATCAGTTGGACCACCTCCTTTCTCTGGTGCACACAGCGTAACGAACGCGCAGCGAAATGTGACGTCAATTCGAAGGAATTTTTTCGGGAATTTCGCCGGGTATCCGGTCTGACCTCCGCCGGGGCGGCGACCGCCCGGTTGGGGCTACTGTACGAACATATGTTCGATGCAATCGTCGATGGGCCCGAGGCGCCGTCGGAGGCCGATCCGGCCTGGGGTGACGGCCGAACCCCAGTGAAAGACAGGGCTCCGGCCGTCCGTGAGTCTCTCGCCGTCCTGGCCGAACGGGCCCGACCCACCTCGTCGAGCGAGAGCCAGCTCCTGCCGGTGATCCCTCCCCTCCAGGGCCTGTTTTCCGGTGGCGGCCTGCGCCGGGGAACCTCGATCGTCGTCGCCGGCGACGGTGCCGGCCAGCGGGCCACCGACAGGGCGAACGGTACGACCAGCGGGCTCACCTTGTGCCTGTCCCTTCTGGGCGCGGCGTCCTCGGCCGGGTCCTGGTGCGCGGCGGTGGGGCTCACCGGCCTGGGGGCTGTCGCCGCCCATGACCTGGGGATCGACCTCGATCGCCTGGTCCTCCTCCCCTCGCCCGGGCCGAAGTGGGCCGAGGTCACCGCCGCCCTCCTCGGCGGGGTGGACGTCGTCGTGCTGTGCCCGCCCTTCTCCGTCCGCCCGGCCATGGCCCGGCGCCTGTTGGCCCGCACCCGCGACCGCGGGGCGATTCTCATCGTCCTACCTGGGCAGGCCGGCTGGCCGGAGTGCCCCGACCTCCGGCTGATCGTCGGGAACACCCGGTGGGACGGCATCGGTAGCGGGGACGGCCACCTCCGCCGACGGCGGGTGACGGTGACCGCCACCGGTCGCCGATCGGCGGCACGGCCACGACGGCGGGAGCTGTGGCTGCCCTCGATGGCGGGAACCGTGGAGGACGCCGGCCCCGACGGGCCGACGGGTGCGCCGACGTGATGGAGCGGCTGTTGGTCGTGCGCTGCCCCGAGCTCCTCGAAGAGGACGAGGGGGGTGCGGTGCTCCGGACCTTTATCCGGGTACTCGCGGCCGTGGAGGTCTACTGCCCCTGGGTCCAGGCCGTCCGCCCCGGCATCTGCTCGCTCCCCGCCCGCGGGCCGGCCCGGTACTTCGGGGGCGAACAGGCGCTCGTCGACCTGGTCACCGAGGCCACCGCGACCATCACCGAAACCCAGGTGGGCATGGCCGATGGCCTGTTCGGTGCTGTGCTGGCCGCTCGGGCCGCGCTGGTGGTCCCGGCCGGAACCACCCCTGCGTTCCTCGCCCCCCTACCGGTGACCACCCTCGGGGACCCCGACTTGGCCGAGCTGCTGGCCCGGCTCGGGATCCGCACCCTGGGGGACTTCGCCGCCCTCCCCGAGCGCCACGTCCTCGGTCGCTTCGGGGCCGACGGCGCCCTCCGCCACCGGGTGGCCCGCGGCGAGACCGGGGAGCTCGCCGGGTTCCGCCAGTCCGGGATCGACCGCCACATCCAGAGGCACCAGCACGGGGACCGACCGGCCACCGGCACCCAGGGCGGGTTCTGGGGCGGCACCAGCGACCGGGATGCCCGGGCCGCCCGGACCCTGGCCGACGTGCAGCGACTCCTCGGGGCCGACGGCGTGCTCCGGATCCGGCTGCAAGGGGGTCGCAGCCCGGCCGAACGTTCCCGGCTGGTCACCTGGGGGGCACGGGAGACCCCGGGCGACCGGACCCTGGACGCGCCCTGGCCCGGACAGATCCCTCCGCCGGCCCCGGCCATCGTGCACACCCCTCCGCTCGGGGCCGAGGTGGTCGACGATGCCGGCGAACCGGTGGTGGTGTCGGGCCGGGGTCTCCTCACCGCGACACCGGGGCGCTTGTCAGTGGCCGGCGGTCCGTGGACGGCGGTGACCGCCTGGGCCGGGCCGTGGCCGGCCGAGGAGCGGTGGTGGTCCCGGGCCCGACGACGAACGGCCCGGATGCAGGTCGTGCTGGCCGGCCAGGATGCCCGGCTGCTGTTGACCGAACAGGGCCGATGGTGGGTCGAGGCCACCTACGGCTGAACCGACCAGCAGCACAAGCGAGGGGCCGGCGGGAACAGCCGGGGCGGGAGCAGAACAGAAGAACGGAAGCCAGTGTCTTACGCAGAGCTACACGTGCACTCCAATTTCTCTTTTCTCGACGGCGCCAGCCACCCCGAGGAGCTGGTGGCCGAGGCCTCCCGCCTCGGCCTGTCGGGCCTGGCCCTCACCGACCATGACGGTCTCTACGGTGTCGTCCGCTTCGCCGAGGCGGCCCGGGTCCTCGATGTGCCCACCGTGTTCGGTGTCGAGCTGGCCCTCTCCCCCTCCGCTCCCCGCACCGGCGTACCCGACCCGGGGGGCACCCATCTGATCGTGCTGGCTCGCGACCCCGAGGGCTACGCCCGGCTCAGCCGGGGCATCGCCGAGGCCCACCTGGCCGGCGGGGAGAAAGGAAAGCCGATCTTCACCCTCGACGACCTGGCCGGCTGCCACGGGGGCCACTGGCAGGTCCTGACCGGCTGCCGGAAGGGCGCAGTGGCCGGAGCCCTGACCGCAGGCGGCCCGGCGGCAGCAGGGCGACAGCTCGATCACCTCATCGACCGCTTCGGAGCGGACAACGTGGCCGTCGAGCTGTGGGACCACGGCGATCCCCTCGACACAGCCCGTAACGATGCCCTGGCCCTGCTGGCCGTGGAACGGGGGGTGAGCCCCGTCGCCACCAACAACGTGCACTACGCCTCCCCGGCCCGTTTCCCGCTGGCCACCGCCCTGGCCGCGGTGCGGGCCCGGCGCCCGCTCGATGAGCTGCAGGGCTGGCTCCCCCCCTCGGCCATAGCCTGCCTGCGGTCGGAGGGCGAGCAGCGGCGGCGGTTCGCCCGGTGGCCCGGGGTGATCGAACGGGCGGCCGAGATCGCCGCCGCCTGCACCTTCGACCTCCACCTGGTCGCCCCCCGGCTCCCCGACTTCCCGGTCCCGGCCGGCCACACCGAGCAGACCTGGCTCACCGAGCTGGTCCGTCGGGGAGCCCTCGACCGCTACGGCTCGCGGCAGGGCGAGCGGGTGCCCGGCGCGTGGGAGCGGCTCGACCACGAGCTGGCCGTCATCGACGCCCTCGGCTTCCCCGGGTACTTCCTCACCGTGTGGGACATCGTCCGGTTCTGTCGAGAACAGGACATCTTCTGTCAGGGTCGCGGCTCGGCCGCCACCTCGGCCGTCTGTTACGCCCTGGGCATCACCAACGTGGATGCGGTGTCGCTGGGCTTGCTCTTCGAGCGGTTCCTCTCCCCCGCCCGCGATGGTCCCCCCGATATCGACGTGGACATCGAGTCGGGCCGGCGGGAGGAGGTCATCCAGTACGTCTACCAGCGCTACGGGCGCCTGCACGCGGCCCAGGTGGCCAACGTCATCACCTACCGGTCGCGCTCTGCCCTCCGAGACATCGGCAAGGCCCTCGGGCACCCGCTGGCCGAGGTGGAGGGATGGGCGGGGTCGGTCGACCGCGGCGATTCCATGCGCGACCAGGAGGCCATCCCCTCGATGGTGCGCGACCTGGCCGGGGCGGTGCTCGACTTCCCCCGGCACCTCGGCATCCACTCGGGGGGCATGGTCATCTGCGACCGTCCCGTAGTCGAGGTGTGCCCGGTGGAGTGGGCCCGGATGCCGGGCCGGAGCGTCCTGCAATGGGACAAGGACGACTGCGCCGCCGTCGGGCTGGTCAAGTTCGACCTGCTGGGTCTGGGCATGCTCACCGCCCTGCACCACATGGTCGACCTGGTGGCGTCCCACCACGGCGTCCGGATCGACGTGGCCCTCATCGACCAGGAGCCTGAGGTCTACGACCTGCTGTGCCGGGCCGACACCGTGGGGGTGTTCCAGGTCGAGTCCCGGGCCCAGATGGGCACCCTGCCCCGGGTGAAGCCCCGTTGCTTCTACGACCTGGCCATCGAGGTGGCCCTCATCCGCCCCGGGCCCATCCAGGGCAACGCCGTCCACCCCTACATCCGGCGGCGGAACAAGGAGGAGGACATCACCTACCTCCATCCCCTGCTGAAGCCGGCCCTCGAGCGGACGCTCGGCGTCCCCCTCTTCCAGGAGCAGCTGATGCAGATCGCCATCGACGTGGCCGGCTTCACCCCGGCCCAGGCCGACGAGCTCCGCCAGGCCATGGGAGCCAAACGCTCGGGCGAGCGGATGAGCCGCCTCCGGGACCGGTTGTTCGCCGGGATGGCGGCCCGGGACGTGTCTGCGGACGTGGCCGAGCAGGTCTATGCAGCCCTGGCCGCCTTCGCCAACTTCGGGTTCCCCGAGAGCCACTCGGTGGCCTTCGCCTACCTGGTGTACTCCACCGCCTGGTTCAAGGTGCACTACCCGGCGGCCTTCACCGCCGGCCTGTTGAACGCCCAGCCCATGGGTTTCTGGTCGCCGCAGAGCCTCATCGCCGACGCCAAGCGCCATGGGGTGGCCGTCGAACGGCCCGACGTCAACGGGGGCGGGGCCGACGCCCGGCTCGAGGGGGACGGACCAGCCATCCGGCTCGGGTTGTCCTCGGTGCGCGGCATCGGCAGCGAGACGGCCGAGCGGATCGCCGCCGGACAACCCTGGTCGGGCCTGGAGGACCTGGTACGCCGGGCCGGGGTCACCCGGGCACAGCTGGAGGCGCTGGCCACGGCCGGCGCGATGGACGGCCTACCGGCGGGGAGCGGCCCGACCACCAACGGCAAGCCGGCCGCCGGCAACCGGCGGTCCCTGGTGTGGGCGGCGGGGGCGGCGGCCCAGGCCACGCCGGGGCGCCTGCCGGGGGTGGTCACCGGAGCCGAGTCGCCACCGCTCCCCACCGCCACGCCGTGGGAGGACGTGGCCGACGACCTGTGGGCCCTGGGCATGACCCCGGACATCACGGCCATGGAGCTGGCCCGGCCGGAGCTCCGACGTCAGGGCGTGGTCCCCTCGGGCGACCTGGGCACCGTCCCTTCCGGCGATCGGGTCACCGTGGGCGGCGTGGTCACCCACCGCCAACACCCCGAGAGCGCCCACGGTGCGGTCTTCTTGAACCTGGAGGACGAGACGGGCATGGTCAACGTGATCTGCTCCCGGGGGGCGTGGGTGCGCTGGCGGTCGGTGGCCCGGTTCTCCCCCGCCCTGGTCGTCCGGGGGCGGCTCGAGCGCGGCGACGGGGCCGTCAACCTGGTGGCCGAGCGCATCGAACCGCTCGAGCTGGGCCCGGTGCCACCCTCGCGCGATTTCCGGTGAGCAGGTGTCCGGCCGCGGTCAGCGGCCCTGGCGCACCAACCGGCTGAGCCGGGCCACCAGCACCTGGAGGACCAGCTCCCCCGGTAGGGCCGTCACTCCCCGGAGATCCAGGTCGGCCTGGGCCAGCAGGTTGACGGCCCGGGCGATCCGCGCCGTCCCCAGCCGTCGACACTGGGCCAGGGCCTTCTTGGCCGGGTAGGCGCTGCGCAGGCCGAGCAGCTCGGCCGCCTCCTCGGGCGAGGTCACCCCCGAGCCGTCGAGCCGGAGCATCTGGCGGTAGTGCCGGTGGAGCAGGGACATGGCCGCCAGGGGATGGAGCTCCCCCGCACCGGTCATGCGGGCGAGGAGTCCCAAGGACTTGGCCGCGTCGCCACTGTCGATGGCGTCGGTCAGGTCCCACGGCGCCACCGAGCCGGCCTCCCCCAAGAAGGGGGCCAGGTCACCCACCTTGATCGTGGCCCCCACCCCGTAGGCCGCGGCCAACGTGTCGAGCAGGCCGGCCAGCCGACCCATGTCACCACCCAGGTGCTCACCCAGCTTGGCCGTGGACGGCCCGTCCAGTCGGACCGGTGCGTCCCGCAGGTGATCGGCCAGCCACTGGCTCCGGGCCCTCCCCGTGCCCACCGCGGTGTTCACCACCTCGCCCACCTTGCCCACCGACTTGGCCAGGGCGGCGGGCACCGTGCCTCCCCCGCCCACCAGCACCAAGGACGTCGTCGGCAGCGGGTCCTCGAGGTAGGCGGTGAGCCGGGCGCCGTCGGCCGCGTTGAGCTGCCCGGCATCGCGCACCACCACCACCCGGCGCTCCACCAGGAAGGGGGGCGTGGTGCAGGCGTCGATCACCAGGCCCACGTCCAGGTCCTCGGCCCCGGGGGCGCCGAACTCCTCCACGGCCAGGCTGGGGTCGGACCCACCGACCAGCTCCTCCGTCAAGCCGTGGGCCGCCTGGGCCACCAGCGAGGGGTCGTCCCCTTTGACCAGGTACAC
This sequence comes from Acidimicrobiales bacterium, assembly GCA_035552655.1. Taxonomy (GTDB): domain Bacteria; phylum Actinomycetota; class Acidimicrobiia; order Acidimicrobiales; family RAAP-2; genus DASXMT01. Next base: position 6,595 of record DASZLD010000048.1, read on the forward strand.
GGGGCGCACGTCGGTCACCGTGGCTGACACCGTCAACCCCCGACCGCGCTGGCCGGGGACTCGGCTCGGGCCCGCTCGATGGCAGCCAACGAGTCGCACACATGACGGGTGCCGGCCACATCGTGGACGCGGACGATGCGGCAACCGAGCGAGACGCCCAGGGCGGCGGCACCGAGCGACGCCGCCCCCCGCTCGTCGATCTCGAGGTCGAGGACCTTGCCCAGGAAGGTCTTATTCGATGCCGACAGCAGCAGCGGGTACCCGAGTCCGGCCAATGTCCCCGAAGCCCGCAACAAGGTGAGCGACTGCTGGGCCGTCTTCCCCAGGTCGAGCCCGGCGTCGAGGACGATGCGATCGGGACCCAGCCCGAGGGCGGTGGCCCGGTTGGCCCGCTCCACCAGAAAGGCGCTGACCGCCTCGACCACGTCGTCGTAGACCGGTTCGGGATCGGGGATGCGCGGCCCCAGGCGGATGTGGGTGGCCACCACCGTGGCCCCGGCCGCCGCGGCCACCGACAGGTACTCGGGGTCGCCGAACCCGCTGATGTCGTTGCCCACCACCGCACCGGCGCCATAGGCGTCCTTGGCCACCGAGGCCCGCCAGGTGTCGACCGACAGCGGCACCTCGAAGCGGTGGCGGAGCGCTTCGATGGCCGGGATCACCCGGTCGAGCTCCTCGGCCTCGGTCACCTCGGGACCGGGGCCCGCCTTCACCCCACCCACGTCGAGGATGTCCGCCCCCTCATCCACCAGCATCTCGGCTCGACGCAGGAAGGCATCGAAGCCGAACGTGGCCCCTTTGTCATAGAAGGAGTCCGGGGTCCGGTTGAGGATCCCCATCACCACGGCCCGGTACCGGATGTCCACGGTCCGATCGCCCAGGGTGAGGAAAACGGGTTGCACCCCGGTGACGCTACCTGTCCACCGACGGCACGAACACGTTCGGCCCGTTCAGAACAACCGGGCTGACAAGGCCTTCCGGTAGCGCGTGGTCCGAGGGTCGGCAGGGTCCAGGGTCTCCAAGAGATCGACGAACTCCTGCCGGGCGCTGTCGTCCTCCCGTACCTTCTCCAACAGCCCGTCGAGGAGCACGTCGACCGCCTCATCGGTCACCGAGACCTGCTGGGCGGCCAGGCGGGCCTCGGCCTGGAGCCGACGGGTCTCGGGTGTCTCGGGGATCCGAGCCAGGATGGCCAGGGCCTCATCGGTCTCCCCGTCGGCGATCAACAGACCGGCCAGGCCCACGATGCCGCCGGCGTGGTCCGGCTGCAGCTCGAGCGCCTGGCGCAACAGCGCCGCGTCCTGGGCGGCCAGGCCCTGCTCGACCAGCAGGTCGGCCTCGGTGGGCTGGGGGGTCAGCTTGGCCACGAACTCGGCCACCGCCGCCTCGGGCTGGGCGCCGATGAACCCGTCGACCACCTTGCCGTCCCGCAGGGCGAAGACGGCGGGGATGGACTTCACCTGAAAGCTCTGCGAGATCGATGGGTTCTCGTCCACGTTCACCTTGGCCAGGACCACGGCACCCTCGGTGGCGTCCACCGCCTTCTCGATGATGGGACCGAGGGTCTGGCACGGCCCGCACCACGGTGCCCACAGGTCCACGACCACGGGAACCTCGCTCGAGCGGTGGAGGACCTCTTGCTCAAATGTGGCATCGGTGACATCGATCATCACCCGGAGGATACCGGGCCACACCCGATCTCGATCCGGAAAACGCCCCACGCTGGAGGAACGGTGGACGCTTCCAGAACGCCTCGCCAGGGGAAGTAGCGTCGTATCCATGACAGGAAGCTCAACGACAGTGGTGGAGGGGATCGACGTACCCGCGGTCAGCGCCTGGCTGACGGCCACCGTCGACGGTGTCCAGGCGCCGTTCACCTTCGAGCTGATCGCCGGAGGCCGGTCCAACCTGACCTATCGGGTGACCGACGCCGCCGGTCGGTCGCTGGCCCTCCGTCGCCCTCCGGTCAGCCACGTGCTTCCGACGGCCCACGACATGAAGCGGGAGCACACCGTCATATCCGCGTTGGGGGCGACCGACGTGCCCGTACCCGAGACCTTCGGATTGTGCACCGAGGAATCGGTCAACGGCGCGCCGTTCTACGTCATGGACTTCGTCGAGGGCCACATCCTCAGGGACGAGGCCGCCGCCGCCGATCTCGACCACGCCACCCGCCGCCATTCCGGTGAGTCGTTGGTCGACACCCTGGTCCTCCTGCACGACGTCGACGTCGACGCGGTCGGCCTCGGCCAGTTCGGCCGCCACGAGGGCTACATCGAACGGCAGCTCAAACGGTGGCACGGGCAGTTCACCCAGTCGGTGGTGGACGGGACGCCCGGGCCGGCGATCATCGACCGGGTCCACGATCTCCTGGCCGCCCGGGTGCCCGAGCAGCAAGGGGTGGGCATCGTCCACGGCGACTACCGGCTCGACAACACGGTGATCGGCGACGACGGCACGGTGCAGGCCATCCTCGACTGGGAGATCTGCACCCTCGGCGACCCCCTGGCCGATCTGGGCCTGCTCCTCGTGTACTGGACCGAGCCCGACGATGCCGAGGCGTCGCTGCTGGGCGTGGGCCCCACCCGGCTCCCGGGGTTCTCCAGTCGGGCCGAGCTCGAGGCGCGCTATGCCTCGCGGTCCGATCGGGACCTGTCGGCCATTCCTTATTACAAGGCGTTCGGCTACTGGAAGCTGGCCTGCATCCTCCAGGGGGTCTACGCCCGCTACGCCGGAGGGGCGGCGGCCGGCGACCGGAGCAACGTCGACATGTTCCCCCACCAGGTCGGTCGGTTGGGCGAGCGCGCCCTGGCCGAGGTGGAGTCCCTATGACCGAATCGGGCACACCCATCTACACGGTGGATCCGGACTGGGGCCAGCCCATCGGCGCCCGGCTCACCAGCCCGGTGCTGGTCGTCTCCCTGGAGGGTTGGGTGGACGCCGGACTGGGCGCGTCCACGGCCGTGGCCGAGCTGGTGGGAACGTCGGCCACCATCCCGGTGGCCAGCTTCGACACCGAGGTGCTCATCGACCAGCGGGCCCGGCGCCCCATCGCCCAGCTGGTCAACGGCATCACCACCGAGGTCACCTGGCCGTCCATCCAGGTCATTGCGGGCACCGACGGTGACGGCGCCGACGTCTTGTACCTGGTCGGCCCGGAGCCCGACTTCCGCTGGAAGTCGTTCCTGGCCGCCGTGGTGGAACTGGTGCAGCAGCTCGGGGTCCGGATGGTGGTGGGGCTCGGGGCCTTCCCCGCACCCGCTCCCCACACCCGACCGGTCCGGCTGGCCTCCACCGTCCCGCCCCAGTCGGCCGATCTGGCCGGTCGGGTCGGCTTCGTCCAAGGGACGCTCGAGGTGCCCGCCGGGGTCCAGGCCGCGCTGGAGATGGCCCTCGGGGCCGTCAACGTTCCCGTCATCTCGCTGTGGGCGCGGGTCCCCCACTACGTGGCGGCCATGCCCTTCCCCGAAGCCAGTGCGGCACTGATCAACGGGCTGTGCGCGGTGAGCGGCTTGGTCTTCGACACCACGGCCGTCCGCAAGGCGGCCGCGGCGTCCCGACGACAGGTGGACGAGCTGATCGCCGACAACACCGAGCATGCCGACATGGTGCGTCGGCTCGAGTCATCCATCGACTCCGAGGAGGCCAACCCGTTGGGGATCGACATCGAGGTCCCCAGCGGCGACGAGATCGCCGCCGAGCTCGAGCGCTTCCTCCGGGACGAAGGCTCCTGACCCGGTGGAGGTAGACGGAGGCGTCGGGTTCGACCCCAGCGGCGTGGTCGAGTCGGCCCGACAAGCCGAGGACCTCGGCTACGACGGCGTGTGGACGGCCGAGACCAGCCACGACCCGTTCCTGCCGCTGGTGCTGGCGGCCGAGCACACCGAGCGGATCAAGCTGGGCACCGGCATCGCCGTGGCCTTCGCCCGGAACCCCATGAACCTGGCCATGGTGGCCAACGATCTGCAGACCCTGTCCAAGGGCCGCTTCATGCTCGGGTTGGGATCCCAGATCAAGCCGCACATCGAGAAGCGGTTCTCCATGCCGTGGTCCCATCCCGCCCCTCGGATGCGGGAGCTGATCCTGGCCATGCGGGCCATCTGGGCAGCCTGGTCCGACAGCAGCCCTCTGGCCTTCCGGGGCGAGTTCTACCGCCACACCCTGATGACCCCCATGTTCGACCCCGGCCCCAACGCCTACGGCAACCCCACCGTGTTCCTGGCCGCGGTGGGCGAGCGCATGACCGAGGTGGCCGGCGAGGTGGCCGACGGGCTGTTGGCCCACGCCTTCACCACCCAGCGCTACCTGCGGGAGGTCACCGTGCCCGCGTTGGAGCGGGGGCTGGCCAAAGCGGGCAAGACCCGGACCGACGTGCAGATCTCCTTCCCGGGCATGGTGGTCACCGGCTCGACCGAGTCCGAGTGGGAAAAAGCCACCACCGCGGTCAAGTCCCAGCTGGCCTTCTACGGCTCCACCCCGGCCTACCGGCCCGTCCTCGATCTGCACGGCTGGGGCGACCTGCAGCCCGAGCTGAACACGTTGTCGAAGCGGGGGGCGTGGTCGGAGATGACCGAGCTGATCGACGACGAGATGCTGAACACCTTTGCCATCGTCGGCGAGCTCGACGAGCTCCCGGGCACGGTGCTGGCCCGCTACGGGGACACCGTCGATCGCTTCAACTTCTACGCTCCCTACCGCCTCGACCCCGAGCACTGGCGCACCCTGCTGGCCGGGTTCAAGCAGTAAGAGCAGCGTTCAAGCAGTAAGCGCTGTCAGGATTCGGGCTACCGGGAGGTGGCCGAGTGCTCGGCGTCGAGCTCCCGCAGCGTCTTGCGCATGCGCTTGCCGGTGGCCGCCCGCTCGTCCCGAAAGGCCTGGATCCGACCCACGGTGTCGTCGAGCCGCTCCAGCAGCGTGTCGTTGGCGGCGATGAGGTCAACCAGCAGGGCTCGCCGACGGCGGGGGTCGGTCTTGTTGGCCCGGTAGTCGCTCCGGACCCGGTCCAGGTCGTCTTCGGCGTCGAGCACCACCTTGACCTCGGCCAGGGAGAACCCGAGCAGGTCCTGCAGCTCCCGGATCCGGCCCACCCGCTCGATGGCCCCTGACGTATACAGGCGCTCCCCGCTCTCCCGATGGCTGTCGGGTGACAACAGACCCAGCTGCTCCCAGTAGCGCAGGGTCCGGGTGGTCAACCCGGTGGCCTTGGCCACCTCGCCGATCCGCAGGGTCGACGTGTCGCCCGGTGCGATCAGGTTCTCCGCGCTCATCGGTTGGCCTCCTGGGCGGTGACCAGGCCGGCCGCCGAGACCAGACCCGAGGACTCCTTCACCGCGTCGACATCGCTGGGGTCGACCGACGGAGCGGCGGGGTCGTGCACATAGCGCTTGCCCCGGGTCCACGACGCGACCGCCCCGATGAGGCAGGCCACGATGGCGAAGTCGAAGGCGGCATGCAGGCCCTGTCGGAAGGGCTCGGCGATCAGCGACGGGAAGAAGCTGCGGCCGGTGAGCACGTGGGCCTGGGCCGGGGTCACATGGCCGAGGACCTGGGGCCCGAGGAGGTTCTCCACCGGGTTCAGGCCCAAGAAGGCAGCGAACAGGGTGGACACCGGGGGGAGGTGAGCCACCTTGTCCGCTGCGGCTTGCGGCACGCCCTGGCCCACCAGCCCGTGGTACAGGCTTTGCGGGAGGCCAGTGGCCAGGCCGGCGATCATCAGCGAGAAGAAGATGCCGATGGACAGCACTTGTGCCGAGTTCTGGAAGGTGGTGTTCATCCCGGCCCCGGCGCCGCGGTCCTGGGCGGGGAGGCTGTTCATGACGCCAAGTCGGTTGGGAGCGCCGAATGCCCCCATGCACAGGCCCATGAACAAGATCAGCAGCCCGAAGGCCCAGTAGGGGAAGTCAATGGGCAACAGCTCGAGGAGGACGAACCCCAGTGCCGAGCCCAACATGCCGCCGGTGGCGAAGGGTCGGGCGCCGAAGCGGTCGCTGAGGATCCCCGAGATGGGCCCGGCGATGAGGAACCCCGCCGTCAGCGGGATCATGTAGATCCCGGCCCACAGGGGCGTGCGAATGAAGTCGTAGCCGTGCAGCGGCAGCCAGATGCCCTGGAGCCAGATGATGAGCATGAACATGAGCCCACCCCGGCCGATGGCCGAGAGGAAGCTGGCCAGGGTGCCGGCGGTGAAGGCCCGGATGCGGAACAGGGGCAACCGGAACATGGGCTCTTCGACCTTGGTCTCGATGATGGCGAAGATCACCAGCAAGAGGATGCCGCCGACCAGCTCGGCGATCACCCTCGGGTTCTCCCATCCCATGGTCTGCTTGCCGTAGGGCTCGATCCCGTAGGTGATGCCGATCATGACCAGTATCAGCCCGACGGCGAAGGTGATGTTGCCGGCCCAGTCCATCTTGGCCTTACGGTGCTGGGCCAGCTCCCGGAGCTTCATGTAACCCCAGATGGTCCCGAACAGGCCCACGGGCACCGAGACCAGGAAGATCAACCGCCAGTTGATGGGGGCCAGTATCCCGCCCAGGATGAGGCCGATGAACGTCCCGCTGATGGCGGCGGCCTGGTTGATGCCGAGGGCCAGGCCGCGCTGGTGAACGGGAAAGGCGTCGGTGAGGATGGCCGACGAGTTGGCCAGCAACAGGGCGGCACCCACTCCCTGGAACACCCGGACCACGATCAGGAAGATGGCCGCCGAGGAGCCGGTCATCCACGTCACCGACAACAGCAACGAGAAGAAGGTGAAAACGGCGAAGCCCAGGTTGTACATCCGGGACCGCCCGTACATGTCGCCCAGTCGACCGAGGCTCACCACCAGCACGCTGGTGACGACCAGGAAGCTCAGGATCATCCACAGCAGATAGAAGCTGTTGCCCGGGAGCAGCGGGTTGAGGTGGATGCCGCGGAAGATGTTGGGCAGGGCGATCAGCATGATCGTCCCGTCGATGGTGGCCATCAACACGCCCATGGTGGTGATGCTCAGGGCCTGCCACTTGTAGCCGTCGTTGGGTGCTTCCACGGCGGTCGAGTCCCCGTTCCTCGGGGTCGATCCCCCCGCTAAGTCTTACGTTGACGTCAAGGTTACACGGTCTTTGACGTCAACGTAAAAGTAGGAATCAGACGACGACGTTGACCAGCTTGGGCGGCCGGCTGATGACCCGCTTGGGGGCCTGGCCGGCCAGGGACTCGACGATCTTGGGGGATCCGAGAGCCAGGGCTTCGGCTTCTTGGGCTCCGATGTCCGGGCTCACCTCGATCCGGTCCCTCACTTTGCCGTTGACTTGGACGACCAGGGTGACCTGCTCCTCGACGGCCAGCGCCGGATCGGACAGGGGCCAGGACCGCAGGTGGATGTGGTCGCCGTGGCGCAGCTCCCACGCCTCGGCGGTCACGTGGGGGGTCATGGGGGCCAGCAGCAACAACAGGGTGTCGAGCGCCTCGGCGATGACCTCGGCGTGACCGCCGCCCCGCACGTAGGGCTGGAGGACGTTGACAAAGCCCATGCACTCGGCCACGGCCGTGTTGTACGACCAGCGTTCGTAGTCCCGGGACACCTTGTCGATGAGCAGGTGCGTCTTGCGGCGGACCGCGGTGTCCTCTGACGTGAGCTCCCCGTCCCGCAGCGGCGTGTCCCCGTCGGTTCCCGTGGCCAGCCGCCAGACCCGGTCCAGGAAGCGCCCGCATCCTTCGATCACGCTGTCGGTCTGCTCGGTCCAGTCCACATCGTCGGCCGGTGGTCCGACGAACAGGTGGAACAGCCGTAGGGCGTCGGCCCCCACCGTGTCGATGTACTTCGACGGCGCCACCAGGTTGCCCCGGGACTTCGACATCTTGTGGCCGTCCATGCGGATCATGCCCTGGGTGAACAGATGGCTGAAGGGCTCGCGCAGGCCCTCGGGGGCGAAGCCCAGATCGACCAGGGCCTTGGTGTAGAAGCGGGCATAGAGCAGGTGCAAGATGGCATGCTCGATGCCCCCGATGTACTGGTCCACCGGCATCCAGTGACGGACCTTGTTCTGGTCGAACGGTCGGTCCTCGTTCCACGGATCGCAGAAGCGCAGGAAGTACCAGGACGAGTCCACGAACGTGTCCATGGTGTCGGTCTCGCGCACCGCCGGACCGCCACAGATGGGACAGGTCGTGTTCAAGAACGCCTCGTTGGTGGCCAGCGGCGACTGGCCGGTGGGCAGGAACTCGACGTCGTCGGGGGCGAGGACCGGGAGCTGGTCGAAGGGCACGGGGACGATGCCGTGGTCCGGGCAGTAGACGACGGGAATGGGGCAGCCCCAGAAGCGCTGACGGGAGACGAGCCAATCCCGCAGCCGGTAGTTGACTTTGCGGACGCCGATGCCCTCGGACTCGAGCCAGTCGATGGCCCTGGCCTTGGCCGTGGGGATGTCCAGGCCGTTCAGCCAGTCGCTGTTGATCTTCTCGCCCGGGCCCGTATAGGCACCACCGGGACCGCCGTCGGGGCCCCCGTGCTCGTCCCAGCCCTCGGGCGGCTGGACGGTCCGGACGTACGGCAGGCCGTAGGCCTGGGCGAAGTCCCAGTCCCTTGTGTCCTCGGCTGGGACAGCCATGATGGCGCCGGTCCCATAGCCCATGAGGACGTAGTCGGCCACGTAGACGGGAGCGGGCTGGCCGGTGAAGGGGTTCCGCACGGACGAGCCGGTGAACGCGCCCCGCTTGGCCAGGCCGGCCTCTCCCCCACCCTCGGCGGTGCGTTCGATCTCCGAGCTGACGGCGGCACGGCTGCGGAGGTCCTCCACTTTGCTCCGATGCTCGTCGGTGGTGAGCACGTCGACCAAGGGGTGCTCGGGGGCGACGACGGCATAGGTCATCCCGAAGGAGGTGTCGGGCCGAGTGGTGAACACGGTGAGAACCAGGGGCTCACCGTCATCCCCATCCCGGCCCACCACGGGCAGGTCCATCTCGGCGCCCTCGGACCGGCCGATCCAGTTCCGCTGCATGGTCTTGACCCGCTCGGGCCAGTCCAGGGCGTCCAGGTCGGCCAGCAGCTCGTCGGCGTAGTTGGTGATGCGAAAGAACCACTGCTCCAGGTCCCGCTTGATGACCACATCGCCGGAGCGCTCGCAGGTGCCATCGGGCAGGACTTGCTCGTTGGCCAGGACGGTCTGGCATCCCGGGCACCAGTTGACCGCGGCGGTGGCCCGATAGGCCAGTCCCGCTTCGAGCAGCTTGGTGAAGATGACCTGGTTCCACTTGATGTACGAGGGGTCATGGCTCCGGATCTCGCGGCGCCAGTCATAGACCGCACCGAGCGAGGTGATCGACGCCTTGAGCTCGGCGATCCTGGCGTCAGTGAAGATCCGGGGATGGGTGCCTGTCTTGATGGCGGCATTCTCGGCGGGCAGGCCGAAGGAGTCGAAACCGAACGGAGAGAGGACGGCATGGCCGAGCATGGTGCGTTGGCGCACCAAGAGATCGCCGAACGTGTAGTTGCGCACGTGGCCCATATGGGCCGGTCCCGACGGGTAGGGGTACATGGTGAGCACGTACCAGGGAGGCCGGGGATCGTCGGCGTCCACCTCGTAGGTGCCCTCGTCGGCCCAGCGCCGCTGCCACTTCTTCTCGATTGCGACGACGTCGTAGGCCCGTGCCATGGATGCAGATGGTACCGGCGGGCGGAGGGACTCCCGGTTGGCCAGGAGAAAGGCCCGGTTTGGCCGGTGCCGGAGGACCCGATGCCAGGCCCGGCAGCGTCAGGTACCCCGGTCAGCGGGATGATCGGCCAGGTGTCCGGCCGGCACTTTCCGGACCCAGCCAGAGTGGAAAAGTGACCGACGGCCTGCTGATAACGTGGCCCCCACCTTCGGGGGCGTAGCTCAGCTGGTAGAGCGCCTGACTGGCAGTCAGGAGGTTCGAGGGTTCGAGTCCCTTCGCCTCCACCACGTGGGCTTGACCCCATTCGGTGGACCACTTTCGAGGACAAAGTGGCCTGCTGGGTGGCGGTCGAGTGTGAATACTCGAGTTCGTTCGGGATGAGATAGCCGAGCGAGCCCTGTCGGCGATCCGAATCGTAGAAGTGGGTTCGATCTGCATCGAGCCCGAGAACGCCTCCACGGGGGCGTTGTCTCCGGTGTCTTGACACAGGTGACGTACATCATTGATTCACGCATCTTTACCTCGACTTGGTGTTGGCCAATGGACAACATCTGCGCAGCTCCACGCCGTGTTTCATCTCCGTTCGCTCGTTGGGATTCCGACGTCCAGCTGCCGGGCCTGAGGTCGCGACCCCCCGGAGCCTGAGGGACTTGACAACCCCGGTCCGTTAGGCTGAACTAACCGTTAGTGGCTACTGACCAAGAGGAAATGGTGTGGGACGCGCTGGGAGACCGGACAAGGCGAGCAATCGTCCTGCGACTGAGTGAAGGGCCCAGGGCAGTGGGCGATCTCGCTACCTATCTGCCCGTGAGCCGCTCTGCCGTCTCCCAGCACCTCAAGGTGCTGAAGGACGCCGGGTTGGTCGCCGAGCGCGTGGCCGGCACTCGTCGCATCTATCGCCTCAATGAGGCGGGAGTCATCGCACTGCGCGACCAGCTCGACACGTTCTGGAATCGGGCGCTGGGTGGCTACCAGGAACTGATCGAACAACCACAGGAGGACCAATCATGAGCCTGGCCGGTGACGCTGTCGTCCGTCAGCAGATTGTCGTCGATACGTCGATCGATCGTGCCTTTGCCGCGTTCGTCGAGCGGTTCGGCGACTTCAAGCCGCCGGAGCACAATCTTCTCGGCGCCGAGATCACCGAGACCCAGTTCGAGCCGAAGGTTGGTGGCCATATCTACGACCGCGCCGCCGATGGCAGCGAGTGCCGTTGGGCCCGCGTCCTCGCATATGAACCACCCAATCGGGTCGTGTTCAGCTGGGACATCAGTCCGCAGTGGCAGCTGGAGACCGACGAGAGCAAGGCCAGCGAGGTCGAAGTCCGGTTCGTCGCAGAGGCGCCGGAAAGGACACGCCTAGAACTCGAGCACCGCAACCTCGATCGCCACGGACCGGGCTGGGAGTCGCTCCGCGAAGGCGTCGATGGTGATGCAGGATGGCCGCTCTATCTGGCTCGTTACGCGGACCTGTTCGCAGGGGGTCGTTAAATGGCGCCCATCATCGTCAGCATTGATGTCGACCGATCGGCCGAGGAGGTGTTCGCCTACGTCACCGACCCGAGTCGCTTTTCCGAATGGCAGAAGGGGGTCGTCAGCGGTCATATGGAGAGCAGTGGCACCACACAGATCGGAGATCGCTGTGTCTCGACCCGGCGTATCGGCTTCGCCGAACGACCGTCCACCTCCACTGTGACTCGCTTCGATCCGCCGCACCACTGGGCCGTGAGCGGGATAGATGGGCCGATCCGGGCCATGGTTGACGTGACCGTCGAACCGCGCTCTGATTCCAGCACCCACCTAACCGTCGCCCTCGACTTTGAGGGGCACGGCATCGGTCGGCTCCTAGTGCCCCTACTGGTGACTCGCGAGGCACGACGGGAAATGCCGGTCAATGTGGCGACGCTGAAGGAGCGCCTGGAGGGCTCGGCCTAAAGGAGCACCGAGCCGCTGACACCCCGGTGCGGCGATCTGGGGTCCATGCGTGCGATCCAGTGAGCTACTAGGCGCTGGCTGGCGGCTGCCTCAGTCCGATGTCGTTGCCGTCGGCGTCGCTGACCTTGGCCACCAGTAGACCGGCGCCCACATCGGTCGGCTCCTGCACCAATTGCGCCCCGGCGGCCTGGAGGGCGCCGAGGGTGGCGGAAATGTCATCGACGTCGAAGAACGGGACGGGCCCTGTCATGCCTTGGTCGTGTCCACCGGGGACAAGGCCGATCTCGGCCCCGCTGACCGAGAAGCCGACGTAGAAGGGGGCGTCGACGTGGGGGTCACCGAACAGGGCGGTAAAGACTGCCTTCGCCTTGTCGACGTCCTTCACCGGGTAGAGCACGGTATTGCACTGAACTGGCACGGTGCCTCCTCTTGTCACGTTTCACCACGCTCGTGGGTCAATGTGTATGACACCGGAGCACGGGAGATTGTGACACGTGGATCAGACGAGATCGCTGGCCGACCAGTTCGAGGCCAATCGGCCCCACCTTCGTGCCGTGGCCTTTCGAATCCTGGGCAACGGGGAGGACGCCGACGATGCCCTGCAAGAGGCCTGGCTCCGTCTGTCGAGGGTGGATGCAGGCGATATCGGGAACCTCACCGGCTGGTTGACCACCGTCGTCTCCCGGATCTGTCTCAATACGCTCCGGAGCCGCCAACGGCGTCCCGCCCAGTCCATCGATGACCCGGCCCACGTGGAGCAGTTCCCGTTGCGAGCGGCAGTGACGCCAGAGGATCAAGCCGTCCTGGCCGACTCGATGGGTCCCGCACTCCTCGTGGTTCTCGACCGACTCAACCCGGCCGAGCGCATCGCCTTCGTGCTCCACGACATGTTCTCCGTCTCCTTCGAGGAGGTCGCCTGGATCCTGGACAAGTCTCCAGAAGCATGCCGACAGCTGGCCAGCAGAGCTCGTCGGCGGGTTCGCATCGCCGAGGATCCAGCTTCGGATCCGCAGCGGCAGCGCGAGATAGTCAACGCCTTCCTGGCTGCGGCCAAGACCGGGGATTTCCAGATGTTGCTCTCGCTTCTCAGCCCCGATGTCGAGCTCGTGGCCGATCCGGCCGCCGTCGCCATGGGTGCCCCCGCCAGCTTGGTGGGACCCAACGACGTTGCCCTGCGGTTCTCCGGTGGGGCGAAAGCCGCCCGCGCGGTGCTGCTCGACGGGCTCGCTGGGCTTGTGTGGGCCCAGGGGGGCACGCCGCAAGTCGGCTTCGAATTCACCGTGGTGGCGGGCAAGGTGATCAGGATCGAGATGATCGCCGACGCCGACGTCCTCGGCGAGATCGACATCGAGTTCCCACATCGCCCCAACCCTCGCTGAGTGGCCCGATCACGGTGCCGGCGACTACGGATCGTTCGCCGCCGACTTCCCGAGCAGATCGGCCAACACCGTGGCCTCGCTGATGCTCGCTTCCCTGGTTGCGGTGAGCAGGGTGAGGTTGCGGCGCGAGGCCAGGGCGCGCAGGTGTTGGAGGGCCTCGGCCCGCTCGGGCTCTTCGAGCTCGATCCGGTAGCGGCGGCCGAACTCCTCGAATCGCCCGGGATCGTGGTCGTACCACTTGCGCAGCTCAGTCGACGGGCCCACCGTCTTGCACCACTCGTCGAGGTCAGCTTTCTCCTTGCTCAGCCCCCGGGGCCAGATGCGGTCGACCAGCACCCGTGCGCCATCACTCCGCGAGCGCTGCTCGTAGACCCGACCGACCGTCACCGTGTGCGTGCTGGCCATGGTCCGCCATTCTGCCCCCGGTCAGGTCTGTGAGCCAGTGGATGTGGACTCGAGCTCGAGGTGCCCCTCTGCGTCGTGCACCGCCGGCTGCTGGGCGGACGCCGGTTCCCGGTAGACGTACTTGCCGCCCCTCAGCCAGGAAGCACCCGCGGCCACCAGGCACGCGGCGATGGCGAAGTCGAAGGCGGCGTGGAGCCCATTGGAGAACGACGCCGATATCAGCTTGGGAAAGAAGGTCCGGCCGTTGAGGACGGCCTGCTGGCTGGGGGTGACGTGGGCCAGCACTCCGGAGCCCAACAGGTGCTGAATCGGGCTGTACCCGAGGAAGGCGGCGAACAACGTCGACACCGGGGGCAGATGGCTGGCCCGGTTGGCCGCGGCGGCAGGGACGCCGTGGGCGATGAGCCCGCTCGACAATGCCGCCGGAAGCGTCGACGCCAACCCGACGATCATGAGGCTGAAGAAGATCCCGATCGACAGGACCTGGGCCGCGTTCTGAAATGTCGAGTTCATGCCCCCGCCTGCACCCCGGTGCTGGGGGGGCAGGCTGTTCATGACCCCGGCCCGGTTGGGCGCGGCAAAGGCTCCCATGGCCAGACCGTTCATCAGCAACAGGGCGGCAAAGGCCCAATAGGGGAAGTCGACCGGGAGCAGCTCCAAGAGGCCGAAGGACAGAGCGGCGGCCAACATCCCCCCGGTGGCGAAGGGACGGGATCCGAACTTGTCCGAGAGGATGCCGCTCAGCGGGCCGGCGGTGAGGAACCCGGCCGTCAACGGCAGCATGTAGATGCCCGCCCATAGCGGGGTCTGGGAGAAGGAATAGCCGTGCAGGGGCAGCCAGATCCCCTGCAGCCAGATGATCAACATGAACATGAGACCACCCCGTCCGACGCTGGCCAACAGGGTGGAGAGGCTCCCGGCCGAGAAGGCCCGGATGCGGAAGAGCTGCAACTGGAACATCGGGTCCTCTACCCGCGTCTCGATCACGCAGAAGCCGACGAGGAGAGCTACGCCACCCAGGAGCAACCCGATGACCAGCGGGTTCGTCCAGCCCATCACGTGATGGCCGTAGGGCTGGATCCCGTAGGTGATTCCCACCATGATGCCGATGAGCCCCAATGCGAAGGTGATGTTCCCGGCCCAGTCGATCCGGCCGTGGACCCGGCGGGGAACCTCTCGGAGCTTCATGTAGGCCCAGATCGTCCCGAACAGGCCGATGGGCACCGACACCAGGAAGATCAGCCGCCAGTTGATGGGGGCCAGCAGGCCGCCCAGCACCAAACCGATGAAGGTCCCGCTGATCCCGGCCACCTGGTTGATCCCGAGGGCCATGCCCCGCTGGTTCTCGGGGAAGGCATCGGTGAGGATGGCCGACGAGTTGGCAATGAGGAACGCGGCCCCGACGCCCTGGAAGACCCGCATGATGATGATCCACTGGGCGCCGGCCGTCCCGCTCATCCAGGTCACGGTGAGGAACAGCGAGAACACCGTGTAGATGACGAAGCCGAGGTTGTACATCTTCACCCGGCCGTACATGTCGCCAAGACGGCCGAGACTCACCACCAGTACGGCGGTCACCACCATGAAGCTGAGGATCATCCACAGGAGGTAGAAGCTGTTGCCCGCGGCCAGCGGGTCCACGTTGAGGCCCCGGAAGATATCGGGCAGCGCGATCAACATGATCGACAGGTCGATGGTGGCCATCAACACACCGAGCGTGGTGTTGGACAGTGCGATCCACTTGTATCGGTCGTCGTGATCCCGCCCCGGTCGCGTGCGCCCGTTCCGCGGGGACAGCGCGCTGGGATCGTTCAACGACTTCTGCACATCAGATGACACAGTTTCCGGCTCCACGTTGGGACTCAACTATGACCTTAACGTAAACGCTATGTTCTTGGCATTACCGGCTCACGGTCGTCGGAACCCCCGCACGGCCGCTCGAACGGACACCGGCGGTGCAGGCTCCGGGGCTGGCGGCCCGCTATCCCGTCGCCGGTGCGCTGGTGGCGGGAGGTACGGTGGCGCCGACCGTCGAGTCAGCGCGTTCAGAGACCCTGGACTGCCGCCCCAGGCCGAGCACGGTGCAGGCCGCGGCGACGAACACGGCGCCCGCAGCGACGATCATGGCCAGCCGGTAACCGTGGGCGAACGATTGCACCGCCGGGGCGCGGTAGGCGGCGCCCAGAGCTTTGGTCACCGCCCCTATCTGCGCACCGGCGACGTGTTGAGCCTGTCCCGCCGCGGCGGCACGAGCCGACGCCGGGAACCCGCTGGTCTTGGTGGTCCAATCGGCCACCGCGGCATTGACCCCGATGGCGCCCAACACGGCCAACCC
Organism: Acidimicrobiales bacterium; assembly: GCA_035552655.1. Classification (GTDB taxonomy): domain Bacteria; phylum Actinomycetota; class Acidimicrobiia; order Acidimicrobiales; family RAAP-2; genus DASXMT01. The sequence continues at coordinate 22,281 of DASZLD010000048.1, forward strand.
GACCGAGGTGCCGACCTGACGGGCCGAGTTCAGGATCCCTGAGGCGGCACCGGAGACGCCGGGGGGCACGTCCCGCATGGCCACATTGGTGATTCCCGGAACCAGCGTTCCGTAGCCCGCGCCGAGCAAGGCGTACCCCACGCCGGCCAAGACGAAAGGCGTGGAGGGCATGACCAGGCTCAGACCCAGGGTCCCGAATGCCCCGACCAGGCATCCGCAGGTCACGACGGCGGTGCTGGAGAACCGGCGGTGGAGCCTGCCCGAGAGCTGGGCCATGACCAGGAACGGGATGTTCATCGACAGCCAAGACAGCCCGGTGCGCAGGGCGGACCATCCGTCCACGTTCTGGTAGAGGAGGGTCACATAGAACATGACCCCGGTCAGGGCCAGGTAGACGAGCAGGTAGACGGTGCAACCGATGGTAAAGCTCCGGGCTCGCAGCAGGCTGGGAGGAAGCATGGGCGATGGTGCGCGGTGCTCCCACAGGGCGAACACCACCAGCAGCACCACCCCGACAACCAGCGGGCCGGACACCAACCAAGAGCCCCAATGGTAGGAGGATGACTCGATCAGGCCGAAGGTGACCGCCAGCAGACCGAGGGCGCTGGTGAGCACTCCGGGCACATCGAGCGGACGAGGTACCGGGTCACGCGACTCTTGGACGGCGACCAGGGTCAACACCAGTCCAACCAAGGCCAGGGGAACGTTGACCCAGAATATGGACGACCACCCGAAGAAGCCGAGGAGGACGCCACCGACGACCGGTCCGGCGCCGAATCCCAGCCCGGCGATGGCTGCCCATGTCCCGATGGCCCCGGCCCTGGTCTCAGGAGGGAAGGTCTCGGTCAAGATCGAGAGGGTCAGCGCCGACATGACCGCGCCGCCGATCCCCTGGATCACGCGGGCACCGATCAGCGCGGTGTCGGTTGGGGACAGAGCACAGCCGATCGATCCCACAGTGAACACGAGCATCCCGATGAGGAACAACCGCTTGCGTCCGTAGCGGTCGCCCAGCGTGCCACCAAACGGTATGAGAGCGGCCAAGCTGAGGGCGTAGGCACTGACCACCCACTCGAGCCGGCTGGGGGACATGGACAGCTCGCGCTGTATCGACGGCAGCGCGATGTTCACGATGGTGATGTCGAGCAGGATCATGGCCTGCGAGATGCACATGGCCAGCAACGTGAGCCGTCGACGCGACACCTCGGTCATCGATGCCCGTCGCTCCGACAGCCGACCCATCAGTTGACGTCCGGATCTACATCCGAATCGGTTTGCAGGCCGTGGCGGAAACACCTCGGGCCCGGAGCAGGGCAAGCGAAACGCACCGGTTCAGTGTGCCATCGCCTGGTGGACACCTCCAGTGTCCTGTTGCAAGCGGCGCAGATGACTACCGTCGGAGTCATGCGTTTCAACCCCTACAAAGTCGACTCGGCGAGTTACCAACACTTGACCGAACTCAGTAAGCACCACACCGCCTCTCCACTCGACAATGCCCTGCTCCAGTTGATCGATGTTCGGGTGTCCCAGATCAACGGGTGTGCCTTCTGCTTGGCCATGCACACCGAGGGGGCCCGAAAAGCCGGAGTATCGCAGCAACAGCTCGACGTGGTGGCCGGATGGCGGGACGCCGAGGGATTCTCCGATCGAGAGCGGTCCGCTCTGGATCTGGCCGAGGCCATGACCCGCGTCAATGACGGTGGCGGGGTCTCAGACGATACGTGGGAGGCGGCCCGACGCCAGTTCGACGACGAGGAGTTGGCCACCTTGCTGTGGGCCATCGGGCTGATCAACGTCTGGAACCGAGTCAATGCCGCCATCGAGATGACGAGCGACCTGCGAGCCGTGTCCGGTTCGTGATGCAGCGCCGATCAGCCCGGTCCCGTCACCGACCGGGCGACTGGAACTCGGGCTGATCGAGCAAGCGCAGCCAGGTGCCGTCGGTCTGCCTGCGGACCACCTGGGCCCGGGCCCCCGCGTCGTCCCGGGGTGGGGTCGACGTCAGCGCGATGTCCCCGCTGACCAGTGTGGGCAACGGTGATTCCGGTTCGAATTGGGGTCCCTTGGCCAACACCTGCTCCCACAAGGTCTGGATGGCATCTCGGCCCATCGTCACTTCGCCCGGCGGATAGGCCATGACCGCCCCCTCCTCGTACAGTGCAGCAATACCGGCTGCGTCGCCGTCATTGGCGCGCTCCACGAACAGCCGGGTGAGGTCTTCCGGTTTTTGTGCCACTTCGTTCTTGGACACAGCGGTCCTTCCCTTCCGATGTCTTCGACTCCGTCCAGCTTGCCTGGCGGCAAATCAGAAGTCCAACAAATGGTTTTACTCGTAGCTAGAATCTGCGGATATGGAGATTCGCCAGCTGGAGTACTTCGTTGCTGTGGCCGAGGAGGCGAACTTCACCCGCGCCGCCGAGCGAGTGCACATCAGCCAGTCCGGGGTCAGCGCCCAGATTCGCCAGCTCGAGCGCGATCTCGGGGCGACGCTCATCGACCGGTCGGGCCGAATCGCCACCCTGACGACGGCGGGTACTGCGGCCCTTGGGCACGCCCGGGCCGCGCTGGCCTCGGTGGAGGCCGTCCGAGACGCGGTGGACGAGGTAACCGGACTCATCCGGGGTGGACTCGTGGTCGGCATGGTCAATGGGTGCACCATCCCTGGCCTGTTCGAGGCCCTGGCCTCGTTCCACCGCACTCATCCCGGCGTCGACATCACACTGATCGAGGACAGCTCGGACCCGTTGACCGAGCGGGTGCGCACGGGAGTAGCCGACCTGGCCCTCATCGGCACGGCCGGCGCGCCGCCCCTGGGCCTGAGAGCCTTTCCCATCAGCGCCGAGCGACTGGTCGCCGCCGTCCCGCTCGACCATTACCTGGCCAAACGAAGACGCACGACCCTAGCCGCCCTCGCTCCCTACCCCATCGTGTGCATGCCCGAAGGGACGGCACCCCGGACCATGTTCGATCGGGCGCGCGCCGAGCACGGCGTGTCGATGGACATCGTCCTCCAGGCCAGTGCTCCCGACGCCGTCGCCGATCTGGCCCTACGCGGGTTGGGAGTCGCCATCCTCACCGAGTCCATGGTGGCCAACCACGGCCGACTCAAGGCACTGACCATCGCTGACATCCGAACACCAGCGGGACTGGCCCTGGTCTGGAGCACGCCTCAGAGCCCTGCGCTCCGAGCGTTCCTCCTCCACGGCTATGTGGCCTTCGCCGGGTAGCGGAAACCAGTACGTCGCTCAGTCACCTCCGAGGGCCGAACACCAGAGGTCACCGGGCTGGGCCGGTGTCCATCGGCTCTGAAGGCGCCCGCGGCAGTGGGCGCGGTGGGCGCTGATGTCATGGATCCGGCAGACTGTGCCCTAGACCGAGGTAGGTGCGGATCCCATACCGCGCTACGAAGAGGAGCCCGCAGTGAGCGACACAGACGGACCCGAACGGACCAAACAGCCTGGGGCGGTCCCCGTTGAAGGCGGGGGCATCTTCCAATCGAGAGCCGACGGGCAGCTTCACTTCACCCCCGAGTCAGTGGGAAGCACCGATCCGATTTCCGCCCCTGTCGATGCCACACCGCTCGAAGAGGATGAGCCCGAAGGCATCATCCCCCCCAGCCCTCTGTGGGCCATGAAGGACAAGCGCCACGAGCAGTGGGTCATGTTCGGCCACGCCGATCGACTTCGGAAGCGTTTCGGCACGGGCGACGGCACCGTCTACGTGATCGACGACGGCAAGCACCACTGCATGATCGGACGAAGGGTGGGAGCCACCCTCGACGGGTGTATCTACAGCCTGGTGGCCCGCATCGACCGGGACACGTACATATCCCTGGAAGCCGAGGGCATCACCGCCCAGGCCGCGTTCGCCCGTAGCCGCGAGCCGGCGCTGGTGGCCACGGCCGAGGGCGACGGGGTGTCGAACCTGTTCGACATCGACAACTACCGGCACCCCGACGACATCCCGGCCCAGTACCTGCCGCCGCACGCCTTCATCGAATTCGCTCACGATCTCCCGGCCGCCGAGCACTAACCGACGGCTTCATCCAAGGTCGACGGAGGAGATGTGGCCCATATTCGCAAGGCAGTGATCATGTTGATCGTGTTCTGCGTCTACTTCGCCCTCTTCGGCCTCATCTTCGGTTGGCACCGGCTCCGGGTGGACTTCTGGCCATTGGACCAGTCCGTTGACGGGCCCAACGTCTACGCCTCGTTCATCTGGCTGCCCATCGCATTCCTCGGAGGGTGGATCGGATCGGAGATCCGAGGGGCCCGAAACCTCGAAAAGCAAAAGGAACTGTTCGACCTGCACGCCCAGCACATCGACGAGAAGCTGCACGAGCACCAGCTCTCGATGGCCAAGCTCCTGGGCATCAGCAACAAGGCGACCGCCGATGCGCTCAACGCGACCCCGGGAGACCGCCAACTCGACCCCGAGAGCTGATCAGCCGCCGTCCTCCACCTCGGCGTAGCGATGGTGCGGGCTCAGTCGGTGGCCGCCACGGCCAGGCCGAACAGCTCCTGGAACCGATCGACCATCATGTCCCGACCCTTCACGTCGGAGATGACGTCGGCGCCGACGATCTCGTCCTGCCCGGGAAACTGGCCGGCGCCCCCGTGGGGCCCGATGGGAATGGCGATGCCCGTCCCCATCGGCTGGTAGGCAGTGGGCTCGAGGCCGTTGCTCAGCGCGGTGATGTTGGCCGCCACCGTCTCGGCCTCCCGACCGGCGAACCCGGCCATCTTGGCGTCCGCCGTCGACAGGTCGCCCAGGGCGAACACGGTGGTCTGACCCACGACCTGGAGGGTCGGCTCGACCTGGACGAAGCCATCGGCCTGGCGGGCCGGCAGCAATGCCTCCCCGAGATAGTCGCTGTTGGGCACCACCCCGAAGCAGCGGAACCAGATGTCCGCGGTGACCTCCAGCCCGTCCTCGGTGGTCACGGTGAAGGCTCCCAGCTCGCCCGGTGCCGTCGGCGGGAGGTCCTTGAGCGGGCTGCCCAGCACCATGTCGACATCGATCTCGGCCAGTTGGCGGCGGAGCTCGGCCTTCAACTCGGGCTTGAAGGGGCCACCGAGTATCTCGCCGGCCACGTCCAGCAGGGTGATCGACTTCTCCGGCCACACGTGGGCGATCTCGCCGGCCAACTCGATGCCGACGGGACCGGCCCCGAGCAACAGCACCCGGTCCGCTTCGGACAAGGCCCGGTGGGCGGCGCGGACCTGGTCGTGGGCCTCCTCGGTATTGACTTTGTCCGTCTTGGCCGGGAAGGCGTAACTCGAGCCGGTGGCCAGCACCACGTAATCGGCCCGGATCTCCTCGCCCGACGCCGTGACCACCCGGCCCGGCTCCACCAGGGCAGCACGGTCCTGGACGACTCGTCCGTGGGCCAGCAGCTTCTCGTAGGGCAGGTAGATCTTGGGCAGCCAGGACGGGTCGACCAGAGCCCGAAGGGCGGCGACGTTGTGCATGAACGCGTCCCTGGGCTCGACCAACACCACATCGGTCGTCTCGTCCAACGCCTTGGCCACGGCCACACCGCCGTACCCGCCGCCCACGACGGCCACGGCGGGCCTGCCCTGTGCCAGATCGTTCCCAGTCATGTGATCTCCAGTCGTGTCCTCGTACCCAGAAGGTCGAGAGGCAAGTAGGTCTCGTGTCAGATCGTCTCGAACACAATCGTATTGTCGACAGATCATCTTAGCAAATGATCTTCTCATCCCCCACAGTCCGGTATCATGAGGTGGTGCCTGATGACCTGAGCATCCGGGATCTCGAGTTGGGGACCTCAGCATGCAACGCCGCCCTGGCCGAGGACCTGGGATGGGGGCTGGGCGTGGTCTTCCGGGCCTACGTGTCCGCCGCCCATGCCGCGGTGGCCGATCTGCCCGGGGGGCCCCGGGGCTACCAGGTGCTCTCGGCCGCGGCCCGGAGCGAGGTCGGCAGCCAGTTGGCCCTGGCCCAATACCTGGGGATCGACCGCACGGTCATGACCTACCTGCTCGACGATCTCGAGGGGGAAGGGCTGATCGAGCGACGACCGGATCCCTCGGACCGGCGCGCCCGTCGCGTCGTGGCCACGGCCAAGGGCACCGCACTCCTCGTCACCCTGGACGAGCGTCTTCGAGGCGTCGAGGCCCACCTCCTGGCGCCGCTCGACACCGGCACCCGACAGGCCTTCCGCTCCCAGCTCCAGCTCATCGCGGCCCGGGTCAACGCCCTCGAGCCGGTGGACTCGCCCTGCGACTTGGCCGACCAGGCCGAGGCCGAGCTGCCCACGCCGCGCACCCTCACCTGAACCACCCTTCGCGGGACGGGCAGAGGGCGGCGGCGACCTACGGCATCATGTACGCCTACGAGAGAACGGTGTGCGAGTCGTGAGACGGAGTCCTGAAGCTGGAACCCCATCAAATGGGCTGCTGGCGGGTGAGCGCCGGCGGAGGGTGCGCCTGCGAACACTGGGCCTGGTGGCAGCCACGGCCGCGGGCGCTCTGGTGTGGGGATCTCCTGGCTTCGCCGCCACCGTCCCCACCGCCCAGCGGCTTCAATCGAGCCTGCTGACCATACAGAACCTCCCACCGGGGTGGTCGAAGACCAACGCCGTTACCGCCACGACCAAGAGCTGCTACAGCAATCCCATCTGGAAGTTGCCCTACACGGCCAAGGCCAGCGCCGCCTTCCGGGTGAACGACAGCGTGCCCCAGCTGGTCGAGCAGCTCGCTTCGTACCCGAATGCCCACGCCGCCTACAAGCAGGTCGTGGCCGGCCTCAATCGATGCTCGAGCTTCTCGGAGACCGTGCAGGGCCAAAAGCTGGTGGGGACCATCAGTCCTATCTCCAACAAGCGGTTCGGGAACGAGAGCTCGAGCTTCACGGCCAATCTGACCGTCCAGGGGACCCAGCTCGAGCAGGAGTTCGTGATCGCCCGAAAGGGCAGCACCCTGGCCGCCGTGGCCGTGGGCGACTACGGAGCCGTCGACGGCCAGCTGCTCAACCAGATGACGGCCAAGGCGATGCGGCTGATCCCGGCGTAGATTTCGGGTTGCCACGCCAAGCCGGTGCAATGCGCAGACCAACCATTCAAGGGGGAGACAAGCATGGAGGGACAGAAGGTCCTGGTGACCGGACCGGCCGGGCACTTGACCGCGCCGCTGGTCCGCGAGCTGGCCAAGGACAATGACGTGTGGGGACTGGCCCGGTTCACCCGTCCCGAGCAGCGCTCCGAGCTGGAGGCCCTGGGCGTCACCTGCGTGAAGAAGGACCTGGCCGTCGACCACTTCGACGACCTCCCCGACGACTTCGACTACGTCTTCCACGCCGGGGCCATGGTGGCCATGGACTCCGAGAAGGACATGGCCCACACCTTCGAGGTCAACGTGCAGGGAACGGGCCGGTTGATGGTCCACTGCCGGTCGGTGAAGACCTTCGTCCACTGCTCCACCGGCGGGGTCTACGCCCATGCCGAGCATCCCCGTGTCGAGACCGATCTGTACGGGGCCACCATCCCCGCCTACAGCCTGTCCAAGATCGCGGCCGAGCACCTGGTCCGCTTCATCTCCGAGCAGTGGGAGATCCCGACCATCATCCTCCGGATCGGGGCGGTCTACGGGTTCGACGCCACCGGGCCGGCCGTCCGGCTCGACCGCATGGTGCGGGGCAAGGAGGTCTGGGTCAACCCGACCGAGCCCCGCGGCGCCTCGGTCATGTGGCAGGGCGACGCCGTCCGATTGGCCATCGCCGCCTTCGGCGCCGGCCGCCTGCCGGCCATCACCGTCAACTTCTGCGGGGACGAAGCGGTGAGCATCGAGGACTACTGCACCTACGTGGGCAAGTTGCTGGGCATCGAGCCCACGTTCAAGTACACCGACGGGACCTACCCGGCGGGGCAGATGGACACCACCTTGATGCACCAGATCCTGGGTCGATGCGAGACCTCATGGCGGGACGGGTTCCGACAACTGGCCGCCCACCGCTATCCCGAGTACGAGCTCCGCGACGTGAACGACTGAACCTCGGTCGTCCCGTCAGCCGGCAAGCTCTTTGACCTGCTCGATCAAGTCGACGGGCCGCTGGTCCCCCACGGGCACCGGCGTCACCTGGAGGTGAGTGACCCCCGCTTCGGCCAAGGCGGCGATGCGCTCGGCCACATGACCGGCCGGCCCGCACAGCGAGGTCAGCTCCAGGAGCTCATCGGGAACGGCAGCCTCCGCTTCGGCCTTCTTGCCGCTCAGGTACAGGTCCTGGATCGTCTCGGCCGCATCCTCGTAGCCAGACCGACGGGCGACATCGTTGTAGAAGTTCCGGCCCTTGGCCCCCATCCCGCCGATATAGAGAGCGAGAGCGCCGCGGGACAACTGGCGCACGGCCAGCACGTCGGGGCCGTCGCCGATGGCCAGCACTCCCCCGGCGGCGATGGACAACGGCCCCAATGAGGGATCCCGTTTGGCCAACCCCTGGTCCAGGGCCGACCCCCACACCGCCTTCGCCTTCTCGGGGACGAACAGCATGGGCAGCCAGCCGTTGGCCACCTCCGCCGTCAGGGCCACGTTCTTCTCCCCCAGTGACGCTACCCAGATGGGGATGTCGGACCGGACCGGTCGGCCGATGATCTTGAGCGCTTTGCCCAACCCGGTGCCCTGATCGGGTGGGAGGGGCAGGGTGAACACGTCGCCGTCATGGGTGAGGGGCTCCTCCCGGGCCCACACCTTCCGGCAGATCTCGATCGTCTCACGGGTGCGGGCCAGGGGGGCGGTGTAGGGCACACCGTGGAAACCCTCGATGACCTGTGGGCCCGACGCCCCCAGGCCGAGATGGAAACGGCCCTCCGACAGGGCGTCGATGCCCGCGGCCGTCATGGCGATCAAGGTGGGCGTCCGAGAGTAGATGGGGAGGATGGCCGAGCCGATCTCCACCGTCTCGGTCAGTGCCGCCAGGTAGCCCATCAGGCTGGGGCCATCCAACCCGTAGGCCTCGGCCACCCACACGAGGTCGAGCCCGGCCCGCTCGAAGTCGACGACCTGTGCCGCTGACTCCCGGAACCCGCCGGCGTAGCTCAGCATCGTGGTGATTTTCATCGCTTCCCCCTCGCAATCCTGCGAACTCGGTGGCTCCGGTGCGCCAAGCGCACTCGGGCATGTTCGCGTACGGGATGGCCGGAGGTCGAGACGGGGCGGGAATTCCCGGCCGATCAGTCGGCGGGCGAACCTTCGGCGATGGCCTGGTCCAGTCGGGCCCGCTCGATGTCGATCATCTCGGCCACGTCCTCGTCCTCGGCCATGACCGCATCGAGATCGGTGGACTCGTAGCCGATGACGTCCATGTCGGCGAAGGTCTGGCGCATCTTCGGCCCCCACAGTCCGACATCTTTCAACGTCGGCACGATCCGGGTGAACAACAAGCTGCGGAACACGCGTTGGCTCTCGCTCCGGTTGACGAAGTCGATGCAATCCTCGGGGTCATAGCCGAGGCATTGCCACAGCTCCTCACCCAGAAATCGGTCGCGCATCCGGTAGCAGGCATCGGCGCAGAACTCCTCGCGGTCGTCGCGCTCAGCCTGGGTCAGCTGCGGGTAGTAGTCGCGCAGGGCCAGACGACCGAACATGACGTGGCGCGCTTCGTCCTGCATGACGTAGGCATTGACCGCCTTGCCCAGCGGGTCGCCTGCGGTGTTCCGGATGAGCCCGAAGGCGGCCAGGGCCAGTCCCTCGATCAGCACCTGCATGCCCAGATAGGTCATGTCCCACCGCGAATCGGTAAGCACGTCATTGAGCAACGACTTCAGGTTCTCGTTGATGGGATAGGCGATCTCGATCTTGTCGAGATACCGCGAATAGGTCTCGACGTGGCGAGCTTCGTCCATCACCTGGGTGGCGGCGTAGAACTTCGAGTCGATGTCGGGGACGGTCTCTACGATCTTGGCCGTGCAGATGAGCGCACCCTGCTCGCCGTGGAGGAACTGGCTGAACTGCCAGGCCACCATGTTTCGTCGCACGTTGCCCCGCTCGGCCGTGTTCAGCTTGTCCCACACCGGTGACCCGAAGATGGGCACCAGTTCGTCAGGCATCTGAAGCGGGTTCTCCGGGTCCGGATCGTGCGACCAGTCGATCCGCTCGGCCGCGTCCCACTGCTTCTTTTTGCCTTTCTCGTACAGGCTGATGAGCTTGTCTCGCCCGTCGTCGTAGTCCCAGGTGAACCTGGCCGTTCCTGTCTTGTCCTCTGTCTGCCAACCGGTCTTGTCCACCGGCAGCTGATACACCTTGGTCGTCATCGTCCCCCCTGCTCACTGGGCCCAACTTTCAGTGTGGAGGGACAGCGCACCCTTGTCAACGAGGCCCGGTCTCCGGCGGGTCACATGCCCAGCCCATACGGTAGGGAACGAAAAAGATTCGGCAATGTGTCGATCCGGAGGGGTGGTCAGCGTCAATTGGGCAATGCGGACATTCCGCCACCTACAAACGAGGAGCCAACGATGCAATACATGTTGATCATCCACAACGATCCCGAACTGCACCCCCAGCCCGGCGGCCCAGGGTGGGACGAGCTGATGGCCGCCTACGCCGCCTTCGGCGAGCAGCTGGGCGAGTACACCGGAGCCCCGCTCAACGACCCGAGCACGGCCACCACCATCCGGGTGCGGGACGGCAAGACCTTGACGGTCGACGGTCCCTTCGCCGAGACCAAGGAGTGGATGTCGGGCTATTACGTCATCGAGTGCGACGAGCTCGACCAGGCCCTCAAGGCGGCGGCCATGGTGCCATCGGCCCAGTACGGCTCCGTTGAGGTCCGACCCGTGGCGGAGATGTAGATCTGGAACCTGTTGACGTGCATGGCCGCGGCGGTCCGGTGGACGAGGCACTCGAGCTCGCCTACCGGACCGATCGCGGCCGCGTCCTGGCCTGTCTGATCGGCATCGTCAAGGACTTCGACCTGGCCGAGGACGCGCTCCAGGATGCGTTCGCCGCCGCCGCCACCACGTGGCCGCAGAACGGGATCCCCGTCAATCCGGCCGGTTGGTTGGTGACCACGGCCCGACGCAAGGTGGTCGACCGGTTGCGACGGGCCGCGGCGGCCGAGCGACGACACCGGGTGTGGGGCGAACTGTCCATCGCCTGGGAAACCGGCGAGGTCACCGGGCCCATCGCCGACGACCGCCTTCGACTCATCTTCACCTGCTGCCATCCCGCATTGTCGCTCGAGGCCCGGGTGGCCTTGACGCTGCGCTCGCTGGGCGGCCTCACCACCGAGGAGGTGGCCCGGGCCTTCCTCACCTCTGCGCCGGCGCTGGCCCAACGGATCGTCCGGGCCAAGCGAAAGATCCGTCAGGCCGGCATCGCCTATCGGGTGCCGCCGCCCGACGAGCTGCCCGAGCGGCTGGACGCCGTGCTCACCGTCATCTACCTCATCTTCAATGCGGGCTACCTGGCCGGCAGCGGCACCGAGCTCGTGCGGGTGGACCTGTGCGACGAGGCCCTCCGGCTGGCCGGCCTGGTGGTCGATCTGCTCCCTGGCCAGCCCGAGCCACTGGGCTTGGCTGCCTTGTTGCACTTCCAGGACTCCCGGCGCTCTGCTCGGGTCGACGGTGCCGGGCAGCCGCTGACGCTCGAGGAACAGGACCGAGAGCAGTGGGACAAAGACAAGGCCAACGCCGGGTTCGCCCTGCTCGACCGGGCTCAGGGCATGGGGGCAGCCGGTCCCCATCAACTGAAGGCAGCCATCGGCGCGCTGCACACCGGTGCACCCAGTGCGAGCCTGACCGATTGGGCCACCATCGTCCTGCTCTACGACCGCCTGCTGGAGTGGGAGCCGACGCCGATCGTCCACCTCAACCGGGCCGTGGCCGTGGCCATGGCCGACGCACCGGCGGCCGGACTGGCCATCCTGGACGATGCCGACCTCAGCGCCCAGCTCGACGCCTATCACCTGTTCCACTCCACCCGGGCCGACCTGCTCCGCCGGTCCGGTCGGCTCGATGAGGCGGCCATCGCCTACCGCCGAGCCCGCAGCCTCACCGACAACGCCGTCGAGCAGAGCTTCCTGGGCCGCCGGCTCGACGAGCTGGCTCGCTCGGCCGACGACCCGACCCCGACGGTCAACCGATAAGGCGCAACTGGGAGCGGAACAGCTCGGTCTGATGCACGTAGTGCTCAGCCCCGATGGCGATCCCGGCCAAGGTGTCCGGCGTCGCCTCCCGCAGCTTGGCCGGAACCCCCAGGGCCACCGAACCGGTGGGCACGATCATCTTGTCGGGGACCACCGCGTTGGACCCCACCACTCCTCCGGTGCGCACGATGGCGTCGTGCAGCACCACCGACGCGCTCCCCACCAGACATCCGTCTTCGATCGTGCACCCCTCGAGATGGACCAGATGGCCCACCACGCAGTCGTCACCGATGCGCGTGGGGGTGAACACCGTGGTGTGCACGATCGACCCGTCCTGGATCGAGGTGCGTGCTCCGACCCGGATCTCGCCCCCGTCCCCCCGGAGGACGGCACAGGGCCAGACCGAGGACTGCGCGCCGATGGTCACATTGCCGATGATCACCGCGTCGGGGTGGATGAACGCCGTCTCGTCGATGGTCGGTACCAGGTCACCCAGGGCATAGATCGGCACATCCGCTCCTTCGTTCCTCAACTCGTCGGCCTTGTCCTCGCCAGCCAGGCGCAGGGCCCACGGCGACGGTGCCGACCAGGATGCCACCTGATCAGCGGGTGATCCGCGTGGTCTCGGCCAGGCGGGGGTATACCTGACGGGCAAGCAACGGGCGAAGGGGTAGTGATGATGGTTCGCAGAGGGCTGCAGATCGGATGCGCAGTAGTGCTGGCCGGCGCGGCGGCCGCCGCCTGCAGCAGCACCCCGAACGCGTCGAATACCACCAAGACCACGACCAGCACCACCGTCAAGAAACACCCCACGACCACAACCAGCGCACCCACCACCACGGTGGCTCCTTCCACCAGCACCAGCTCCCCGACCACCACGGCGGCGGGCGTTCCCCCCTGTGCGTCGGGCCAGCTGTCCGTGGCCGTCGGCCAGTCCCAGGGTGCGGCGGGTTCCCTGATCGTGCCGCTGGTGTTCACCAACACCGGAAGCACCACCTGCTCGCTCCAGGGCTATCCCGGCGTTTCCATCGTGGGAGCCAACGGAGCCCAGCTGGGTGCGGCCGCGGCCCGGACCGGACAGGCCACACCGTTGGTCTCCCTCCCGGCAGGGCAAACCACGACGGCCATCTTCCGCCAGGCCAATCCGGGCATCCTCAACTGCACACCCGTCTCGGCCACGGGATTCCGCGTCTATCCCCCCAATCAGACCGCGGCGCTCTTCGCTGCCGACTCGTCCCTCACCACCTGTCCCGGTAATCCTCAGGAGTCGCCCCAGATATCTCCGGTGGGCACGGCCCCCTGACCGGAGGGGTGCCCGGCGACGAGAGCCGACAGCGGCCTACGACCACTCCTTGGAGACGGCAGCCGAGTGGCGCCAGTCAGCCAGCAGGGTTCGGATGGCGGTGATCAGCGACAGCGGTTGATCGAGCATCACGTGATGGTGGGCCAGAGGGATCTCGATCACCGGCGCGTTGCGACCCAGCTTCTCGTACATGAAAGTCCCGATGTCCGGAGTGACCAGACCGAACTGGGCGCGCAACAGGGCCACGCGGCACGAGACGGCGGAGAGCAGGTCGGGGTCGGGGCGCTCGAAGCCGTCGTGGAAGGCCGGATCGAACTTCCAGCTCCAACCGCCGGGGACCGGGTGTACCGAGGTCCGGGCCACGTGGTCGATCACGTAGGGAAGCGAATCGGGCTGATCGGGCACCGGGTGGAACCGGGCCAGGGCAGCCTCCAAGGTGGGATAGACGCGCAGCGGGCCGAAGACACCCTGATCTCGGGCGGCCGTTTCCTCGGGTGAGAAGTCCCAGACAGGCGAGTCGACAATGATGACCCCTTTCATCCGGTCCCCCGAGGTGGCTGCGGCCCGGATGGCAGCCAGGCCCCCCATGCTGTGGGCCACGACCACGGGCGGCTCGGGTCCGGTCAGCTCCGCGGCCACGGCGACGATCTCGCGCCCCCATTCGGTGAAGGTGTACCGATCCCGCCTTCCGCTGTCACCATGGCCGGACAGGTCGATCGCGGCGACACTGCACTCGCCGGCCAGGAATGGCGCCACGTGGTCCCACCAGCGGCTGTGGGCACCACCCCCGTGCACCAGCACCACCCCCGGGCAGGTGCGATCGCCCCAGCGGCGAAAGGCGATCGAGCACCCGTCGACCGAGACGTGCTCGGTGGCCACGGCTGCGTCCAACGCCCACCGGAACCAGGCGGGAGCGTCCGTCGCCGGGCTCTCTAGGTTGTCGAGGTCCAGGTCGGGCATACCCGGGGATTCTAGGGAATGGCGGGGAGTGTCCCTCAGGCCCCCCGCGGCCAGGCATCCTCTGCCTGTTGGCTCGGTTCGCCGGTGCCCTTGCGCTAGCGTTGAGGGGCCGAGAGCCCTCGGCATCCCAACCGGATGGGCAGCCCACCGCCCTGTTCCGGGCTCTGCCTCACCTCACTCGCGCCGCCCGACGACCCGGCCGGCCCAGCACAAGGAGATCGCATGACCAGCGACCAGAACCGCCCCGCCTTCAAGGTGGCCGACCTGTCGCTTGCGGAGTTCGGCCGCAAGGAGATCGTGCTGGCCGAGCACGAGATGCCCGGCCTCATGGCCATGCGGGCCGAGTTCGGCACCGAAAAGCCCCTCCAGGGAGCCCGGATCACCGGTTCGCTGCACATGACCGTCCAGACCGCTGTCCTGATCGAGACGCTGACCGCCCTGGGGGCCGAGGTGCGGTGGGCCAGCTGCAACATCTTTTCCACCCAGGATCACGCTGCCGCCGCCGTGGCCGTGGGCCCCGATGGCACGGTGGACGACCCCCAGGGCGTGCCCGTGTTCGCCTGGAAGGGCGAGAGCCTGGAGGAGTACTGGTGGTGCACCGAGCAGGCCCTGGTGTGGCCGGGTGAGGGACCCACCATGATCCTCGACGACGGTGGCGATGCCACCCTGTTGGTGCACAAGGGAGTCGAGTTCGAAAAGACCGGCGCCGTGCCCGACCCCTCCACCGCCGACTCCGAGGAGTTCGGCGTGGTCCTCACCGTGCTCACCGCCAGCCTGGCGGAAGACGGTCAACGGTGGACCACCATCGCCAACGGCATCAAAGGTGTCTCCGAGGAGACGACGACCGGGGTCCACCGTCTCATCGAGATGGAGCGCAATAACGAGCTCCTGTTCCCGGCCATCAACGTCAATGACGCGGTGACCAAGTCGAAGTTCGACAACAAGTACGGCTGCCGTCACTCGCTGATCGACGGCATCAACCGGGCCACCGACGTGCTCATCGGGGGCAAGGTGGCCGTGGTCTGTGGGTACGGCGACGTGGGCAAGGGATGCTCCGACTCGCTGCGGGGCCAAGGGGCCCGGGTCATCGTCACCGAA
>DASZLD010000049.1:0-13016 GCA_035552655.1 Acidimicrobiales bacterium
ACCGTGGTGGCCAGGTCCGCGCTGTTCACGTGGTGGGCGGTCTGATAGACGACCTCGAGTCCACCGTCGAGGTCAAGCCCCAGTTTTGGTGACCAGCCCCCGGCCAGCGTGCCGACCAGGGCGAGCACCGAAATGATGACCACGGTCATCAGGCTGATCCATAAGGGGCGTTTGTCCTTCATCAGCGTGAAGTGGTGGGCCCTCGATCATCACCGCGGTTCTTGCCGTTGCCGCCATCAGGTCGGTGATCGTCGCCCTCGTCGGCGTCGCCCTCACCGGATTCGTTCTCGTCGTACTCGTCGTACTCGTCGTCATACCCGTCGTCGTCGTGCTCATCGCCCTCGTCGGTGCCGGGTTCGGTGACCGGTTCGATGTCCAGCCGCCGCAGGATGTACGGGCGCAGCACCACGAACGAGGCGCCGACGCTCGTCTCCAAGGTCACCCGGTCGTCCTCGATGTCAATGATGTGCCCGACGATGCCCCCGGCGGTGAGCACCTCGTTGCCCACGTCGAACTGCTGGACCTGCTCTCGGGCCCGCTTGGCCTTTTGCTGCTGCGGCCGCAGGAAGAAGAAGTAGGCGGCCACCGCGATCACGATGATGGGCAAGAAGGTGACCAGCGACGAGCTGCTCTTCTTGGCCGCAGCGCCGAGGAGGGGCGTGGCCAACGCAATCAGGGTTGCCGTCATGACGGGTCAGCGAGGGGGTTCAGGGTGCACACAGCGGTCAGACACTAGCTCAGGCGGCCGTCGGTTCAGCCCCGCCGCCCGTGACGCCAGCGTGACGACAGGAAAGCCCCGAATCCGGGGCGGCCGTCAGGTGCCCCAGCATTGCGCCACGTCGTGGCGGAGGTCGTCCAATCGGCCCATCCTGATGGCCTGGCCCGCCGCCTCCATGAGGTCCAGGGTGAAGCGCAGGTTGTGGATGCTCAGCAGCCGCCACGCCGTGGGCTCGTGCACGCTCAGCAAATGCCGGAGGTAGCCACGCGACCACCGGGTGCAGGTGGAACAGGTGCACTCCGGGTCGAGGGGTCCGTCGTCGCGAGCAAAGGTGGCATTCCTGAGGTTGAGCTTGCCCCCGCTGGTCAAGATGGAGCCGTGCCTGGCCATCCTGGTGGGGGCCACGCAATCGAATTGGTCGACGCCCAAGGCCACGGCCTCGATCAGACCGACCGGGTCACCCACGCCCATCAGGTAGCGAGGACGGTCCACCGGCAGCTCGGGGACGGTGGCGGCCAGCGCCGCCAACATGGCCGGGCGGGGCTCCCCGACCGAGAGGCCTCCGATGCCGTAGCCGTCGAAATCCAGTTCCACCGTGCGCCGGGCGCTCTCCTTCCGCAGGATGGGGTCCGTACCCCCCTGGACGATGCCGAACAGGGCCTGGCTCTCCGGTCGCGCCTCGAGGCGACGATGGTGGGCCCGGGCCCGGGCCGCCCACGCCGCGGTGCGCTCCACGGCCAGCCGGAGGATCTCGGGCTCGGCGGGCAGGGTGGCGCACACGTCCAGGACCATCTGAATGTCGGCGCCGATCAATCCCTGGATCTCCACCGCCGACTCCGGGGTGAGGCGGGCGGCCGATCCGTCGTACACCGACGTGAAGCTGACGCCATCGTCGTCGACCTCCGGGGAGAGGGAATGCACCTGGAACCCACCCGAGTCGGTCAGGGTGTGCCCTTCCCAGCCCATGAAGCGGTGGAGCCCGCCCAGCTCGGCCACCACATCGGCCCCGGGCCGGAGCATCAGGTGGTAGGTGTTGGCCAGCATCACCTCGGCTCCGAGCCCCTCGAGGTCTGCGGCATCGAGAGCCTTGACCGTTCCTCGGGTCCCCACCGGCATGAACGCCGGCACCTGGTACCAACCCCGTGCCGTGTGGACCACGCCGGTCCGGGCCGCTCCGTCGGTGGCTTGGATGTCGATGCGCAAAGGGGGGGTCACCGGGCTGCGCCCCCTTCGGGGCGGGGCGGGGGCGGGAGGCGCTGGCCGGAACGGGCCACCAGCATGGCGTCGCCGAAGGACAGGAACCGGTACCCCTGGTCCAGCGCAATGGCGTAGAGGTCGCGCCACTCAGGCCCGCAGAAGGCCTCGACCAGGAGCAGCAAGGTGGAGCGGGGCATGTGGAAGTTGGTCAGCAGCACGTCGACCACTCGGAACGGATAGGCCCCGTGGATGTAGAGGTCGGTGCGACCGGAAAGCCGTCCCGTGGCTGCCGCCGACTCCAGAGCGCGAACCGTGGTCGTGCCTACCGCCACCACCCGGGGCGCCTCCTGGCAGGCCTCCATGGTGGCGGCGGGAACGGCATAGCGTTCGGTGTGGATCACGTGGCCTTCGGGCGTCGCTGCCGTGACCGGACGGAAGGTGTCCAGTCCGATGGCCAGGTCGACGGGGGCGACGGTTGCACCGGCCTGGCGACAGGCGTCGAGGACGGCCGGCGTGAGGTGCAGTCCGGCGGTGGGCGCCGCCGTCGACTGGGCTCCCGGGTCGCTCGGCGCCCAGTAGACGGTCTGGTAGCGGTCGGGGTCGTCGAGCGGCGTGTGGATGTAGGGAGGGAGGGGCATGGACCCGGCCCGGTCGACCACCGAGGGATCGATGAGCCTGACCCATCGCCGACCGTCCTCGTGGCCGGCAACCGGTTCGGCCACCTCGACCACCGGGTCGGAACCGCCCTCCTCCCACAGTCGGGTTCCCGGCGGCAATCGTCGCCCCGGTCGCACCAGCGCCTCCCACACTGCCGGTGCACTCTTGTCCGCCGCCCCAGGACGAACCGAGCCGGGCTGTGCCGGCTCGGGCTGTGCCGGCTCCAACGGGGCCGGCTCCAACAGGAGCACCTCGGCGGCTCCCCCGGTCTGTTTGACCAGGGTGAGCCGGGCAGCCAGCACCCGGGTCTGGTTGACCACCAGGACATCGCCGGGTCGCAGGTAGCGGGGCAGATCGGCCACGGTGGCGTGGTCCACGCCCGGCGTTCCCGACGCGGCGGCGTCCACCAGCATGCGTGCCGCGCTCCGGGGCTCGATGGGTCGCTGGGCGATGGCCTCCTCGGGAAGCCCATATTCGTAGTCGCCCATGGAGACGCCCTGATCGGCCCCGGTGACGGGCATGGAGGGCAGCGACGACATGGACGACATCGTCGCAGACGGGGCCGGACAGGCCGACAAGGGCTGGTTACGGCCCGGAAACGCCGTTTACAGCAGGGTCGACGCCGCCGGGCTCAGGCCCAGATGGGCCCAGGCGCGCGGTGCGGCGATCCGGCCCCGGGGCGTCCGCTGCAGCAGGCCCTGCTGCAGCAGGTAGGGCTCGTAGGCGTCCTCGATGGTGTTGGGCTCCTCGCCGATGCACTGGGCCAAGGTGGTGAGGCCCACGGCCCGTCCAGCGAACCGCCGGCACAGCACGTCGAGGATGGACCGGTCCACCTTGTCCAGGCCCAGTTCGTCCACCCCGAACAGATCCAGGCCGTCCACCGCGGCCTGGGCCGTGATCCGGCCCTGGGCCCGCACCTCGACGTAGTCCCGGACCCGGCGTAGGAGCCGGTTGGCGATCCTCGGGGTCCCTCGCGAGCGTTGGGCGATCCGTTGTGCCCCCTGGGGCTCGATGGGCACGCCCAGGATCTCGGCCGACCGCCCCACGATGGACTGGAGCTCGTCCACCGTGTAGTGGTCCAGTCGGCCGACGAAGCCGAACCGGTCGCGCAGCGGGCTGGTGACCAGCCCGGTGCGGGTCGTCGCTCCGATCAGCGTGAACCGGGGCAGGTCGAGGCGAATGCTGCGGGCGGTCGGGCCCTTCCCGATCAGGATGTCGAGCTTGAAGTCCTCCATGGCCGGATAGAGCACCTCTTCCACGGCGCGGTGGAGGCGATGGATCTCGTCGATGAACAAGACGTCGCCCTCTTGCAGGTCGGTCAGGAGCGCGGCCAGGTCACCCGTCCTGACCAGCACCGGTCCGGCGGTGATGCGGAGTCCGACGCCCATCTCCGAGGCCACGATCCCGGCCAGCGAGGTCTTTCCCAGCCCGGGCGGCCCGGCGAAGAGAAGGTGGTCGACCGGTTGGCGGCGCTTTCGGGCCGCCTCGAGCACGATGCGGAGGTGCTCGGTGAGCTGGGCCTGGCCCACGAACTCGTCGAGGGTCCGAGGCCGGAGGCTTGCTTCATCGAGCTCTTCGGCCGGTGCAGCCACCGGATCGACGGGTCGGACGGCACCCCCGCCGGTACCGGCCGGGTCATCGGCCTTGCCGGCCAGCATCTCGCGTCGGGCCTCGGGGCTCATCGGGCCCGGGCCAGCTCACGAAGGGCCGAGCGCAGGATCTCCTCCACCGGCCCCTCGTCGGGTATCTGCTCCAGCGCCCCTCGGATCTCGTCGGGGCCGTATCCCAGCTCGGTAAGGGCGGCCCGCACCTCGCCCCGACCGGAGCGCTCCTCTCCCACGGGCACCGGCGTCCCTCCCCCCAGCGAGGGAAGGTCCAACCGGGCCTTCAGCTCCAACAGGAGTCGCGCCGCCGTCTTCTTCCCCACCCCGGGGACCAGGCACAGGGTGTCGACGTCGTCCTCCAAGACGGCGGTGGACAGTGACGCGGGCGACAGCGACGACAAGATGGCCAGGGCCAACGAGGGACCCACCCCATGGGCGCCGATCAGCGCCTCGAAGCACCGACGCTCGTCGGCGTGCAGGAAGCCGTACAGCACGATGGCGTCCTCCCGCACGTGGGTGTGCACATGGAGGAAGGTCTCGGATCCGATGGGGCCGACCGAGGCCAGCACCGACGTGGGCACCGAGGCCCGATAGCCCACGCCCTGCACGTCGACCAGCAGCTCCCCGGGGGCGGGCCGATCGATCAACGTTCCCCGGAGCGAGCCGATCACCGCTGCTCTCCGATCACTGCGGCCACCGCTCGCCGGAGGGGCTGGGCCGTCAGGTAGCAGACGGCCAGGGCCAGCGCGTCGGCCACATCAGGCGGGCGGGGAGGCTCATCCAGTCCCAGGACCGAGGCGATCATGCGCTGCACCTGGTCCTTGGTGGCGCTCCCGTAGCCCACCACCGCTTGTTTCACCTCGTTCGAGGTGTACTGGGCCACCTCGCAGCCGGACTCCGCCGCAGCGGCCAGGGCCACGCCGGCGGCCTGCCCGGTGGCCATGGCCGTGCGCACATTGACCTGGAAGAACACCCGCTCGACGACCACGGCCATGGGGCGGTACTCGGTCACCAGCGAGCGCAGCTCGGTCGACAGGGTCAGGAGCCGCTCGGGTAGGGGCATGGTCGGGGCGGTGGTGATCACCCCACCGGCCGCCGCCGCCAAGTCGGAGCCGTGGCGGGTCACCACGCCGTAGCCGCACCGGGAGAGCCCGGGATCGATCCCCAGAACGAACATGCGTTCGACCCTACCCCGGACAGCCGAGGAGCATGCGGATACCGTCCACCGTCGTGCTAGCCGTCGTAGGCGGCCATGACCGAGTCGGGGATGTCGAAGTTGGCGTAGACGTTCTGGACGTCGTCATGGTCATCGAGCGCCTCGATCAGCCGGAGGACCTTCTTGGCCTCGCCCTCGTCCTTCACCTCGATGGTCGACGTGGGCACCATGGACAGGTCCGACGAGGAGGGCGTCAGGCCCGCCCCCTCCAAGGCCGAGCGAACGGCCATCATGTCGGTCGGGGAGCAGGTCACCACCCAGTGGTCGTCCTCGTCGGCCAGATCCTCGGCACCGGCCTCCATGGCCGCCTCCATGATCTGGTCCTCGTCGAGGTTCCGGGGCAAGGAGATGAGACCCTTGCGCTCGAACTGCCAGCTCACCGCCCCGGGTTCGGCCATGGACCCCCCGTTCTTGTTGAACAGGTTGCGGATCTCGGCCCCGGTCCGGTTCCGGTTGTCCGACAGGCACTCCACGATCACCGCCACACCGTCAGTGGCATAGCCCTCGTAGTTGATGGACTCGTAGCGGACCCCCTCCAGCTCACCGGAGCCCCGCTTGATGGCCCGCTCGATGGTGTCGATGGGCACCGAGGCGTCCCGGGCCTTCGAGTACATGGTGCGCAGGCTGGCGTTGGCCGTCATGTCACTGCCGCCCTCACGGGCAGCCACTTCCACCTGCCGGATGATCTTGGCGAACACTTTGGCCCGGGCCGAGTCCTGTGCACCCTTCCGATACTTGGTGGTCGCCCACTTGGAGTGTCCCGACATTTCCTAACGCCTCTCTTCTTTGGTCATGTCCACGAACAGTCGATGCAATCGACGGTCCTCGGTCAATTCAGGGTGGAACGCGGCCACCAGGACCGAGCCCTGGCGACAGATCACCGGGCTCGGCGCGCCCCCGGGCCCATCGGGGTCGGGGACGGCGGGCCCATCGCGAACGACGAGCGGCGCGGGCAGCGCGGGCAGCGCGGCCAGCACTTCGACGTCCGGGCCGTATGCCTCGACCACCGGGGCCCGGATGAACACGGCATGGAAGGGTTCGCCCGCCGCCCCATCGAGGTCGACGTCTAGGTCGCACTCGAACGATGCCTGCTGGCGTCCGTAGCCGTTCCGGCGCACGGTGAGCTCGATGAGGCTGAATCGACGCTGATCGGGCCGCCCATCGAGCACGTCCGAGGCGAGCAGGATCATGCCCGCACACGTCCCCAGGACCGGCAATCCGGACCCGAGGGCCTCGGCCAGGGGTTCGAACAGCCCGGACGATTCGAGCAGGAGGGACAGGGTGGTCGACTCCCCTCCCGGGAGCACGATGCCGGCCAGGCCGTCGAGGTCGGACGGTCGTCGAACCAGACGCGCCAGCTCACCCAGGTCGGCAAGCGCAGCTGCGTGCTCGCGCACGTCGCCCTGCAGGGCCAGCACCCCGATGGTCACGCGGAGGCACCTCGACGCCCCGGATCCGTACCGCTACCAGCCGCGATCGGCAAGGTGAACGCCGAGCGTGTCGATCTCCTGGCCGGGCATGGCCTCGCCCAACCCGGTGGAAACCTTGGCCACCAGATCGGCGTCGGTGAAGTGCGCGGTGGCCTCGACGATGGCCCGAGCCCGGCGAGAGGGATCCTCGCTCTTGAATATGCCTGAACCCACGAACACGGCCTCGGCCCCCAGTTGCAGCACGAGCGAGGCGTCGGCCGGTGTGGCGATACCCCCGGCACAGAACAGCGGCACGGGCAGATGGCCGGTGCGGGCGATGTCCTGGACCAAACCGATGGGTGCGGCCAGCTGCTTGGCCCAGCCGTACTGCTCGGCCGAGTCGGCCTGGGTGATCTTCCGGATGTCACCGAGGATCGACCGCAGGTGGCGGACGGCCTCGACGATGTTGCCGGTCCCCGCCTCTCCCTTGGACCGGATCATGGCCGCGCCCTCGGAGATACGGCGGAGGGCCTCGCCCAGGTTGGTGGCACCGCAGACGAAGGGAACGTCGAATCCCCACTTGTCGATGTGGTGGGCCTCATCGGCCGGCGTGAGCACCTCGCTCTCATCGATGTAGTCCACGCCCAGGGCGGCGAGCACTTGCGCCTCGGCGAAATGGCCGATCCGGGCCTTGGCCATGACCGGTACGGTCACCGCCGCCTTGATGCCCTCGATCAGCGCGGGATCGCTCATCCGGGCCACACCCCCATCGCGGCGGATGTCCGACGGCACCCGCTCGAGAGCCATGACCGCCACTGCGCCGGCGTCCTCGGCCACCTTGGCCTGCTTGGCGTCGACCACGTCCATGATCACGCCGCCCCGGAGCATGTCGGCCAGGCCGCGCTTGACGGTGAACGTCCCGGTGGGACGCCCTCCCGCGGTTGCCGCCGTCTCGATCGGTTGGTCACCCATGGGACCGATTGTACTGCTGGTGATACCCGGAGCCGGCAGCCGGAGCCTCCACACCGACTGAGGGAGCCGTCCCGTCAGCCCAGGACCACCGAGAGCATCGACAGCGATGCCCCGTCGATGCCCTCAACCGGGAATCGAGCCACGTCGTCGGGGTGTCGCGCCCCCAGCGCATACAGCAGGGGGTAGTAGTGGTCGGGGGTGGGAATGGCCAGACGGGCATCCTCACCGAGGTCGGGATGGTTGACCAGCGACACGTCATTGCCCACTTCGATCCGGCTCCGTACATCAGCTTGGAAGCGCACCGCCCAATCGAACGGCTGCACGTGCGGGCCGAACTGGGCCAGCTGCAGGTTGTGGACCACGTTTCCGCTCCCCATGATGAGCACGCCGTCATCCCGGAGCGGCGCCAGCCGGCGCCCGATCTCGGCGTGATAGGCCGGCTCCCTGCGGGCATCGATGCTCAGCTGGACGACGGGCACATCGGCCTCGGGATAGAGATGCCGGAGCACGGACCACGAGCCGTGGTCCAGACCCCATGACGTGTCGGCCACCACCTCGAGCGGCGCCAGCATCGACCGCACCCGATCGGCCAGCCCCGGGTCTCCCGGCGCTGGGTAGGAGACCTCGAAGAGCTCTCGGGGGAAGCCTCCGAAGTCGTGAATGGTCCGGGGCTCCGCCATCGCGGTCACGGCCAGGCCGGCCACGTACCAATGAGCGGACACCGACAGGATGGCACGGGGTCTCGGGAGCTCGATGCCGAGGGTCGCCCAGGCATCGGCAAAACGGTTGGGCACGATGGCATTCATCGGGTTGCCGTGCCCCACGAAGATCACAGGATGGCGGTCCGAACTCCTTGTCACCGGCGCCGACCTCCCATCCGATCTTCCCGGGACGAACGCGGACCCACGCTTGCCACTTCCCGAAAGGAAGTGGCAAGCGTGGAAAGTCCGTCGATCATGGCTCCATCATCGCTGCTCGCCCAGGATGTCGGCCGAGCCGGTCAAGCCTGGTAGACGGCTTCGGCCTCGATGTCGATGGACACTTTCTTGGCCACGACCAGTCCGCCGGCTTCCATAACGGCACCGAAGGAGACGCCGAAGTCATCTCGGTTGATCTCGGTGGTGGCACTGAATCCGACCCGGTGGTTGCCGTAGGGGTCCTGCACCACTCCCTCGAGGTTGACGTCGAGGACGACGGGCTTGGTGACACCCCGGATGGTGAGGTCTCCGTCGACCTTCCACGATGCGGCGTCGACGGGACGGACGGCGGTCGACGTGAAGGTGATGGTGGGGTGGTTCTCCACATCGAGGAAATCGGCCGTCCGCACGTGGTTGTCACGCGTCTCGTCCCTGGTATCCACGCTGTTGGTGTCGATGGTCACCTGGACCGAGGACTGGATGGGGTCCTCCCCCACCACCAGGGTCCCGTCCACCTTGGCGAACTGTCCTCGTACCTTGGACACGGCCATATGCCGGACGGCGAACCCGACGTGGGTGTGGGACTCGTCGATGGCGTAGGTCCCTGCTGCGGGCAGTTCAACACCGTTAATCGTCCTACTGGTAACTGTGGTCTCGCTCATGGCGTGCCTCCGGCTGTCGTGGTTCTGTGTTCGGGTACCGGCCGTGCTGGCCGGGTGCCCGCTTGCTCGATTGCTTGCACCTGCAACTAAGTATAGGAGATAGTCGTTGCGAACGCAACTACCTTGACCGATCGGGTAGGGTGTGGTCATGGCAGACCATCGCATCCACGAGGGTCCACAACCCGGCTCCGCTCTCACCATCGGGGCCCGGGACGACCGTCGGCTGACCACGGTCGGTTTGCTCTTCGAATCGGCTGCCGGGCTCCGCCAGGTGCTCGAACGCCGGCTGGAGTCCAACGCGGGGCTCTCCAATCAGTCCTTCGACGTCCTCATCCGGTTGGCCCGCACGCCGGGAAACCGACTCCGGATGAGTGAGCTGGCAGCCCAGACCACCCTCTCCCCCAGTGGCCTCACGCGATCGGTAGACCGGCTGGAGGACGCCAGCCTGGTGGTGCGAGAGATCTGCCCCGAGGACCGACGCGGGGCATTCGCGGCGCTGACGATGCAGGGAAAGGCGGTCATGGACGAGGCCATCCCTCGCCATGTGGCCCATCTCGACGAGTTGTTGCAGGGTGTGCTCACCCTGGACGAGGAGCACACCCTGGAGGCGTTGCTCCGCAAGCTCCGCGATCACCTCTTTGCCGGTGAGGTCCAATGCGCGTTCGACCCCGCCGCTCCCGACGTGTGCCCGACTGAGCAATGACTGGACAAGAAGCGAGCAGCAGCCCGAGGTCCAGCAGGCCGTAGCCCGAGGGTCAGCGCCGGTAGTCTGCGCTGGGCCAGCTCCGAGGTCAGCGCTCGGCCAGCGCCGCGGCCCGCACTGCGGTGTCGTCCAGGTTGCCCTCGGCTCCCTCGCTCCGTGCCCCCACCATCGGGTCGATCCACAGCCACCGGGTGAGACCGGCCGAGCGGCCCGGGCCCGGAGGCCACGGCGATGGCGGCGGGGGGGCGAGAGTCATGGTCTCGAGCGCGGAGCCCAGACCGGGCGGGTAGCGCACCACCGAGGCGGCCCGCTGATCGGCGACGAACTCTCGCCCGGCACCGACGAGGGACCGTACCAGCCCCGCTCCCGAACCGGTGATGGCGGCCAGGGGCGCGACCACGGCCACGGCGGCACCGGCGGTGGCCGTGTCCCGGCGTTTGACGTGCACCAGTTCGTGGGCCAGGACGCCCTCCAGCTCAACCAAGCTGAGGGCTTGCTCGAGGCCCGAAGTGACCACCAGGGCGGCGAGCCGGGGCTCCCGGCCCACGGCCAGCGCATTGGGGACGGGGCTGGCGATGACGTAGATCGTCGGACGAGGAAGTCCCATGGTGCCGCAGAGGCCCTCGACCAGGTTGTGCACTCGGGGATGTTGGCCCTCGTCGCTCGGACGGGCACCCAGGATCCCCAGCACCACGTGCGGCGCTCGGGCCCAGAACCACAGGGTGAGCACGATGGTGACAGCCACGAACACGATGACCCCGATCAGCGGGGCCGCCACCGCGGCCACCACCGCCCCGAGGACGAGACCGATCACCGCCGAAGGGGTGGCGCAGATGAGCAGGGCCCGGCGACTGTTGGCCGCGGCGGCGCGGTCCTCGTCGGTGGCCTCAGGAGGTCGGTTGGGCGTGGCGACGGCAACGGTTTCCTGGCGTGGCTCGGTGCGCTCCCTCGACCCCGAGCCTCGGTTCCCCGAACCCGATCGTCCTCCTGCTCCCGAGCCCGATCGCCCGCCCGAGGGGGATCGCCCGCCACCCGAGCCGGACTGACCGGAGCGCGGCCCGCCCCGCTGTTGGCTGCGCTGCCGGTTCCCGGACCCGCCCTTACCTGAGCCCCCCTGGTTGGTACGGCCGCCGCTTCGCTGACCCTGTCCGCCACCGCGGTTCCGATTGCCACCGCCGCCACCACCACCCGAGCGCTGAGACCCCGCACCACCTGAGGAGCCCCGGGGGCCATCGGACGGTGAGGAGGAAGGAGGCGTGTCGCTCATGACCTCAGCAGTGTACGACGGCTCAGGGCTCCCCCGGTTGCGTGACGTCCCGGTACAGCGCCTCGTATCGCTCGGCCAATCGGTCCATCGACCATTCCCGGGCCCGGGCAGCGCCATCGGCGCGGACCTGTTGGCGGCGACGGGTCTCGGCCTCGTCCGCCGGCCCCAGCGCCCCTCCCAGGACCTCGGCCAGCGCCGAGGCGTCACCCGGGCGGACCAGGCGGGCGCTGCCTCCAGCTGCGTCCCGGTACCCGGGAATGTCGCTGGCGATGACCGGTGTCCCCGCCGCCATCGCTTCGAGGAGGACCATGCCGAACGATTCCCCACCCAACGAGGGGGCACAGAGCACGTCGGCGCCGGCCAGGCGTCGGAGCTTCTCCTCTTCGGTGAGCACGCCCAGCCACTTGATGGAGGGCGACTCAGGGTAGAGGCGGCGCAAGGAATCGGTGTCGGGTCCGTCTCCGGCCACCCACAGCGTCGGGGCAGCGGCGGCCCCTCCCCCGGTGCGATTGCCAGTCACCGGGGTACCCGACAGCCGGGTGAAAGCATCGAGCAGGATCCCCAGTCCCTTTCGCTCCTCGTGCCGGCCGAGGAACAGGGCTGTCGGGCCGGTTGTCGGCCAGGGCACTGCGTCGGCGTAGCGCTCGACCTCCACCCCGTTGAAGAGCACGACATAGTCCCCACCCACGGCGGCGTGGGCCGTCTCCCGGGCTGCCTCGGAAACGGCACAGCGCACGGCGAATCTCCGCCGGGCCATCCTCGTGGTCAGGGGGCGCAGCACGGTATAGAAGGGGCTTCCGCCGCTCCGGTGGAAGGTGGCCACCTCGGGGGGCAGGTCCTTGGCCACCAGCAGGCCGTAGGGCAGGCCGGGCGAGAACGGTTCGTGCACGTGGACGACGTCGAACTGCCCGATCCGGAGAGTCCCGAGGGCCCGCCGGACGGCGCCGGGCGACACCGAGACCGGCGCCACCGACCCGTTGGCCGGAAGTGACACCGAGTGGCCGGTGACCACCAGGTCGATGCCGCTCGGTTCGTCACCGGGGTTATCGAGCGGGGCGAACACGGTGGCTCGGTGTCCCCGGTCGCCCAGGGCGCGGGCCAGTCCGACCACCTGTCCCTGGACCCCGCCGGGCCGGCTCAGGCTGTAGGGACAGACCAGGGCGACGCGCAGCCCGGACGAACCAACCCCCGCGGACACCGGCATCGGCCTCTCAGGTAGACGTCGGCGGCAGTGCTCGGCGTCGGCTCCATTTGACGCTGTACATGGCGTCATCGGCCCGAGCTAGAAGGGTCGACGGGTCGGTCCACGGATCGTCGGTCCGCACTCCCCCGATGGAGGCCGACACGATGAGCGATCGCCCGCCGATCTGATACGGCTCACTCAGGGCCGTGGCGATCCGGTCCGAGATCCCCTGCATCTCCTCTTCGCCCCGCTTCACCTGGCACACCACCACGAACTCGTCCCCGCCCAATCGGGCCACGGTGTCGGTGGGACGCACGATGGCCAGGAGACGTCGGGCCACGGCCACCAGGACCTCATCGCCGACGTCATGGCCCAAGGCGTCATTGATCTCCTTGAAATCGTCCAGATCGAGCAGGAAGACGGCGATCGAGCCTCCCAGTCCCGATGGACCCTCAGGGGTGGCGTCCGGATTCCGCTCATGGGTGAGATCGCCCACCGCCTTCCCCAGACG
>DASZLD010000050.1:0-1535 GCA_035552655.1 Acidimicrobiales bacterium
GCCAACAGGCGCCTCCACTGCGTTGCCTGTCGCTCGTCCACCTCGAGCCGTCGCTCGGGCAGCGCGGCCAGCAGCGTGGCCCGCCTGACGATGGCCCGGTCGGCATTCTCCAGCGCCCGAGCCGCCGCTTTGGCGATGGTCGAGCCCTGCCCGACGAGGACCTGGCCGTGCACGTCGAGCTGACCCTGGACCACACCCCGCACGGCCTGAGCCCGATGGGCCAGCCGATCACCGTGCCGTCCCAATTGCATCCTGGCTCCGGTGGCCAACCGCCGTCGGGCCCGGTCCAGATGGTCCCCGTTGCCCGTGACTGCCTCTGCGGCCAGGCGCCCGAGCACCTCGCCGGCCTCCAGCACGGCCCTCCAATACGTCTCGGCTCGTTGGGCCAGCTCCTGGCCGCACTCGGTCGGGGTGATGAACGAACGGTTGGCCACCTCGTCGGCCACCGACTGGTCACCGGTGTGCCCGATCCCCGTCCACACCGGGGCAGCAGAGGTGGCGATGGCTCGAGCCACCACCTCGGAGTCGAAGGCGGCCAGATCGGCCTTGGACCCTCCCCCTCGCACGACCACAATGACGTCGCAGTCGGTATGGCCGAGCGCGGTGATGGCCCTCGCCACCGTCTTGTGGGCCGCTCGGCCCTGGACCTGGGTGGCCACGGCCCGAACGTCGAAGGCGAGGCCGGACGCCTCGAGCTGGCCCAGGAAGTCCCGGTAGCCTTCGGTACCGGGACTGGCCACCAGCCCGACCCGGAGCGGCACGGCAGGGATGGGCAGCGACCGGTTGCGATCGAGCAGGCCCTCGTCGGTCAGTGCCTTGATGACGCGGGCCCGCTCAGCGGCCAGCTTGCCCAGCAGCGCATCGGTATCGAACTCGGAGAGGATGAAGCTGATATCGCCCCGCGGCTTGTACAGCTGCACCTCGCCCCGGACCCGAACGACCAGGCCGGCCTCCAAGGTGATGCCCAGCTGGTCGAGGGTGGTGCGGACCCGGGACCAGCGGCTCGACCAGCACACCACCTTCAGGACCGGGGACCCCGTGTCATGGGCACCCCTCGGATCCACCAGGTCGATATAACAGTGTCCCCGGGAGCTGACGTTGAACGACCGCACCTCGCCGGAGACCAGATCTGTCCGGGCAGCGCGGCACGCAGGGCTCGATCCACCCGGCCGTAGAGGTCGGCGATGGAGAGGAACGGCCGGTCGCCGAGTTCCAGATCAGCCGGTGGGAGGGATGACGCCACGGCGCCAGACTAGAGCGGGGCTATGACCCTCTCGGTGACGCACGGTCCTTCCGAGATGACACCGCCCATGACCTGGAGTGCACTTGGGTTGACCAGGTGTGGGACCATAGACACGACGGTGAGTCGGCTGGGTGGTCGCGGCTCGGCCTCTCGGAAGGAAGTTGTCCGACAGGATCGGGTCGAGGAAGGTCGGGACTCCATAGGGCAGGGTGCTGGTTAACAGCCAGTCGGGGCGACCCGCAGGACAGTGCCACAGAGAACAGACCGCCGATGGCCCGACTGCAGAGTTGGG
>DASZLD010000051.1:0-6682 GCA_035552655.1 Acidimicrobiales bacterium
CTCGAACCCCCGCAGGAACGGCGTATCCACCGAAGCGGGACAGACGGCGTTGACCCGTACCCCGGCCTTGGCCAGTTCGATGGCCATCGATTTGGTCAGCATGATGACCCCGCCCTTGGAGGCGCAGTATGCGGCGTTGTAGGGCGTGGCCCGCAGTCCGGCCACCGATCCCATGTTGACGATCGTCCCTTTGGTCTCCAACAGGGCAGGGAGCGCGCTCTGGGACAAGAGGAACGTTCCCGTCAGGTTGACCTCGATGATGTCCCGCCACTGGGCCGGATCCAGGTCTTGGATGGTGCGGGATATGCCGATACCGGCCACGTTGGCCAGGATGTCGAGCCGGCCGTGGTCCCCGAGCACGGACGCCACAGCCGCCGCGCACGAGCTGGCCTCCCTGACGTCGCACACGATGCCGCCGGCGATGGGGTGGATGTCACTGCGAACCACCACGGCCCCTTCGTGCTCCAGCTTGTCCGACACGGCCAGGCCGATGCCGCTCGCCGCCCCCGAGACCAGAGCCACTCTCCCATCGAACCGTCCCATGGCGTGCAACGTACCTGCTCAACTGGGTGGCCGATAGCATGACGCCGATGGGATCCTTGACCGGGAAGGTCGCCGTGGTTACCGGGGCGGCGATGGGGATCGGTCGGGCATCGGCGCTCATCTTCGCCCGGGAGGGGGCCAGCGTGGTCGTCGCCGACATCGACGAGGACCAGGGACGAGAGACGGTGGCCCTGGTCGAGGCGGCCGGCGGCCAGGCCAGCTTCGTCCGCACCGACGTGAGCGTGCCCGCCGACGTGGCCGCCATGGTGCAGCACGCGGTTGGCACCTACGGCGGCCTCGATTGCGCCCACAACAACGCCGGGATCGCCGCGCCCATGGCTCTGCTGGCCGACTACCCCGATGACGGGTGGGACCGCACCATCGCCGTCATGTTGACCGGCGTCTACTTGTGTCTGAAGGCCGAGATCCCCCGCATGCTCGAGCGGGGAGGGGGCGCCATCGTCAACACGGCATCAGGAGTGGGTCTCGTCGGTTATCCCGGTCAAGCGGCGTACACGGCATCCAAGCACGGCGTCATCGGACTGACCAAGGTGGCCGCCCTCGACTACGGGGCGCAGGGCATACGGATCAATGCCGTCTGTCCCGGCACCGCCTCCACACCCATGGTCGACCAGGCCATCGAGCACGATCCCGCCATCGACGACTATCTCAAGACGCTGCATCCCATCGGTCGGATCGGCCAGGCCTCCGAGATCGCCGAGGCGGCCGTGTGGCTGTGCACCCCAGCGGCCTCGTTCGTGCTCGGAGTGGCGCTCCCTGTCGACGGCGGGTACGTGGTGCCTTGAGAACGAAGAAGACTTCGGACAGTTAGACCGAAGCGTGGTGCTTCCGGGGGATGATCAGGACCACGATCAGGGTGATCAGGCTGAAGAAGAAGCCCAGGATCCCCCACACGAATCTGCCCCGGCCTTTGCTCCCGGCTATGGCCGAGCACGCGAAGGCAAAAATGAGATCCACGATGATCCCGATGATGTAGCGCATGCCGGAAGCCTACTGTCCTGCGGGCTGCCGGTCCGGTCAATGCCCCACCCGCCTTCTAAGGCATCCTGGGACCCTACCCTGTGGCAATATCCAAGCTCGATTGATAGGAGAGGCCAGATGGCGACAGCGGTACCCAACGTAAAGCTCAACAACGGTGTGGACATCCCCCAGCTCGGCTTCGGCGTGTTCCAGATCAAACCGAGAGACACGGCCGAAGCGGTGTCCACCGCCCTGCAGATCGGCTACCGGCACTTCGACACGGCGGAGATGTACGGCAACGAAAAAGAAGTAGGGCAGGCCATTGCCCGGTCGGGCATCGACCGGTCCGAGGTCTTCGTGACCAGCAAGCTCAATAACAACCAGCACACGTTCGATGATGCCCTTCGCGCCTTCGACCAGACGCTCGTCGCCCTGGACATGGATCAGATCGACCTGTTCCTCCTCCATTGGCCGCTGCCTACCGTGAACAACTTCGTCGAGAGATGGAAAGCACTGGAGCGCGTCTATGCCGACGGTCGGGCCCGCTCCATTGGCGTGTCCAACTTCGAAGACCACCACCTGCAGCGGTTGTTCGAGGAGACCGAGATCGTGCCTGCCGTCAACCAGATCGAGGTCCATCCCTATTTCGCCCAGAACGACCTGTTGGCCTTCGATGCCGAGCACGGCATCGCCACCGAGGCCTGGGCTCCGCTGGTCCAGGGGGCCGTGCTTGGTGACGAGACCGTCCTCGACGTGGCCCAGACCTATGGCAAAACAGCGGCGCAGGTCGTGCTGCGCTGGCATGTGCAGCGCGGCAGCATCGTGTTCCCCAAGTCCGTCACCTCGAAGCGCATCCAGGAGAACTTCGAGATCTTCGACTTCGAATTGTCGGATGCCGATATGAAGCGGATCTCGAGCCTCGATCGGGACGGACGCACCGGACCCGAGCCTGACACCTTCGACTACGTGCCCAACTGAGGGCGTTGCCCGACGTGCGCCGTGGCCCGTCGTGCTGTCGTCAGATCAAACGGGTCGGTATCGAGAAACTGCCGCGAATATCTCGGATGGGCTGGTCGGCCAAGGCCAGATGGTCGATGGCCGCGAGGTCGGCCGAGCACGATGCTCCTCGACGCATGGCTTCGGCAAACACCTCCGGTGCGCCATGGCGGTCCAAGACCCCCTTGGTCGGGGTGATGCCCAGGATGTCGAATAGGCCCACCTCGTAGAGGGCCATCGACGCCGCCAGCGCGCTGAAGTGCTCCTCGCCGTTGGCCGAGCTCACCAACATGGCCGAGATGGCGACTTCTTCCACTGCGTCGTTGGGCCGATAGCCGGTGAGGACATGGGTGAAGTCGTGGTTCACCAGGCTCAGGCTCAATCCCGTGGCCGTGGCGGGTAGGGCGAACCCGTTGGACTGGTAGAAATCGATGAAGGCACGGCCCAGGCTCCCGTCCGGGCACTGGCGCAGTGCATCGAACTGGGCGGCGAACTCGTCGTCCGACCGGTTGTGCAGCTGTGGTGATCCTTTGGAGTTGCGGGCAAAGCGAGCCCAGTCGGCCATCAGGAGTTCCTTCGAGTGGCGGGCCGCGTCACGGGCCACCACCAGCATGGGCTCGTCCACCCCCAGAATCGAGGCATAGCGCTCAACCGAGTCGGCCAGCTCCTCGCTGGCCGGATGGCGGGCGAACTGCAGAATGACCATGGTCTGCACCAGGCGGTACCGGGAGCTGGTGTCGGTGATGATCTCCCGCAGCTCCTCGGCCGGCAAGGGGACCAGGTCGATGGCCGACTCGATGCCGAAGTAGCCCCGGAGCAGTCCTTGCACGATGCGAAGCTGCTCGTCGGTGGGCCCGCCGTCCACGCTGGCCGCTTGGATGAGCCCGCCCAGCCAGTAAGGGGCGAGGTGGGCGTGGATCTCGCGCATGGGCAGTCTCGATCTCGCTCGTGAGCCCTGAAGGGTACCGGAAACGTGGCCGACGATCCGGCCAACCGCTGATCCCATCGCGGTCAGGCCGCCAGGGCCACCGCCTCCGAGAGCAGGTCGAGGACGGCCCTTTCCGTCTTGGACTGGTGTGCGGGCCAGTTCGCCGCGGCCCGCTCCAGATCATGGACCACATCGGCGATGGTCTCGCCGGCATGGAACCGGTCGATGATCCGGGGGTCGATGTAGGAGGAACGGCATACGGCTGGCGTGTTGCCCATGTACTCGGCCACTTCCTTGATGGCGGCCGTCACCACCCGTCGAGAGGCGGTCTTCGATCGGGCCCCGCTGATGTCCCGGCCCAGCACCACGGCGGCGAACACGGTGGCCGACCACGTCCGGAAGTCCTTGGCGCTGAACTCCTCACCGGCCTCTTCCTTGATGTAGGCGTTGAGGTCGGCAGCTCGGATGTCCACCCACTTCCGCCCGTCCTTCCAGGCCAACAGCTCGTCGCTGCCGCCCCGACGGCGGCGCAGGTCGCACAGGACGTCACGGGTCTCCGGATCGTTGATGGTGATGGTGCGCGGAATCGATCCTTTGGCCGGGTAGTCGAACACGAGCTCGTTTCCGTGCAGGCTCACGTGCTCTTTGAGCATGGTGGCCACCCCGTAGGTCTCGTGCTCGTTGGCGTACTCCTCCGAACCGACCCGAAAGCAACCGATGTCGAGCAGGCGCACGCCGGTGGCCAGAACCCGTCGTTTGCCGAGACCGGTGGCGGCCAGGTCCTTGGTGATCACCTTACGCAACGAGGGCAGCGCCCGGCCCAGCTCCAGGGCGCGGTCGTACTTCTCACTGTCCCGCCGCTTGCGCCAGTCTTCGTGGTACCGGTACTGACGCCTTCCTGCGTCGTCGGTGCCGATGGCCTGGATGTGACCGTTGGGCCATGGGCAGATCCACACGTCGCGCCAGGCCGGTGGTATGGCCAGCCCGTTGATCCGCTCGATCACGTCCGCGTCCGTGACCCGCGTGCCGGTCGACCAGGAGTAGGAAAATCCCCGCCCCCGGCGTCGACGGTTGATGCCCATCCCGCCGGTATCTGATCGACGGAGGCGGGGCACCGTCCTGTTATGCCCGACTGTCCTCGGGAACCAAACGGGAAGGACAAGAATCGACCGCCCTCGTGGCCCGAGAAAGGGAGCGGATCACGTCGTAGCATGGCGATCGGCGGAGCCGTGGAACCGATCGCATGAGGGGGAACATGGGCCTATGGCAGCGGTACGGGCTCGGCGCCCGAGGGCGGCGGGGGTTCGCCCGGGCCGCGGTGGGTCTCGTGGTCATCGTCGGGACCGGGGCGGCGAGCCAGGTGCAGCCCGCCACCGGGGCGTCGCCCAACGTCGCCGTCAACCCCGCTTCCGCACCGGCCTTCAACCCCGACCCGGCCTGTGCCAACGGCTCCCCGGCCTACAACTTTCCCGGCAGCGGCGATGCCGCCGACCCGCAGATCGTGTATTCGGCCGGCACGTACTATGCGTTCACCACCGGCAACGCCCTGGGCAACCATCTCGCCGCCCTCACCTCGTCCTCACCTGACAACGGCTACGCGTCGTACACGGGAAAGTGCTTCGGCTCGACGGCCCTGGCCAACCCATCGAGCTGGGAGGAACCGAACACCCAGACCTCGCCCGGGGTGTTCAACGACAACGGCCGCTGGATCATGTTCTATGACGCATCCCAGTCCGGTCACCCGGGCGACACCGGGTCCGACTGCCTGGCGGTGGCGACGGCCGGGTCCCTCAGCCCGACCAGTGCCCAGTTCACCGACTCCGGGAGCCCGCTGCTCTGCCAACCCACCGGTTCCATCGACCCCAGCCCCTTCATCGACCCGGTGACGGGACAGGCGTACCTCGTCTGGAAGCAGAACGACGGGGGCTCGCCCGGACCGGCCTCCATCTGGTCGCAGCCGCTGGCTCCGAGCGGCACCACCTTTGCTCCCGGCAGCAGCCCCACGCTCCTGTTCACCAACAACACGGTGACGTACCCGTGGGAGACGACGGTCGAGGACCCGTCGATGGCGTACACCGACGGCAGCTATTACCTGCTCTTCTCGGCCGGGGTCTACACGTCGAGCAGCTACTCCGAGGGCATCACTACCTGCTCGACCCCGACCGGGGGTTGTGGGGCCCACAGCCAGATCCTGGCCAGCTACGGGACGGTGCTGGGACCGGGGGGTGGCGCCCTCTTCTCCGATCCCAGCGGGAATTGGTGGATCGACTACGCCGCCTGGCAGGGGGGCTCGGCCGGCTGTACCAACTACAGCTGTGGCGCGGCCCGGCGCCTGTTCGTGGCGCCCACCAATTTGCCCAACAGCAATCCCAGCGTGCCCTGCACGCCGCCGGCGGGCGGGCCCCAGGGATATCGTTTCGTCGCTTCCGACGGAGGCATCTTCACCTTCGGCAACCTCGCCTTCTGCGGCTCCGAGGGCGGCCAGCACCTCAACCAGCCCATCGTGGGCATGGCCGCCACCAGCAGCGGAGGGGGCTACTGGGAAGCGGCCTCCGACGGCGGCATCTTCAGCTTCGGTGATGCCGGCTTCTTCGGCTCAGCCGGCGGCCAGCCCCTCAACCAGCCCATCGTGGGCATGGCCGCCACGCCCGACGGGAGGGGGTATTGGCTGGTGGCCCGGGACGGCGGCATCTTCACCTACGGCGATGCCGGCTTCTACGGCTCCGCAGGCGGCCAGCCCCTCAACCAGCCCATCGTAGGCATGGCCGCTACCCCCGACGGAGGCGGCTACTGGCTGGTGGCGTCGGACGGCGGCATCTTCACCTACGGTGACGCCGGCTTCTACGGCTCCGCCGGCGGGCAGCACCTCAACCAGCCCGTCGTGGGCATGGCCGCCACGCCCGACGGGAGTGGGTATTGGCTGGTGGCCCGGGATGGCGGCATCTTCACCTACGGCGATGCCAGCTTCTTGGGTTCCGAGGGCGGCCAGCCCCTCAACCAGCCAATCGTGGGCATGGCCGCGGCCCCCGGTGGCGCCGGCTACTGGGAGGTGGCCGCAGACGGCGGCATCTTCACCTTCGGGTTCGCCACCTTCTTCGGGTCGACCGGTGGCCAGCACCTCAACCAGCCCGTCGTGGGCATGTCCACCTTCTGACTCGGAGTGCCCGACCCCGGTAGGTGGAAAGGAGCACGTCGGGGCGATCGGGGCCATGCCTTCTCGGCTTTGGTCAGCTC
>DASZLD010000052.1:0-6117 GCA_035552655.1 Acidimicrobiales bacterium
CTGGGCAGCTTTCCCTTGCAGGGACCCGATTCGAGCGGCGCCGGGGACTTTCTCAAGGGCGCGCATCTGGCCCTGGCCCAGCGCAAGGATCGGGCCGGCAACACACCGGTGACGCTGCAGGTCCACGACGACTCGGCCAACGGTAAATGGAATGCCGACGTGGTGACGGCAAATGCCACCAAGGCGGTGGCGGATCCATCGGTGGTGGCGTACCTGGGCGACTACAACTCGGGTGCGGTTGCCGTGGCCATGCCTATTTTGAATCAGGCCGGGATGGCGCAGATGGCCGGACCGGCCAGCGTGGTGGCCCTCACCGTCCCCGACGGCGTTGATCCCACCGCGCCGGGGCGGTACCAGCCGACCGGTGTGCACACGTTCGCCCGAGTCATGCCCAACGACCGCAACCAGGGGAAGGCCCTGGTGCAGTACCTGGTCGATCAGCACGTCTCGTCGATCTTCGTGGTCAATGACGGCGGCTTGTACGGCAAGGGCCTGGGCGCGGCAGTGGCCGCCTTCGCCCCGCAGTCCGGGATCACGGTCGTGAACCAGACCAGCATTGATCCCAATGCCACCGAGTTCACGGCATTGGCCAGCCAGATCGCCGCTTCGGGGGTAGGAGCCATGGTCTACGCCGGGCCGACATCGAGCCATGCGCCCGAGCTCTTCCGGGACGTGCACGCCGCCGCGCCGAACTTGTTGCTCTTCGGTGGGGACGGTCTCAACCATGCCGGGTTCACCAGCACGGTGGGCAGTGCCGCCAGCCACGTACGGATCACTGCCCCCGTCCCCCCGGCCAACGGGGGTTCCTCGGTGACCAAGGAGTTCGTTGCTGCCTATCACCAGCAGCATGGGGTGGCACCGCCTCTGTTCGCCTACCTCGGCTATGACGCCATGAACACCCTTCTCAACGCCATTGCCCAGGCCAAGGTGACCGGGAGCGATACGGCCACCAACCGGGCTGCCGTGCGGGCCGCCCTCTTCGACCTGGGCATTCAGTCGGGGGCCATGGGCCACTTCGCCATCGATCAGAACGGCGATACCACCCTGGCTCGCTACGGTCTGTTCGAGATCCACGACGCGCACCTCGTCCAAGTGGGAGAGGTGTAGCACTCGGTGGTCAGGGAGACGAGGTGACCCCGCGGCTCTCCGGCTCACCCCAGGCCCGAAAGCTCGGGCTCAAACCGGGCCAGCGCCTGTCCCTCGACAACCCGCCTCCCGATTGGAGCCTCATCGACCCGCCGGTCGACTTCACCGCTGTGGCGTCGCCCGAGGCGGCCGACTTGATCATCGCCTTCTTCACTACGGCCGGCCAGATCCCCGATCGACTGCCCGACCTGGTGGACCGCATCTACCCCTCGGGCGCCCTGTGGATCGCCTGGCCTCGGCGGGCAGGAGGCCACGACAGCGATATCACCGACGACGTCATCCGCCGGGAGGCACTGGCCCATGGCGTGGTGGACGTCAAAGTGGCGGCCATCGACGACGACTGGTCCGGCCTGCGATTTGTCTGGCGCACCGAGCATCGGCCCCCACCCGCCCCGGCGAGCTGACCCGGAGCGGAGCTCCGTCAGCCGAAGGTGAAGTCGTAGGCCTGTATCCCCGGCGAGAAGCTCAGCGTAAGCTCGCCGGTCTGCAGCGATCCTCCCGAGAACAGCGTGTACAGCTTGGGGATCCCATTGACGTCGACGGTACGGAGCGGCTGACCATTGAACGAGACATCCACCGTGCCCTGCCCGCTCATGACCAGGTAGACATCAGCGGCGGTGAACTGCAGTCGGATCTGGGCACTGTCGCCTGCTGTCGCCTCCTCTTTGTGCACCGTCCACGTCCCGTTGAAGGCCAGGGTGTTGGACGGGATCGCCGTCGGCGCCTGGTAGTCGGCGGCCTTATCGTGTACGGCCGTCGTCCCCACCGCGTACTGCAGCTGGCTGTAGCCCAGGTAGCTCTCCTGGGTGGTCTGGGCGGTCGGTGTCTTGTTGGCCACGTCGGTTCGGGCCGGGAGATGAGCGACCCCGTTGGCGGTGAGCAGGGAGCGGATGTTGGACTCCATGGTGGAGTACCCGCCCTCGCCGAAGTCGTAGGCGCGTACCCGCCCGGTCGGGTCGATCAGGTACTCGGCCGGCCAGTACTCGTTGTTGTAGGCATTCCACGTGCCGTAGTTGTTGTCGATGGCGATGGGGTAGTCGACCCCCAGGCTGCCCGCCGCGGTGGCCACGTTGGACACCACGTGCTCGAAGGCGAACTCGGGTGTGCTGACCCCCACCACCACCAGGCCGTCGTGCTTGTAGGCGCTGTCCCAGGCCTCGACATGGGGCAGCGAGCGCTGGCAGTTGATACAGGAGTATGTCCAGAAATCGACCAGGACCACCTTGCCCCGCAGTTGGGACAGGCTCAGAGGCTTGTTGCCCGGGGTGTTGAGCCAGTCCACGATGCCGGTGAAGTTGGGCGCCTTGCCCAGGTCGGGTAGCGAGGAGGTCTTCTGCGTCGCCGTCTTGGCCTGTTTGGCGGCGAAGGTGTTGGCATGTTCGCCGCTCAGATTCTGGAGCTGCTTGGCGATCGATGCATTGCTCTCGATGTTGTTCTCCAGCGCACTGGTGTAGCCGGGCACCGACCGTTGGAGCGGGTCGAACAGGCCGAAGGCGATGGCCAGGGTGGTCACGGCCAGTACGGCGCCGGCCACGCGCCGAACGGCGGGCAGATGCACGCGCAGCTTCTGCCACCCGGTCACGGCCCGCTGGGCGATG
The DNA here is from genome assembly GCA_035552655.1 of Acidimicrobiales bacterium. Lineage (GTDB taxonomy): Bacteria > Actinomycetota > Acidimicrobiia > Acidimicrobiales > RAAP-2 > DASXMT01. The sequence continues at coordinate 2,745 of DASZLD010000052.1, forward strand.
AGGGCGAAGATCAGAAGCGGGAGGGCGGCGCCCACGGCGTAGGCGAGGGTGACGAAGAAGGAGGAGGCGTCGACCCGGTGGTTGGCCGCCGCCACCGAGATGGCGGCCAGTACCGGCCCGGCGCAGGGCACGAAGACCAGTCCCAGGCTGAGGCCGAGGACGAAGCCGCCACCCCAGGTGGCGTAGCGAGAGGTGCCGAGGCGGGCGAACGGTCGCTCGAGCCGTTCGCCGATCAGCGGGATCATGAGGCCCACGGCCAGGATGAGCAGCAGGGCGATGCCCAGCCAGAAGAGCAGGTTCTGCGGGAGGCCGATGGCGCTGAGCACCGTGCTGCCGATCAGCTCGGTCACGCTGAAGCTCACCACCAAGCCGGCGATGATCAGGAACGGGCGAGTCCGACTGGTCCCCGTCGATCCGCCCGCCACGACCACGGGCAAGACGGGGACGATGCACGGAGAGATGCCGGTGATGAGCCCTCCGAGAAAGGCCACAGCCAGAAGTTCAACCACCGGCGGCTCTCGCTCTCTGGTGGTCCCTGTGCACGATCAATCCTCCGGGTCACGACGGCGTGTCCTCCTCGCCCTCGCCCGCCGAGGACGGTAGTCGCGCCGGTCTCAGGGCATGCATCACCCCTCCTCGGCCGGGTGGGCGAGCCAGCTGGCGCGCCGAGCGGCGCGGTCAGTCCGAGGAGGTCGCGATGCGAACGAGGTCCTCGCCAAAGACCACCTGCCCGTCGAAGTGACGACTGGCGATGGCCGACCACTCGTCGGCGGAGCCAGGGGCCGGGGCCGGCACCTGGTGGGTGAGCACCAGCGTCCCCACGCCGGCCCGGGCGGCGGTGCGAGCGGCCTGCTCGACGGTGGAGTGGTAGTCGATGGTGTCCCGGAAGCGCTGCATCGGCACCAGGTTGACCAGATCGTCGCGCAGCACGGTCTGGACGTAGATGTCGGCTCCGGCACAGATGTCGTCGAGACCGGCACAGGGCACGGTGTCGCCGGCCAGCACCACCGATTGTCCGTCGTGATCGATCCGGAAGGCCAGGGTGGGCTCCACCGGGCGGTGGTCGGTAGCAGCTGCGGTGATCCGCACACCGTCCTTGTCGTAGAGGAGGCCGGGCCCGATCTCGGACACCTCGAAGTGTGGGTCCCAGCTGAGGTCGTCGTGGTGGGCGCGCCGATAGCCGATGTCCGGTCCGAGCGTCATCATGATCCCGGCCACAACCTCTCCGGTGCCCGTGGGCCCGAACAGGGGGAGTGGCCGAGGCTCCGGGCTCATGATCCACTGGGTGGTCAGGACGTCGCCCAGATCGCCGATGTGGTCGCTGTGCAGATGGGTGAGCAGCACGGCATCGAGCATCACCGGGAGCACCCCGGCGGCGGCCAGCCGCATGCACACCGCTCGCCCCGCGTCGATGAGGAATGTCTTGCCACCGGCCCGCACCAGCGTGGCTGCGCCGGCACGGACCGGGTCGGGCAATGGATTGCCGGTTCCCAGGAGCACTACCTCTATGGTCATGACCTCGGGCTCGGCTTCGGACTACGCCGCGAGTGCGATCTTGCCCTTCAAGAAGACGATGAACGGCGAGCGGTAGTTGACCCGCGGGTTCTGGCCCGGAGCAACCTGTACCGTGATCCGGTTCTCGCCCATGTCACCGAAGATGTACTTGAACGACACCCGCACCTCGTGGGTGCCAGGGGCGGCGGGGAAGAAGTGCTCGCCCCATTTGACGACGGCGGGCGAGCCGTCGATGGTCACCGTGGTCTTGAACAACAAGAGCAGGAAAGCCAAGGGGAAGACTCGGGACTTGACGATGATGCCCGGCTGATCGGGGGGAGGGGCTGCGGTCATGCTGTGTCCACCTTCGTTCTAGGACGACATCGGTCCGAGATGGACCCACGACGTGAACATACAGCAGATGCTGGACCATTTCTCAGGTCCTCCTCAGAGTGCTCCTGCGTCGCCGCCTTAGAGTGATTCTCCTCTGTCACAGAGGCAGTGACGATCGAGAATGACGCGGTGCCAGCGGGCCCTGACAACCGAAAGGGCCAAGGGCCATGATGGATCCATGGACACCACTACACCCGCACCCCAGGTCTGGCCCACCCTTCGGGCCCGAGATGCCCGGGCCCTGATCGAGTTCCTCACCGAAGCCTTCGGCTTCGAGGAGACTGTCGTCTACGGCGATGGCGAGGTGGTCGAACATGCTCAGCTCTCCTGGCCCCTGGGCGGAGGCATCATGCTCGGCTCGGCTCGGGAGGCCGACGGCGACGCATGGCCTCTCCAGCCGGGGACGTTCGGCGGATACGTGGTCACGGACGATCCCGACGCCCTCCACGACCGCGCCGTCAAAGCCGGGGCTGAGATCACGGCCGGGCTGCACGAGACGGACTACGGCTCGCGCGACTTCTCCGCTCGGGACATCGAGGGCAATCATTGGTCGTTCGGGACCTATCGGGGAGAAGCTCGTCGTCCGCTCGACTGACGGGCCTCGGTGGGCTGCACTCCCGTAACGTGGGTGAACGGTCAGCCGTCAACGCGGGCACCAGGTGGTGGTGGCTGAGCACTCAGGGAGAGGGGACGCCATGGCGTTGGGGATCTGTACGGCGACCGTAATGGTCGATCCACTAGGAGCGACAGAAGCCGACATACGCGCCGCGGGCGAGGCGCTGGTCGGCGCCGGGGTGCAGGACGCCTCGGTGTGGACGTTTCACATCCCCGCCCTGGCCGGTTTGGATCTCCACATCGAAGTGGTCGAGGCGGCATCGGGCTGGGCCGATACCAGTGCGGCCGAAGCGACGGCCGAGGCCGAGCAGCTGGCCCAGACGGCGAAGGAGGTCGGCGCCTCGAAGATCGCCGCCATCACCCTCGAACCCACGCCGGCCGATCTGGGCCACGCCCGTGACAACCTGGCCATACTGGTCGCGGCGGCCACCGATGTCGGGGCACAGGTGTGCGTCGAGTTCCTGCCCTGGAGCGGCATCCCCGACCTGGCCACGGCCTGGGAGCTGGTCGAACCGCTGAGCGCGGGAGCGGGCATCCTGGTCGATGCCTGGCACTGGGTGCGCCAACCGGGCGGCCCCAATCCCGAGCTCCTGGCCCGGATCCCCGGCGAACGGATCGGCTACGTTCAGTTGTGCGACGCCGCGGCCCAGCCCGGCAATGACGTGATGGACGAGGCATTGGCCCATCGTCTGCTTCCCGGAGACGGAGTGGTTGATTTCGGAGCCCTGCTCGAACCGCTGGAGGCGATCGGCGCCCGGCCCTTCTTTGCCACCGAGATCTTCAACCCCGAGTTGGTGCGGACCCACGGTGCGGACCAGGCAGCCCGGATGATGGCGGCCGCGGCCCGACCGCTCATCGATGATCGCTGATC
>DASZLD010000053.1:0-4960 GCA_035552655.1 Acidimicrobiales bacterium
TGGCCCACATCGGCTTCATCGCCTTGGGCACGTTCGCGCTGACCACCCAAGGCGTCTCCGGCGGCGTCATCCAGATGATCAACCACGGGCTGATCATCGCGGCCATGTTCATCCTCATCGGGTGGATCTACGAGCGCCGGAAGACCTGGCAGGTGTCCCAGCTCCGTGGGCTCCAGTGGTCCGCCCCGGTGATGGCCGGCATCTTCACCCTGTTCGTCATGGCCTCGATCGGGCTCCCCGGCCTCAACGGCTTCGTGGGTGAGTTCCTGATCCTGTCGGGCACGTTCCTCGTCCACCGGTGGTGGGCGGTGGCGGCCACGATCGGCGTGATTCTGGCCGCGGTGTACCTGCTGTGGATGTACCAGCAGGTCTTCCACGGGAAGCCCGACGCCGAGAGCGAGAAGATGCGCGACCTGGGCTGGAACGAGCGGCTGATCATGGTGCCGCTCATCGTCATCATCGTCTTCCTGGGCGTGTATCCCAAGCCCGTCCTGGACCGGATCACCCCGTCGGTCAATCAGCTGCTGGCCCACGTCGACCAGGTCACCCACACCCAGCAGCCGCCCGCCGCCACCGGCAGGATCGCCGCCTCCTCGACCACGAACGCGGGGACAGGAGGTCAGCCGTGATGCATGCCAATCTCCTGGGCGCGGCCAGCTCGGCCGCCGCCGCGTTCCACACCCCGCACATCAACTATCTGAGCATCCTGCCCATTCTCATCATGATGGGTGGCGCCATCGTCCTCATGGGGCTCTCCTCCCTCCTGCGCAAGATCTTCGGGGTGGGGGTGGGGACGTGGGGCACCGTGGTCATCTCCGTTGCCGCTCTGGTCGCGGCCATCGTGCAGTGGCACGACGTGACCACCCACGGGGCCACGGTCACCATCGCCGGGGCCGTCGCCTACGACGGCTTCAGCGTCTTCATCCAGATCGTGGTGTCGATCACCATGCTGCTGACCGCCCTGATTGGGGACGGCTATCTCCGTCGTGAGGGGATCGAGGGCTGTGAGTTCCACGTCCTGGCCATGTTGTCGGCCTCGGGGGCCATGCTCATGGGGTCGGCCAACGACCTCATCGTGGTCTTCCTCGGCCTGGAAATCCTCTCCATCGCCCTCTACGTGCTGGCCGCCTTCAACCACAAGCGGGCCGAATCGGGCGAGGCGGCCCTCAAGTACTTCGTCCTCGGCGCCTTCTCGTCGGCCATCTTCGTCTACGGGATCGCCCTGACCTACGGGGCCACCGGCACGACCAACCTGCCCCAGATCGCCAGTTACCTGTCCAAGAACGTGGTGGCTTCCAACGGCGTGCTCCTGGCCGGGCTGGCTCTGTTGTTGGTCGGCTTCGGCTTCAAGATCGCCGCCGTGCCCTTCCACATGTGGTCGCCCGACGTCTACCAGGGCGCGCCCTCGCCCATCACCGGCTTCATGGCCGCGGTGGCCAAGGCCGGCGCCTTCGCCGCCCTCCTGCGGGTGTTCGTCTCGTCCTTCGGTGTGGTCCGGACCGACTGGCAGCCCATCGTGTGGGGTCTGGCCATCCTCAGCCTGGTGGTCGGGGCCGTGCTGGCTCTGGTCCAGCGCGACGTCAAGCGGATGATGGCGTACTCATCCATCAACCATGCCGGTTTCATCCTGTTGGGCGTGCAGGCGGCCGATGCCCGCGGCGTGTCGGCATCGCTCTACTACCTGTTCGCCTACATGTTCATGGTCATCGGCACCTTCGCCGTGATCACCGTGATCGGTCGGGTGGGGGACACCGGGCATCAGCTCTCGGACTATCGGGGCCTGGCCCGCCGCCAGCCCGTGTTGGCCGGGGCTTTCGCCATCTTCCTGCTGGCCCAAGCCGGCATCCCGTTCACCACCGGCTTCCTGGCCAAGTTCCAGGTGGTGGCGGCGGCCGTCGACGTCCACTCCTATGCCCTGGCCGTGGTGGCCATGGTGTCGGCGGCCATTGCCGCCTTCTTCTACCTGCGGGTGGGGATCACCATGTACTCGCCGGTGGGCCCGGTGGGCGACCCCATCCCCGGAGAGGTCGATGGAGCGGTGGCGACGAGCCCGGCCGGCGTGGGCTCGGCTGACTCCGCCGCCCCGGCCGGCGAGGCACTGGGCGGTCCGACCGGACTGCCCGACGTGTCCGAGGAGCGCCCGGGCTTGGACCGCCGGCCCGGCGAGGAAGAGCGCACCAGCCTGGCCCTGATGACCGAGGCGCCGGCCAACGCCGACGTGGCCCATCGAGTGGTGAAGGTGCCCGCCTTGACCTGGGTGGCCATCTCCCTGTGCGGCGCGTTCACCGTGGTGTTCGGCATCATCCCCGAGCCGATCATCGACTTCGCCCACCAGGCCACTCTGCTGTTCGTCGGTTAGCCGACGGCGCTGTTGATCGGGCAGCCGACGGCGAGTGCTGGTCGGGCAGCCCGACGGCGAGTGACCGTCCCCGTCAGGGCCAAGTGCTCCGGATACTGTGAGGGTCACGTCTGAACACAGAGGGGGATGTGGATCATGAGTGCCACCCCAACCAGCGGTTTGCCCAGTCCGCCGCCGACGTCGGAGGCCCAGAAGCGGCAGCGGAAGGACATCGCCCGCATCGTCGCCGCCCTGATCATCGTCATCGTCCTGGTGGCCTTCGTGGTGAAGAACAGCGAGAGGGTCACGGTCAGCTTCGTCTTCTTCAGCGCGTCCGTGCGCCTCATCTGGGTGCTGCTGGTCACCGCCATCCTCGGCGCCCTGGCTGATCGACTGCTGCTGTGGCGGCGTCGGAAGACCAGGCGCGAGCGAGCAGGAAGGGAGTAGGGCCGTGGCCGTCGACTCACCCGAGGTCGGTTCGGGATGGCGTGCCTTTGCCGGCGTGCTCATCCTCATCGCCGGCGTATTCAACATCATCGACGGCATCGTGGCCGTCTTTGACGCCAAGTACCTGACCAACCACCTGATCTTCGGTGACCTCAAGTCGTGGGGGTGGGCCATCCTGGCCATCGGCGCCATCCAGTTCCTCACCGGCCTGGCCATCTTCAGCGGCAGTGGGCTGGCCGCATTCGTAGGTGTGCTCATCGCCGGGCTGAACGCCATCGGCCAACTGCTCTTCCTTCGGACCTATCCCATGTGGTCGGTCATCACCATCGCCATCGACCTGCTCATCATCTACGGGCTCACCGCCTACGGCCACGTGCGACGGAGCCGAGCCGGTTGATCCCGGACCGACGCCGCTCCCGTCCGGCGGGGAGACGTATCACCCAACTGTCCTGACAGCCCCTCTAGTGTGAGCATGTGGTTTCGGGGGACGACACGGTCGACAAGACCGACGAGTTGCGCCTCGAGGTCGAGAAGCTCCGGCGGGAGAACGAAGAGCTGAAGGAGTCGACCGACGGCGGCTCGCCCGGCCACCCCCGGCGCCGGGGCCGGTGGCGACGGCTGTCGGCCTGGGTGCTCATCGTGCTGGCCAGCCTGCTGGCCGTGGTCTCGGTACTGGTCGTGTTCACGCGCAACGAGATCCTCGACACCAACACCTACGTCGCCACCGTCGGTCCCTTGGCCTCGGACCCGGCCGTCCAGTCGGCAGTGGCCGACCGGGTGAGCCAGCAGCTCATCAAGAAGGTCGACGCCCAACAGCGGGTGTCCAGCGCCCTCCCGCAGAAGGCCAAATTCCTGGCCGCTCCCATCACGTCGGGGCTGGAGGCGCTGACCCGCCAGGTCACGCTCAAGTTCGTCCAATCCTCCGCGTTCAAGAAGCTATGGGTGCAGGCCAACGAGCGGGCCCACAAACAGGTGGTGGCCCTGCTGACCGGCGACAACTCCGGCGTGCTCACCTCAGACCGGGGCAAGGTCTCGCTCGACCTCGGCAATGTGGAGGCCAAGGTCAAACAGGCCCTGGACAAGAAGGGCATCACCGTCTTCGACAAGGTCCCCACGGCCAACGGCACCAGTTTCGTCCTCTTCCAATCGGACCAGCTGACCAAGCTCCAAGGGCTGATCAGCGCGCTCAACCGCTTGGCCTATCTCCTGCCCATCCTGGGCGTGGTCTGCTTCGCCGGTGGCATTCTCCTCACCGAGAACCGGCGCAAGGGCCTGGTGCGCGCCGCTGTCGGGTTGGCCCTGGCCATGGGCCTCCTGCTGGTGGGGGTGGCCGTGGGGCGGAACCTGTACCTCAACGCCTTGGGCAAATCGGTCAACTTGCGGGCGGCAGCGAACATCTATGACGCCATGAGCGCGTTCCCGTTGGGGACGACGAGGGTGGTCCTTCTCGTTTCGGTCATCGTCGCCCTGGTGGGCATGGCCGTGGGCAACAAGCGCCTTCGCTCCTGGGCACGGTCGGTCGACAAGCCGGGGTGGTTGGCCGAGAGCTCGGCCCACCGATGGATACGGGCCCATCGCCGGTTGCTGCAGTGGGCCACGCTGGCCATCGGCTTCGTGGTCGTCGTGGTGTGGGACAATCCAAGCCCCCGGGTGGTCATCGTGATTGTGGTCATCGACCTGGCCGTTGTCGGCCTGATCGGCATCATGTCCGGTCGGCACGCGGCTCTGGCCGGGGTACCGGCCGGACCGGGCTCGAGCGGCGAATCCATACCGAGCGACAGGCCAACGCCGACAGCGGGTCTGAGCACCAAGGCCGACACGGCCAACGCCGAACCCGATCCCCCAACCGACACCGATACGGGGTCCGGGAGCGCCTGAGCTCGACCGGGTCGCGTTGGTCCGGTCAGATCACCGAGGCGCCGCCGGGCTTTCGATGACGTTGGTGACTTCCGTGCTGGTCGGCGAGCCGTCGGGCGACGGACTCCCGTCGTTGGCCGCGAGACCGGTACCATCGCCGGCCGCCGTGGTGTTTCTGTTGGCGCCGGCCAGGCTCTCGGCGATGGCCTCGTCGGTCTCTCGCCGGGCTGCCTGCATGCGCTTCTCGGCTCCGACGGCCAGGAGGCGACCGAGGACCGGGATCTCCCACAGGGACTCGGCCCGCAAGATGGCCATGAT
>DASZLD010000054.1:0-7989 GCA_035552655.1 Acidimicrobiales bacterium
GTTTGCAAATGACAAGTGTGCGTCCCACGAGGCGGGCAGGCTAGCCGACATCGGCCGGGTCATCCGACGACCGTCCCGTTTCACCACCGCCGCCTGGCCGCTGCGGTTCGGAGAGCTGCGGTTCGGAGACAGAGCGGTTCGAGGACAGTGCGGTGCAGACGCAGCGCGGTGCGCCGGCAGCGCGGTTCAGGGGCCGTCGCCGACCAGCCGGCGCCGGGCGTCGGCCACGACGTAGAGCGACCCACAGATGATGCAGCGGTCGTCGGGCCCGGCGCCGTCGACCGCGGCGGAGACTGCCTCGGCCACCGTCGGCGCTGTCCGTACGTCCATGCCCAATCCCAACGCGGCCTCGGCCACGATCTCGACGGGCAGGGCCCGCGGCGAGACGGGAGCACAGGCCACCAGCGAGCGCACGCCGGCGGTCTGGAGGGCCTCGAGCATGGCGACAGGGTCCCGACCGCGCAGCATGCCCACCACGGCCACCGCGTCACCCTCCACGGTGAACTCCTCGATCAACGTGCGGGCCAACACCGTCATGCCGGCGACGTTGTGGGCACCATCCACCACCACCAGGGGATGGCGGCCGATGACCTCGAGCCGACCGGGAACCGATACCGACGACAGGGCCTGATCGACCACGTCCTCGTGCAGGGGCGAACCGAAGAACGCCTCCACTGCGGCCAGGGCGGTGGCCGCGTTGTCACCCTGGTGGGCGCCATGGAGGGGGATGAGCACCTCGCCGTAGGAACCCTGCGGTGTGCGCAGGTCGAGCAACCGCCCGCCCACTGCCACCCGGTTGGCCGTCCATCCGTAGTCCTCACCCCGGACCCACACCTCGGCGGCGCCGGCCTCGGTCGCTCTGGCCCGGAGCAGCGCCACCAGCGAGGGGTCCGTCTCCCCGATCACCACCCGGCTGCCCTGCTTGAAGATCCCTGACTTGTCACCGGCGATGTCGGCCAGGGTAGGGCCCAGCACCTCGGTGTGGTCGAAGCTCACGTTGGTGATCACGGCCACGTCGGCATCGATCACGTTGGTGCTGTCCCACGTGCCCCCCAGGCCCACCTCGACCACGGCCACGTCCACCGCCTCGTCGGCGAACCAGGCAAAGGCCGCCGCGGTCAGCAGCTCGAAGCGGGTCGCCCGCTCGGACAAGAGGCCCTCCAGGCCGGCCAAGGTCTCCAGGACGGCCTGGAATGCGTCGTCGTCGATGGGCTCCCCGTTTCGAGCCAGGCGCTCGTTGACCCGGTACAGGTTGGGGCTGGTGTAGGTCCCGACGGTCAGTCCCTGGGCGCCGAGCAGGGCGGTGGCCATGGCCGCAGTGGACCCTTTGCCGTTGGTACCGGTCAGGTGGATCGACGGGTAGGCGCGCTGCGGGTCGCCCAGGACCTCCATCAACTCGCGTATGCGATCCAGGGTGGGGAGGGACCTGCGGGTCGGCGCGATCGACTCGAAATCGATGTGCGAGTCGAGCCAGGCGAGCGCCTCAGGAAGATCGGTGAAGGGCATGGTGGCGGGGGTCGGGGGGCCGCCGACGATGAGGCGGTCGGCCGGTCTAGTGGCGTGGGTCCGGCCCGGGTGCGGCCGGGTTAGGACGCAGCCCGGCGGGTGCGGGTGGACTTGGTCGGGGGGTTGAGGGGCACCAGGGTGGGATGCACCTTCTCGAGGACCACGGCCCGGTCGACCACGCACTTGGACACATCGGTCCGGCTGGGAAGGTCGTACATCACCTCGAGCAGCACCTCTTCCAAGATGGCTCGCAAGCCGCGCGCCCCGGTGCCTCGGAGCAGGGCCTGCTCGGCCACCGCTTCGAGGGCGTCGTCGGTCAGCTCCAACTCCACCCGGTCCAACTCGAAGACCCGCTTGTACTGCCGGGTGAGTGCGTTCTTGGGCTCCACCAGGATCTGGATCAGCGCATCCTTGTACAGGTGGGACACCGCCCCCACCATGGGCAGGCGCCCGATGAACTCGGGAATGAGCCCGAACTTCATCAGGTCCTCGGGGAGCACGAGCCGCAGGAGCTCGGAGTCGTCCCGCTCGGACGCCTTGCGGACCTCGGCCCGGAAACCCATACCCTTCCGGCCGATGCGGTTCTCGATGATCTTGTCGATTCCGGCGAAAGCACCACCGCAGATGAACAGGATGTTGGTGGTGTCGATCTGGATGAACTCCTGGTGGGGATGCTTGCGGCCGCCCTGGGGCGGCACCGACGCCGTGGTCCCCTCCAGAATCTTCAACAGGGCCTGCTGCACGCCTTCACCGGAGACGTCCCGGGTGATCGACGGGTTCTCCGACTTGCGGGCGATCTTGTCGATCTCGTCGATGTAGATGATCCCGGTCTCGGCCCGCTTGACGTCGTAGTCCGCCGCTTGGATCAGCTTCAACAGGATGTTCTCGACATCCTCACCCACGTACCCGGCCTCGGTCAGGGCGGTGGCATCGGCGATGGCAAAGGGGACGTTCAGCATGCGGGCCAGGGTCTGGGCCAGCAGGGTCTTTCCACACCCGGTGGGACCGAGCAGCAAGATGTTGGACTTGGCCAGCTCGACCTCGTTGTCGTGGGTGCCGTTGTTGCCCGCTTGGACCCGCTTGTAGTGGTTGTAGACGGCGACGGACAGGATCTTCTTGGCGTACTCCTGACCGATCACGTAGTCGTTCAGGAACTCGTAGATCTCCTTGGGCTTGGGTAGCTCCTCGAAGGAGAGCTCGGTGGTGTCGGCCAGCTCCTCGGCGATGATGTCGTTGCACAGCTCGATGCACTCATCGCAGATGTACACGCCCGGTCCGGCGATGAGCTTCTTGACCTGCTTCTGGGACTTGCCGCAGAAACTGCACTTTACGAGGTCGCCACCGTCTCCGAACTTCGCCACGTCGGTTCCCCTTGTCCCTTTTCCCTTGGTCGCCATTTTTCTAGTGAACGCTGACTAGTGAACGTCGAATCCAACCCTACTGGGTGCGCCGCTCGAACCTGTCCCTATGCCGCGCCGACTGCTTCGATGCCCACGGTGTCCCGGGCGGTGATGACTTCGTCGATCAGCCCGTAGCTCACGCACTCCTCGGCCGTCATGATGAAGTCCCGGTCGGTGTCCTTGGACACCTTCTCCATGGTCTGTCCGGTATCGGCGGCCAGCATGCCGTTCAGCAGATCTCGCATGCGGAGGATCTCCTTGGCCTGCAGCTCGATGTCGCTGGCCTGACCCTCGACCCCGCCGAAGGGCTGGTGCAACAGGATGCGGGCATGGGGAAGGGCGAACCGCTTTCCCCGGGTGCCGGCGGCCAGCAGCACGGCCGCGGCCGAGGCCGCCTGTCCGAAGCAGAAGGTGGACGTGTCCGGCTTGATGTACTTCATCGTGTCGTAGATGGCGAACAATGCGGTGATGTCGCCACCAGGCGAGTTGATGTAGAGGTGGATGTCCTTGTCGGCCTCCTCGGACTCCAAAAAGAGCAGCTGGGCACAGACCAGGTTGGCCACGGTGTCATTGATCGGCGTGCCCAGGAAGATGATCCGCTCCCGCAACAGGCGGGAAAAGAGGTCATAGTTCCGCTCGCCCCGACTGGTGGACTCAACCACCCACGGGACGCTGTAGGCCTGGGCATCCATCGTACTGATTCCCTCTGTCACGCTCACTCCGAGTCCTCCTCGCCCTGATCTACCTTCAGGTCGTCCCGTGACACGGGATTTCCCTCCTCATCAACCAGCTCGACAGTGTCGAGCAGCCATCGCATGGCTTTCGCCTTGCGTTGGTCCGAGCGTACTGCCGGCAACCGCCCTGCCCGGTCGAGTTCCTCGCGTACCTGGTCGACGTCGGTATCGAGGCGCTCGGCCATGGCGGCCAGCTCGGTCGCCAGCTCCTCGTCGCTGATCTCGATCTGTTCGGCCTCCACCAGGGCCCGGAGGGCCAGGTCGGCCTTGACGCCGCGGAGGGCGCCATCTTTGAGCTCGTCGAGCAGCTGTTGCTCGTCGCGGCCGCTGGCCATGAGGAACTGCTCGATCCCGATGCCCTGGTGCTCGAGGCGATGGTTCAGGTCGTGGATGCGCTCCCGGAGCTCTTCGGCCACCAGCACCTCGGGAATGTCCTCGGTCACCAGTTCCACCAATGCGTCGATGCCCTTTTGCTGGAGCGCCATCTGGGCCTGCACGATCCGCATCTGAGTCAGCCGCTTGGTGATGTCCGCTCTGAGCTCGTCGGCCGTCTCGAACTCCGAGGCCTCGGCCGCCCACTCGTCGGTCACGTCCGGCAGCTTCAGCTCTTTCACGTCTTTCACCAGCACCCGGAAGGACACCTTCTGATCCAGCGCCTCGAGGGTGCTGTCGAAGGTGAGGATGTCACCGACCTTGGCCCCCCGGAGCTGATCGTCGAGCTCGGGGACGATGCCGCCACTCCCCACCTCGTAGAGGTAGTCCTCGGCCGAAAGGTCGTCGTCGGAGGCCCCTTCGCCACCGGCGACGGGAGCCGAGCGGGTCCCGTGGATGTCCACCGTCACCCGGTCGCCGTTCTGGGCGGGGCGCTTCACATCGGTGAGCTCACCGGAGGTTTCCCGCAGCCGATCGATCTGGCTGGTGATGTCCTCTTCGGGAACGACCAGGGAAGGAAGGGTGACCACCAGACCCTGGTAGCCGGGGATGCCCACCGTGGGCCGCACCTCGACCACGGCGTCAAAGGCCACGGCGCCCGATTCGTTGCCGGCGGTGATATCGATCTCCGGAGCGGCAATGGGGTCCACCTCGGTGTCGGTCACGGCCTTGGCGTAGAAATCGGGGAGCGCCTCGCGCAGGGCCTCGCCCCGAACGGCCGAGGCACCACCCATGCGGGCCTCGATCACCCGCCGGGGCACTTTGCCGGGCCGGAAGCCAGGCACGCGCACCTCTCGGGACAACCGACCCATCACCTCGTCAAGGGCCTTGTCGATCTCCGCCTCGTCGATCTCAATGGAGAGACGGACCTTGTTGCCCTCTTCGGGCGCTGCTGTGGCTCGCATACGAATAAGTGAGTCTAGGGTCTGCCGCTGGGCCTGTCGCGCCGTCCTCGCGGCCTGTTGCGAGCGAGAAGCCGCGCCGATCAGACCATGAAGGGCATGGCCTCGACGACCCGGCGTCCGAGATCGAGGTCACCGTCGAGGTCCACGTCTCCGGCGGCCAGCGCCTCGCTGCCGGTGTACCGGCCCAGCCCCAACCGCCAGAACGCGGCCTGCTCCATGGTGAGCGCCGCCGTCGGGGCCGATGGCGCCTCGTCCAGGGCAACGGCCCTGCCCCCTTCGACTCGCACCGCCTGCTGGCGCCCCAGCGGCCCGGTGACGGTGATCACCACCGTCGTCCCATCGGGAGGTGCGACCTTCTTGCCCACGGTGTACCCCACGGTCAGAAAGCACCGGTCCAAGGTGACGGCTTCGCCGGCCCCGCCGCGGCCGCCCGGTCGACCCACGGCCAAACGGATGTCCTGTTCGTGGGCCCACGAGTCGAAGACCCTGACCGTCATGAACGTCCGGTAGGGAACATCGCCGATGGGGCTCCAGCCCACCACGTCGAACTCCTCGGGGGCGAGGGACCCGAGCACCTCGAGGCGCCGGGCGGCCGTCTCTTCGAACTCAGCCAGTACCTCAGGGCCGGGTAGGCCCCGGCGCTGCTCGATCCACGTCTCGTTGATCTCGCCCATGGGGTTCTTCACGTGCGGGGCCGACACGGCCAGTGGGGGCGGCGAGGGATCGCCGAGCAGCGACCGCTCGATGGAGATCAGGTGGGACACCTGGTCGCGAACCGACCATCCCGGGCAGCCCGTGGGCAATTCCCACTGATCCGCGACGAGCCCCTCACAGGCAGTGGCGACTGAGGCCCACACCTCGGCCAGCTGGCCGACAACCATCTCGTCGTTGGCCACGGCTCAGTGAGGCAGGGAGGCCTCGATGGCGTCGACGACCTCTGGTGCCTCGGGGTCGACGGTGGGGCGGAAGCGCTTCACGATCTCACCGTCCGGTGACACCAGGAACTTCTCGAAATTCCACTGGATATCGCCGGCTTCGCCCTCGGCATCGGGGACGGCGGTGAGCTGGTCATAAATGGGGTGACGGTCGCCCCCGTTCACGTCGACCTTCTCGAACAGCGGGAAGGACACTCCGTAGGTGGCGGAACAGAATTCGGCGATCTCCTCCGACGTTCCCGGCTCCTGCCCGGCGAACTGGTTGCAGGGAAAGCCAAGCACCGAGAACCCACGGTCACCGTAGGTCTGCTGCAGCCGCTCGAGGCCCTCGTACTGCGGGGTGAGTCCACACTTGGAGGCCACGTTCACCAACAGGAGCGTCTTGCCCTCGAAGTCGCCCAGGGAGGCGTCCTCGCCGGACAGGGTGTGAATGGTCGGTTCGTAGATGGTGGTCATGGCGTCAGCTTAGAGCGACCCGGGCTCGGCGATCCGGGCCGTCGGGAGACACGCGAGCGCCACCGAAACCGCGTCCGGACGGACCCATCGGGCGCCCAACCCCTCGCGAGCAGAATTAGCTGGCAGCTAGCAAGACCGGCGTCCATCCCCCATCCGGCGATCGGGCCCCGATACGTTCAGATCGTCCACATCCGGGATCGTTCCCATCCAAGATCTGAGGAGGAAGCAATGGCGTCATACGAGGGTTACTGCGTGAAATGTCGAGAAAAGCGAGAATTCGACGGTCATGAGGTGGAGTTGGCCAACGGCCGACGCGCTGCCCAGGGCACCTGCCCGACCTGCGGCACGAAGATGAACCGCATCCTGGGTAAGAAGAAGGACTGACCGGCTTCTAGGCAGTCAGGTGCAACGGGCCGTCAGAGCCCGTGGTGAGTTCAGATTGAAGCGAGAGGGCGCCGAAGACGGCGCCCTCTCGTAGTCCCCAGTCACTGACGACCAACCGACCCAGGTCCAACACATCGACCAGGGTGGCCAGCACCACTGCTCCAATTGGAAGCAGCGGGGCGCGTCGGGCCTGCACGCCAGGAAGCTCCAGACAGGCGGTGAGGTCCAGGGTCGACAGCCGGTCGGCCAGGTCGTGGAGTTGGCCGGCGGGCAGCTCCACTTGATTGACCTGCACCGAGGAGGCGTTGGGTGCCGGTGGTCGGTGCAAGCCCATGGCCAGCCGAGCCAGAGCGCGCACCGTCCCCCCACTGGCCACGGCCCTGTCCCCGGCCGAGGCGTGCTCGGCCAGGATCTCGGTGATGGGCTCGGATCGTTCGACCGTGAGGGCCTCGATGGCCCGCCGATCCTTGGACGACAGCGGATCGCCGGTGGCCAGCTCGCCCCGGAGGCGTGCGGTGCCCAGGGCCACGCTGGTCACGGCCAGGATGTCCTGGGCATTGCCGATGCCGGCTTCCAGGCTCCCACCGCCCAGATCAAGTCCGAGGACGGGATCGGATCCCATCCACACGCCGGCCCGTTGACCGAGGAAGCACAACCGGGCCTCCTCTTCGCCGCTCAACAAACGGATGGGGGTGCCCACGATGGCCTCGAGCCGACTCAACAGGCTGGCGCCGTTGGACGCATCGCGCAGCGCGGCGGTGGCCAACGCCACCACCACGTCGACGCCGGCCTCGTCGGCCGTCTGCCGGAGGCGGCGTACCACCCGGGTGGCTACCGCGGCCCGATCGGCGGGGACGCCCCCGGTGCGGGCCACCTCGGTGCCGAGATGGAGGAAGGAGCGTCGCCGGAGCACGGGGACCAACATGCCGTCACGGGTGGCGTCCACCACCATGAGATGGAACGAGCTGCTCCCGAGATCGAAGACGGCAACACGGACGGACGGCATCGGCGTGACGCTATCCCGCGCGTCCGCGTTACACGAGACAGGCTGGCGGACCGACACCAGTAGTGGGGACATCGGCGAAGCCATCGTGGCCCCACTGGCGTAACCTGTCTGGCTTGGAGTCCCGGCCACGGAGGCCGGCGACGACAATCGGGGCGTAGCGCAGCTTGGCAGCGCGCCTGCTTTGGGAGCAGGAGGTCGCGGGTTCAAATCCCGCCGCCCCGACCAGTTGGG
>DASZLD010000055.1:0-3133 GCA_035552655.1 Acidimicrobiales bacterium
CCCCACCTGATCGCTCATGAGTGCGTGGCCTGCGGCGCTCGGTTCTTCGACCGCCGCAACGCCTGCGCCGCCTGCACGGCCACCGACTTCGTCACCGTTGATGTCGACCCCAACGGGACCCTGCGGGCCTTCACCATCGTCTCGTTCGCCGCACCGGGAATTCCCGTGCCCTACGTCGCCGGCGTGGTCGACTCGGCCGGGACGAGCATCCGGTCCAACATCATCAACGTGGAACCCGATCCCGAACATGTCACGCTGGGTATGAAGGTCAAGCTGGCCACCTACTCGATCGGCACCGACGACAACGGCACCGAGGCCATCGGTTTCGGCTTCGAGCCGGCAAAGGAACACACATGAGTGAAGACATCTGGATCCTCGGGATCCACATGACCAAATTCGGCAAGCACCCCGATAAGGACGTGGTGGACCTGGCAGCCGAGGCGGCGATGGGTGCACTGGCCGACGGTGGGGTGACCATGGGCGAGATGGGGGTGCTGGCTGCGGGCAACCTGATGGGTTCGGCCGCAGGTATCGGCCAGCAGTTGCAAAAGCAGATCGGACAGACAGGCATCCCCGTCTACAACGTGGCCAATGCCTGCGCCACCGGGGCCACCGCCCTGCGTACCGCCATCATGGCGGTGAAGGCCGGCGAGGTCGACTACGGGATGGCCGTCGGCGTCGAGAAGCTGGCCGGTGCCGGTTTGCTGGCCGGTGGATCCAAGAAGGCCGACGCCAACACCTGGACACCGAGCGGTCGCTACGGCGCGGTCGCCGGCATCGACGGGCGCGTGGGGACCGAGACCATGCCCGGGGTGTTCGCCCAGATCGGCATGGAGTACCTCTACGAGCAGGACTACGAGGGCACGGCCTTCGAGCTGTTCGCCCGGATCAGTGAGAAGAACCATGCCCACTCCACCCTGAACCCGCTGGCCGCCTACACCAAGAAGATGTCGCTGGAGCAGATCATGGGCGACGTCATGATCGCCTATCCCAACACCCGACCCATGTGCTCGGCCAACTGCGACGGGGCCGCCGCCGCAGTCGTGGTCGGCGATTCGACGCTGAAGAAGCTGTCGAGCGAGCAACGGCGCCGAGCGGTGAAGGTGTCGGCATCGGTGCTCACCACCGATCCTTGGGAAGAGGCGTGCCAGGTCCTGCCGGACGTGAACACCCTGACCCGAAACGCCGCCCAGCAGGCCTACGAGCAGGCCGGTATCGGGCCCGATGATCTGGACCTGGTCGAGCTCCACGACTGCTTCGCCACCGCCGAGCTGGTCCACTACGACAACTTGATGCTGTGTCCGCCCGGGGGTGCCGTCGATTTCTTCGAGTCGGGTGCCACCTTCCGGGACGGCACCACCCCGGTCAATGTGTCCGGTGGCCTCGAGTCCAAGGGTCACCCCATCGCCGCGACCGGCATCGCCAATATCTGGGAGGTCTGCCATCACCTCCGCGGCGAGGCTGGTGATCGGCAGATCGAAGGGGCGACGGTGGGATTGGCCCAGGTCATCGGGCTCGGATCCGCCTGCGGGGTGCACATCCTGGAAAAGGGCGCCGCTTGATCACCCTCGGTGGGTCACACCGAAGCCGTCAGCCCTCCCCGCTGAGCAGCGCGGTCACCTGGGCCATGTCGAAGTAGTCGCGCCAGGCGGTGATCTTGCCCTCGGCCACCTCGAACACGCCCATCACCGGGATGGGGGCTTCGGTCGTTCCCATGGTGAACACGTCCGACCGCTCGGTGAGGACGGCGCCATCCTGTACGGCGAGGTGATGGATGTCGAAGCGCATGGCCGTGCACATGCCGATGAACATGGTGAGTGTCTCGATGGTGGCGTCGATGCCTACCGCCGGCTCCATGGGAATGTTGTGGTAGACGACATCGTCGGCAAAGAACGGGCGGAGGGCCTCGGCGTCCATGGCCGTCACTGCGTCGCAGAAGTGCCGCACCACCTGCTCGGGACTGTCTGTGCTCGTGCCCATGGTTGCCCCCCCGGGATCGACCGATCGTTGTGTGACTGGCGTCAGTATAGGGATCTGACCGGGCGCCGACCCTATGCTTCCCCCATGCAGATCGGCGTCGTACAGGCTCGGGTGGTCGGTAGCTTGATCGAGAAGCGGCTGACCACCCCACAGCAGTATCCCCTGACCCTGAACGCGTTGGTCCTGGCCTGTAACCAGACCTCGAACCGGGCGCCGGTGGTGGACTACGACGAGTCGGTGGTGGAGTCGGCCCTCTCCCAGCTGAAGGATCAGCGTCTGGTGCGATTCGTGCTCCCTTCCCACGGACGATCGGTGGTTCGCTACCGCCAGGTCCTCGATGAGGTGTTGGGCATCGACGATCGACAGCTGGCCCTGTTGGCTGTCCTGTTGCTCCGTGGCCCCCAGACGGTGGGCGAGCTCCGGACCCGGACCGAGCGGATGGTCGACTTCGAGGACCTGGGCTCGGTGGAGCACGACTTGGAGCTGATGGCCACCCTGAGCGACGGACTGGTGCAACGGCTGGATCGTCGGCCGGGGCAAAAGGAAGAGCGCTGGGCCCAGTTGCTGGCCGTCGACCACGAGTTGTCGACAGGCCAGGCCCCTGGGCCGGAGGCGGGGTTGGCTCCGATGGGGGAGGTGGCTGACGGAGTGCCGTCGGCCATCGGGCCTGGTTCGGTTCCGGCCGATCCCTTGGCCGAGCTTCGGGACGAGGTCACCGCGTTGCGTTCGGAGGTCGAGGGACTGCGCTCGGAGCTCGTCGAGCTGCGGGCCAGCCTGGGCGGCTGACCCTGGGAGGGGCCGGCTAGTGGGTGGGAGGAATCGCCGCACAATCGATGCAGGTGCGCGTGGCCGGACGGGCCGACAGGCGTTCTGCAGTGATGGGCGACCCACACCGATCGCAGACCGCGTAGGCGCCCTGGTCGAGCCGGGCCACGGCCCGGCCCAGGTCGTCGAGATGGACCCGGGCCTGGGCCACCAGGGCGGCGACCCGTGCTCGCTCGAAGGCGATGGTCGACCCTTCGGGGTCGTGCTCGTCGTCGGCGTTGGTGTCCACCGATGCGGCCATGATCCCATCGTGTTCGGCCGTCAGGGCCTCCAGACGGGCCAGGGTCGATGCTCGCTCGGCATCCAGCCGGTCACGGAGGGCCGATTC
>DASZLD010000056.1:0-6067 GCA_035552655.1 Acidimicrobiales bacterium
AGAGCTGGCCCGGGCGGCGGTGATCATCGGGTACGACGAGGTCGTCCAGCTGGGCTATCGGGACTCAGGCATGCCTGACACCGAGGCCAACGCCAACCCGGCCTCGTTCGCCCAGGCCCCCCTGGACGAAGCGGTGGGGCGGCTGGTGGCGGCCATCCGCCGGACCCGGCCCCAGGTGATCGTGGCCTACGGGGACGAGCAATCCGGCTACCCCCACCCCGACCACCTGCGTGACCACGAGATCAGCGTGATCGCCTTCGAGGCTGCCGGCAACCCGGACGCCTACCCCGACGCCGGGCCGGCCTGGGAGCCGAGCAAGCTCTACTACACGACCTTCTCCCGGCGCCGGTTCCAGGCCATCCATGAGAAGTTCCTGGAACTGGGCCTGGAGTCTCCCTTCGACGAGAAATGGAGGGAGCGCTGGGAGAAGATGCCCGAGGACCGGTTCACCACGTCCATCGATGTCACCGGGTACGCCGACGTCCGCCGCGAGGCCCTGCTGGCCCACGCCACCCAGGTCGATCCCACCTCGAAGTTCTGGTTCGGCCTGCCCCCCGAGGTCATGGAGACCATCGAGCCCCAGGACGACTACGAGCTGGCCAAGATCATGGTGGACGGGAAGGCGGTGGCGCCCAGGCTGGCCCCTGACGAGATCGAGCACGATCTGTTCGCTCCCGTCGCGGCACTGAGCGACCGGTAGCGCCAGCGACGAGGGGGAGGTCTGGCATGGCGAAGTGGCTCTCGCAGGAGTGGTTCGACGAGGCGCGTGCCCTGGCCGCCGACCAGCCCGACCGTCCCGGTGCGTCTGCTCGGATGCAGTACGAGGTCACCGGCGGGCCCGATGGTGACGTCAAGTACTACTGGGTGCTCGAGGACGGCCATCTCCGCGAGAGCGCCCTCGGGGTCCTGGCCGACGCCGAGGTGACCTTGACCACTGTCTGGTCGGATGCCATGGCCATCCAGAAGGCGGAGCTCGATGCCAACGCCGCCTTCATGCAGGGAAAGGTGAAGGTGGCCGGGAACATGGGCACCATGCTGAAGCTGTTGCCCATCACCAATACTGCTGAGTACCGCGACCTGCAACGTCGGATCCTGGCCATCACCGACTTCTAGGTCACCGACTTCGAAGGGCTCAGCCCTTCCGCATCAGGTCCCGGAGGGGGCGATAGCCGATTCGTGTGGCTCCGGCCTGGTCGATCAAGGCGTCGAGCCCCCGATCGGCAACCAGCAGGATGTGGTCGGCCACCCGGGCGGGCCAGTTGTCGGAGGTGGCTCGGAGCTCGTCGCAGTCCACCGCCGGGCGCAAGGTGACCTCGGTGATGCCCGGCTGAAGGCCCGACACGACCTGGTGGAAGGCCTCCCGGCCGCCCACAGTGGGCAAGCTGACGAACTGGTCGGCGAACAGGACGTTTTCGGCCGCAGCCAGTTGCCGGAAGGGGAAGCCCACGTTGGGCTCGGCCTCGGCCCCCAGGAGCCGTAAGGGGAGCGAGAAGTCGACGGCTAGCTCCAGGTAGATGTCGAAGAACTCGGGCCTGAGGAGCAAGGCATCGAGATGGGTATCGAGGTGGCTGACGTCGAACCCCCAGAGGACGGCCCGTTCCACCTGGGCCCGGCATTCCCGCCGTACCTCATCGAGATCGGCGTGGTCCCAGACATCGGTCAGGGTTCGGGGGAAGCCCCCATCGCCGTCGAGCAGCGAAGGCGCCTGGGTGATGGGGCCCCACCGGTAGAGCTCGTGCTCGGAATTGAGCGTGAGCCGAACGCCGACATCCTCGCCCCGATATCGGGACGCGGACTCCCGGGCCCACGGAGCCGGGACCATGAGGGACGCGCTGGTGCCGATGCCCTCTCGGAGGGACTCGAACACGCCGACATTGGCCGCATGACAGAAGCCCAATTCGGCACAATTCAGGATGAGCAGTGTGGCGTCAGAGGGGTACCCCAGGCGTTCGGCGACCGTCGACATGCCTCCGACGGTAGCGCCGCTGCAGGTCAGGCAGCGCGGTTGGCTCGATTCAGGAGGGCCCGAGCGGCGGCGACGCCCTCTCGACCCACCTCCCGGGTGTGCTCGTCGAGGCGCCAGTCGGTTGCCGGGGACCCTTTTGCCGGTCGCGTCGACCCGGGCGTCCGGCCGCCCTTTCGCCGCGACTGGGTGCCTGATGCGGCCGCGGCGGCTGCAGTGGTCGAAGCGGTCGAACCGGGGGAGGAGGTGTCGGTGGGATCGATGGTGCGGTCGGCGGCTTCAATCAACGGCAGCTGTTGTTGTTCCATGGGCCAAGCCTCGCGGATGGGTGTATCACTGGGGCCGTGAGCACGACACAGACCAGTTCAGAGCCAACCTCGACGCCAACCTCGATGCCCGGGTGGGGATCCGGGGCCAGATTCGGGATCACCGTCCCCTTTGATGGGATCCCACTCCACGAGCACCGGGAGTGGTTCGAACGGTTGGTCACACTCGGCTACACCGACGCCTGGTCGGCCGAGACCGACGGAGTCGACGGGTTCACCCCGTTGGCCCTGGCCGCAGCCTGGACCCCCAGCCTCCGACTGGGCGTGGCCATCATCCCCGCCTACACCCGGGGCCCCGCTCTGTTGGCCCAAAGCGTGGCCGGGATGGCCGAGGCCGCACCCGGCCGGTTCGCCTTCGGGCTGGGCACGTCGTCCAACGTGATCGTGGAACGCTGGAACGGCATCGAGTTCACCGAGCCCTACAAGCGGGTTCGGGACACCATCCGCTTTCTGCGATCCGCCCTGGCCGGAGAGAAGGTCGACGAGACCTACGAGACGTTCGAGGTGCACGGGTTCCGCCTGGCTCGTCCGGTCCCCGACCCACCCCCCATCTTTCTGGCTGCATTGCGCCCGGGCATGCTCCGCCTGGCCGGAAGGGAGGCCGACGGCGCCATCATCAACTGGCTGTCGGCTGACGACGTGGCCACCGTCGTCCCCCACGTGGGGCCGGGGAAGGACATCGCCGCCCGTATCTTCGTCTGCCCGTCCGAGGACACCGACACGGTGCGGGCCATCGGGCGGCGCATGATCGCCGCCTATCTCAACGTGGAGGTGTACGCCCAGTTCCACCGCTGGTTGGGTCGCGGCGATCAGTTACAGCCCATGTGGTCGGCGTGGCAGGCCGGGGACCGAAAGGGTGCCTTGGCCGCCATCCCCGACGAGGTGGTCGATGCCTTGATCGTGCACGGGTCGGGAGCCGAGTGCCGCGCCCACCTCCAGCGGTACGTGGACAACGGAGTAACCATCCCGGTCATCGGACTGATTCCTTTTGGGGTCGATCTGGCCGACGCCGTCGAGAGCTTGGCCCCTCGGAGAGCATAAGTCCAGGTCAACAGGGTGACGGCCCATGGGGCCGGAGGGGACGTGGGCCGGCACCGGGGTGCGTCCAGGGCTGACCCGCTTCTCGGAAGGAACCCGCTCACCCGCTTCTCGGAAGGAACCCGCTCACCGAGTGATCGGACAGGGGCCGACGTGTGGCGCGAAGATGGCTTTGTGGTTCATGAGCCCATGCTCGCATCGGCGGCGGGGATCGCATTCGGCATCTCTGCCGGTGCCGTGGTGTTCGTCGCCGTCGCCATCGCTCTGGTCCACAGCACCTTCAAGGTGGTGACCGAATACGAGCGGGCTGTCTTCTTCCGGTTGGGCCGCATCCGCGAGGAGGCCAAGGGGCCCGGGATCATCGTCAAGTGGCCGCTGATGGACAAGCTGGTAAAGGTGACCCTACGGGTCGAAGTGGTGGACATCCCCAAACAGGCGGTCATCACTGCTGACAATGTCACCGTCCAGGTGGACGCGGTCGTCTACTTCCAGGTGCTCGATCCGGTACAGGCCATCATCGGGGTGGACGACTTCCGCTTCGCCAGCCAACGGGTGGCCATGACCGCCCTGCGCTCGATCGTCGGCCGGCACCAGCTCGACAACATCCTGGCTCACCGAGACGACGTGAACAACGAGCTGAAGACGTCCATCGGCGCTTCGACCCACAGTTGGGGGGTCGAGGTGCGCCAGGTGGAGATCCGGGACATCGTCCTGCCCCCCGAGCTCCTCCGGGCCATGGCCCGCCAAGCCGAGGCCGAGCGGGAACGGCGAGCAAAGGTCATTGCCGCCACCGGCGAGCTTGGAGCCAGTAAAGAGCTGGCCGAGGCGGCGGCCACGCTGTACGAGTCTCCCGGGGCTATGCAGCTCCGCACCCTCCAGACGCTGGCCGAGGTGGCCAGCGAGAACAACTCGACGCTCGTCTTCCCGCTGCCCATCGAGATACTGGCCGGTTTCGTCAACGGCACCATCGGCATGAGCTCGCCCGGGGCGGCGCCGGCCACCGTTCCGCTCTCCACCGTGATGCCGGCGCCATCGGTGATCAAGGGCGCCGGGGCCGTCGGAGCCAGGGCCGCCACCGGGTCACCGACCGAGACGGCGTCTGATGCCTCAGCTGGAGTTGCCGATGGATTGACCGACGACGGCCAACCGACCGATGACGGCCAATCGCCGGCCGGCGGGGCGGACGCCGACGGGGTCTCTCAGTCGGCGTAGCGGGCTTGGACCTCGGCGTTCATGGTGTGCACCTGATCGGCCAGTTCGCTCCGGAACCGCTCCTGCTCGGCGGCCAGCCGTTCGTCGCTGAGGGCCAGGATCCTCACGGCCAGAAGGGCTGCGTTCCTGGCCCCGTTGACGGCGACGGTGGCCACGGGAACACCCTTGGGCATCTGGACCATGGCCAGCAGTGAATCCAGCCCACCCAGGTTGGCCAGGGCCACTGGCACGCCAATGACCGGAATCGGGGTGGCGGCGGCCAGCACGCCGGCCAAGTGGGCGGCCCCTCCGGCGGCGGCGATGAGCACCTGTACCCCCCGATCGACTGCCGTGCGGGCAAAGTCGATGGCGTCGTCGGGAGTCCGGTGAGCCGAGATGACCCGGACTTCAACCGACACCCCAAAGGAGCGAAGGGTCTGGACCGCATCGTCCATGATCGATGCGTCGGATGAGCTTCCCATAACGATGGCAACGGACATGACCCGTATTCTGTCCGACCGGTCCGGTTTCGACACATCGAGACGCCACGATCCCTGACCAGTACGGTGTCGAGGGACCGGCCACACCTGGCCGACGGTTGTCGGGAGGGGCAAATCATGAAAATCGGCGTGATGTTCGACGTGAACCAATCGGTCGACGATGTCGTCGCTCAGGTCAAGGGAATCCACGATGTCGGCCTTGATTCGGCCTGGACCTCGCAGATCTTCGGTTACGACGCTTTGACCCTGCTGGCTGTGGTCGGCCGCGAGGTGCCCGATATCGAGCTGGGCACGGCGGTGGTGCCTACCTACCCACGCAACCCGGTGATGCTGGCCGGCCAGGCCCTGACCGTGCAGGCAGCCATTGGCGGGCGACTCACGCTGGGAATCGGTCTCTCGCACCAGGTGGTCATCGAGAACGTGTTCGGGCAATCTTTCGAACGCCCGGCCCGGCATATGCGGGAGTACCTGGAGATCCTCATGCCCTCGCTCATGGGCGAACAGGTTGCCTTTACCGGCGAGACGCTCAAGGCGGCCACGTTCGGACCCCTCGAGATCGAAGCCGCCGCCCCTCCAGTCCTGGTGGCCGCCCTTGGCCCTACCATGCTGGGCTTGGCCGCCCGATATGCATCGGGCACGGTCACCTGGATGACCGGTCCGTCCACCATCGAGTCCCATGTTGTGCCGGTGATCCGGAAGGCAGCCACTGATGCCGGCCGGGGCGAGCCCCGGGTGGCCGTCGGCCTGCCGGTGTGCGTGACCAACGACGTCGCTGCCGCCCGAGAGAAGGCGGCCGAGCTCTTCGCCATCTACGGCGGGCTGCCGTCCTACCGGGCCATGCTGGATCGAGAAGGAGCGGCGGGCCCGGCTGACGTGGCCATCGTGGGGACCAAAGACGAGGTCTCCGCCCAGGTCCGCCGGTTCGCCGACATCGGCGCCTCCGACTTCGCCGGGGCCCCGTTCGGGAGCGCCGACGAGATCAGGGCCTCGGTCGGGGCCTTGGCCGAGCTGGTGGGCTCCTAAGCCGGCCCTGCTCGAACCCGCAGGAG
>DASZLD010000057.1:0-10907 GCA_035552655.1 Acidimicrobiales bacterium
GCACAGGTGCTTGCCGCCGTCCTGGCGCAACAGGGCCTCGACGTTCTCGCCGATGGCGGTCCGGCCCACCAGTACATGGGACAGGTATTCGAAGGTGCCGTCCTCGGTGAACAGCTCGGTCCACTCGGCGAAGCGCTTGTCGTCGCGCAGCTGTATGAACTGGGCCAGCACCAGCCTGATATGTGCCTCGTGATCCACGCCGTTCCTCCCAGGAAGGCCGGCGCCATCCACTCTCAGGATGGGACCGGCACCAGGCCATAGTCTGAAGGGTCGGCGAGGTCAGTGCCGAGGGTGGTCGGGATCGGGCTCCTCGGAAGGCGGCCAGAAGCGGGGGTGTCATGGGAGAGGGCGAAGGACCGGCGGTGCTCATCGTGACCGTTGAGGTGGCCGAAGAGGACGTCGACGAGTTGAACCGCTGGTACGAAGAGGAGCACCGCCCCGAGAAGCTCTCACTCCCCGGTTATCTGAGCATGCGCCGCTACCGAGCTGCTGATGGCTCGCCCACCTTCCTGGCCATCTATGAGCTCGACCACCCCGATGCGGCCGCGGTCCCAGCCGATGGTGGCAGCGAGATGACCGGGATGAAAGCGGTGATGGCCAAGTGGAAGCGCTGGGACCGAGCCGTTTGGACCGAACTGGCCCCGGCACGTGACGCCGGGTCGCGGTAGGGGCTCGACCGTGGACGTGCTCGGCCTGCAGGGGAAGGTGGCCGTGGTCACCGGGGGCGGTGGGAACATCGGTGCAGCCACCGTCGCCATGCTCGGTGAGGTCGGGGCCAGCGTTGTCGCCGTCGACTCCGACGGCGAGGCGGCGGAACGAGCGGCATGGTTCGCTCGTGACCAGGGCGCTGACGCCATCGCCGTCCAGTGCGACGTCCGTCGTGCCGACGAGGTCGAGCGCATGGTCGACACCGCGCTCCATCGCTGGGACCGCCTCGACGTCGGAGTGAACATCGTGGGCGGTGGCGCCGGCATGGGCAAGAGCATCCTCGAGTTGGGCGATGACGAATGGGAGGACTCGGTGGAGACGAACCTGTACACCGCCGTTCGCTGCTCTCGGGTGTTCGCACGAGCGATGCTCGACCGGAACCTGCCCGGCTCGATCGTGAACATCGCTTCGCCGGCCGGGCTGCGAGCCGCTCCGGGCATGGTGGCCTACGGCGCGTCCAAAGCAGCACTCATCAACTTCACCTGGACACTGGCCGTGGAGCTGGCACCGAACGGCATACGGGTCAACGTTGTCGTGCCCGCGTTCGTGCCCCGGCCCGGCATGTCCTGGGGCGGGACGGAGGAGGAACAAGCGGCATTGGCCGCCCGAACGGTGCCCATGGGCCGAGTGACCAGGGCCGAAGATGTGGCCGGGGCCATCGTGGCCTTTGCTTCCGACCTGACCAGCTTCTCGACCGGACAGATGATCGTGTGCGACGGCGGCCGGCTGCTGACCAACCCCATCAACACCGGTTCGCCCTCCGATCCCCGATCGCCGTGACCACCAGCTCGGCCTGACCTCAGGACGGCGACTGCCTGCGGGCTCGTCGGCGCACAACGGAGACGGCCAGCACCCCGAGTAGGGCGACCGTCCCCGCACCGCTCAGTCCGAGGCCCAGCCATGCTCCCTTGGGCTGGTACGACCAGCTGAGGGTGCCGCTCCCCGGGGGCACGGTGACGCCCTGGATGATGCCGACCGACCGGACCGGGAGCTCGATGGACCCGCCAGAGGTGGGCTGCCAGGTGGCCGTCCATCCCGGGATGTCGGCCATCGATCGGACGACGACGGCGCCGGCGGTGCTGGTCACGGTGGCCGACGTCGGATAGAGGAGCGCACCGGACTTCCGTCGAACCGACGCCCCGGCCAGGGTGTGCCCGGCCGCCGGCCGGAGGGTGAGGGGAGGTTGGGCCCGTTGGTTGGCGTACACGGTAAAGAGCCCGTCGGTCCCCACGAACTTCCAGTGGGACAGGGTGTGGATTCCCTGTAACTGCCCGTCGGCTACGAAGCGTTGGCCCGAGACCGTCGTAAGGGTGGGGGCGCTGAACGAGATGGGGCCGACGCCGGGTCGCACGGCAAGGCCCACCGCATCGATGGAGCCATCGAACTTGGCCGACAGTGTCTGGGATGAGGTCGCCAGCTCAGCCGGCGCCCACGTGGTGGTGCCGTCCGCCTCGATCAGGCCGACCCTCGCTCCGTCCGCACCGGTCTGACTGGGAACCGGTATGGACGAGGCCAGGAGGGGCACGGTGATGGAGGTGACCGGCTGCGGCGCCCCGATGAGCCAGGTGGCCTGACCCGTGCCCGCCACCGTCCGGTGGGCCGCCTCGGGGTCGGCGGGCGGAACAATTGCGGTGGCCGCCGGTGGCGCCCCGGGCGTGGTCAGCGGCGTGATGAGGTAGCTCGAGGGTGTGAACAGCGTCTTGGTATCCAGTTGGTCCAGGACCCCGTTGCCGATGGCCGCCGGCGTCAGCGCGTTGGTCCCGTTGCCCATGGCCCCATGGGAACCGGTGGCGGTGGCGTAGGTGGCGTCGACGATGGCGCTGTAGCCCTGCGCGCTGTACTGGCCGGTCTGAATGTTGAGATCGGGTTGGGCCACGATGGTCGGTAGCCCTCCGACCTGGAGCGGGTCATAGATGGCGAACCGACCGGTGCGACCGACCGAGG
The DNA here is from genome assembly GCA_035552655.1 of Acidimicrobiales bacterium. Lineage (GTDB taxonomy): Bacteria > Actinomycetota > Acidimicrobiia > Acidimicrobiales > RAAP-2 > DASXMT01. The sequence goes on from DASZLD010000057.1 coordinate 2,653, forward strand.
CCTGGAACGCCGGGCTGGTTCCCGACCCCGAGCCGTCCGCCGCCCTCGAGCTGGGTACCGACGTCTTGGCCGCGGGAACCGTCGTCCAGAACTGGCCGCCGTCCACGGCGATGAGGCTGGTCACGGTGAAGGCAGCCAGGTCGATCAGCACGAGCAGCGAGAGGAAACGCACCCGCCGCCGGCGGGAGAGGCGTGGGGCCACGATCAGGAAGGCGCCGACCAGGACGGCGATGACCAGGAAGGGGAGGAGCGAGGGCCAGATCTGGCTGGCACTCGCTACCTCGTTGGGCAGGGCCTCCATCCAGCGGGCGAACTGGGACGGGATGGCCGTGGCCACGATGACGACGACGACCACGATGACGGGCACGGCGAGGGCGATCGGGAGAGTGCGGCGCCGGGCAGCACCCTCGGCGCCGATCTGCCCGCGGGCCAGCACCGGTCCGTCGATGGTGTGCTGGACCCAGTAGGCCAGCAGGACACCGAGGGCCAGATCCGCCACCAGGATGTTCCGGCTTTGGAGCCGTTGCCCACCGAACAGGGGGATGTGGCTCAGCGCCGGCCCCAACGCGGTGTTCCCGCCCAGGGCCAGCACCACTCCGACCACGGCGATCCCGATCCAGCCCAACCATTCCGGCACCGGTCGTCTCCATCGGAAGGTTGCCAGCAGGGCCACGACCGCGACGAGGGGCAGGATGCCCACATAGCCGGTCACCTCGGCCAGGTTGTAATGGCCGAAGAAGGGCGGCTGACCGAACGAGCCCGACCCGCCGACCAGGTCGGGCACCCCGAGGAGGAGCAACCACTTCGCCGGCAATGAGCCCGAGCTGAACAGGGCGTAGGTCCCCGCGGCGCGCTGGGAGGTGGCCACCACGCTCACGCCCGGCAACCACTGCACGGCGCTGAACACGATGGCCAGGACCCCGCCGATGGCGGCGGAGACCAGGAACCCGATTGCCGCCCGCCCCGCTCGGATGGTCCGCCACACCACGTACAAGGCGGCGATGATGACGGCCTCGTCGATGGCCCTCGGTTCACCGGCCAGCACGCACATGCCGCCGCTGGCTCCGAGCAGGGCGATCCAGCCCAGCCGGGCCGGCCCCTTCGGGCGCTGGGACAACTTCAACAAGCCGAGCAGCATCAGTGGAACCCAGCTCATGCCGGCCACCACCCCGAAGTGGACCAGCTGGGCGGCCATGGATCCGGCAAAGGCGAACGAGGCGGCCCCCAACAGCCCGGCGACGGGGCGGAGGCCCGAGGCCCGGAGAAAGAGGTACAACCCGAGCGCCGCCACCCAGTAGACCAACATCTCGTTCAGGACCCATGCCGCGGTAGCCGGGAGGACGGCGAACAAGAAGGTGAAGGGGTACATGGCCCCGGCGTTCCAGCCGCCGAGCAGGGCTGAGCCGCTCCAAATGTAGGGATTGAGCAGGGGAAGGGTCCCCTGCCGGATCTGGTTGCCGGCCAGGATCCGCATGGGCAGGTTCTGGTACTGATTGTCCCCGAAGAGCACGGGATGGCCCATGAGGCCGGGAATGCCGAAGAACAGCAGTGGAGCCAGCACCAGGATGGTCACCGCCACCAGTTCGGGCCGCTGCGATCTGGCCGTCAGCGCGCGCCAACGGCTCCGGAGACCCTCGGGCATCCGGTGAGCGTTGCATTCGAATCTGGGAACCAGCTGTGAACGGAGCCCATCGCTTCCAGGCGGGGCGTCCGCCCCTGGATCGGACCCGTGACCTGGCCAGGCTCCAGGTAGCGTGACCCGATGGTCGCTTCCCCACCGTCAGCGCACGGCGTCCCCACTGTCCTGACCCTGTGCACGGGAAACGCGGCCCGATCGGTCATGGCCGGCATCCTGTTCGCTGCGCTGCCCGTACGGGTGGTGACGGCGGGCACGTTCGTGGTCGAGGGGCAGCCGATGAGTTGGCGGACGCGGGATGCCTTGGCCTCGATCGGGGCCGATACCTTGCCGGCCCACCGGAGCCACCAGCTGACCGACGCCGACGCCGACGCCGCCGATCTGATCATTGCCATGGCCGGCGAGCACGTCGCCTATGTCCGTCGTCGCCATCCCGAAGCTGCCGGTCGGACAGCCACTATCAAGCGGCTGGTGCGTGATCTGTCCGACGGTCCCGAGTCCCTGGTCGACCGGGTGGCAGCCCTGGGTCTGGCCTCGATCGAGATCGAGCCGTGGGAGGACGTGGAGGACCCGGCCGGAGGTGAAGTGGACGTCTACCTGAGCTGTGCCAAGGAGTTGGCTCAGCTCTGTGGCGAGCTGGTCCCCCGTTTGCGATAGGGCAGGGCGGTCAGGTGTTGGTCGACCGGGCCAGCCCCGGGTGTCGTACCGAGAGATCGGCACAGGCGTCGCACACGTGCTCGGGAATGACCCCGGCCCTCATGAGGAGGGAGAAGGTCATACATCCGAGACAGAGGCCGAAAGCCGCCTCGAGGAACGCCGCCGCCGCCAGGAGCCCGATCACTACCCAGGTGGCCGTGGTCAGTCCGAAGCCGAACCACAAGACCACGGCGGTGGAGGAGAAGACCACCCCGATGCTCTGGGCGAATCGCTTGGGCGGTCCGGGAACCAGCTTGGGATCCCCGGGAAGGCGGGGGGCGACCACCCGGATGGCCAGCTGGCCGAGGGGGCTGAGCGTCGGACCCGTGGCCAGTCGGGCCCAGAACCCGTAGGTCAGGGGGACGAGCAGCCAGGGCTGGTCGAAGGCGATGGCGGCGACGCACAGTGCCACCACGCCGGTGGCCACCGTGCGGGCGGCGTAGTCATTGACCGGATTGGGGAAGCTGAACAGCGACGATGGGGATGCCGACATCGGTGGTCTCCGTGATCGGATGGCGGACCCGTCGCACCGGGGGTCCGGGCGAGGCCTGGCCGCTTCAACCCCACCAAGTTTACCTGTCCGGTCGTGTATTCGTTCGCTCTGGGGCCGTTCCGGCTGTGGTCGGTCCTGGGCTCCGGCCTCCGAGGCCTGGCCGTCCGGGGTCAGGCGGCGGCGACCACCCCGTGCATGAGGTCGAGCCCGGCCAGCCCGGGCAGGCGGTCCACTCGCCGATCGATGCGTTCGACCATGGGCAGTCCGTCGGCCCCACCGAAGAGGAACCGACTGAGGAATTTGACCTCGCCTTCGGGCATGAGGCTGCTGCCCACCGGCGCCCAGAAGTGCTGGAGGGCCCAACGGGTCAGTCGTTGTGCACCACGGCTGGCCGACAGCCGGGTCTTGGCCTGGTCCACGTAGAAGTCGACGTGCCGACCCTCTTGCTTCATGATCCCTCGGAGCAGCTCCGAGAGCACGGGGTGATCAGCGATCTTGGCCAGGCGGCTGTATCCGGCCTGCGTCGTCCACTCGTTGATCGCACCCCAGGTCATGTGCACGGCGGTCAGGTGCGGGGTCAGCAGGGAACCCAACTGGAACGTCAGCGGCCGCCAGGCATCTCGCTTGGGCAGACGCTGGCGGAGGGCGGCGACCCGACCGGTGCGGTCCGGTTCGTCGTGAGCGGCCAGCACCTGGGCGATGGCCTCGCCGTGCCAGTGTTCCTCGTAGTTCCACATGGTGAGGAACGCGGTGATGTCGGGGTCCTTGTGGGCTGGGGTGACCAGGATGTCTCGGAGATAACACACCGTGTGGATCTCGACGTCGTGCATGTACCGCAGGCATCGGAGGACATCGGGGGCCAGCGGCTGGTCCCGGAACGACGGGAAGTCGATGTCCGTCGTGTCGAGCTTGGCCGAGATGGACCGGTACGTCTCGAGGTCGAAACTCATGTCTGTTCTTCGATGCCGGATGAGTTCTGGATGGCTGGTCACGGGAACGGACGTGCTGCGCAATTGCCCGCACGGCGATAGTAGCAACCAGGCACCATGAAGCCTGGGTATGTTCGTCCCGTGTTGCGTCCTGAAGGCTGGACCAGACCTGCGGGTGCAAGTCCCGCCTGGGTAATCGCCGGAGAGCCCAGTAGCAGGCCCCGGTCTGCCGGAGAGATCCGGCAGGCTGAGCGGGGTGTCAAGAGCCTCTTTGGAGGGAGCAAGCGTGCGGGCCGTAGTGCCACCAGGCACGAGTCCTGCAGCCTCGTCAGAATCACAACGGGGGAGCCGAGCCGCTCATGTCACGGCGAAGGCCCACGTCCGACCTACCGGCGTTCCGGAATGCCCTTGGTCGGGTCCCCTCGGGGTACGGGGAGCGGCACGTACGCACGGTGTGGTTCGGAACAGGAGAGACCCGTCTTCCCAGCCTTGTCAGCAAAGACCGTTCGGATAAGCCAATGGTGAAACCGAACGGAGGGAAGCGGGAGTCCGACGGGGTCGTAGTACTGCCGATCGCCGGGATGAACCCGGCAGGAGGGAAGGACCCCGACTTCGGTCACGTCGGGAATAGAGGAACGAGTGAGGGCATGGCTGGGACCGCCCAGCCCAACTCCCCCCTGGGACCACCGTCCCGGGTCAAAGTTCGACGCCTCCAGAACCGGCTATGGGCTTCGGCCAAGCAGTCTGAGGGTCGGCTTTTCCACGCCCTGTATGACCGCATCTACAGGGATGACACCCTGTGGGAGGCGTGGAACCGAGTCCGAGCCAATCGTGGAGCTGCCGGGGTCGATCAGCTGACCCTGGCAGAAGTGGAGGACGACTACGGGGTGGAGCGTCTGCTCACCGAGATCCGTGACGCCCTCCGTGCAGGCAACTACCGCCCGGCACCAGTTCGCCGGGTGGAGATTCCAAAGCCCGACGGCACAAAGCGGCCTCTGGGTATCCCGACCGTGAAGGACCGGGTGGTCCAACAGGCGACGAAGCTCATCCTCGAACCTATTTTCGAGGCCGACTTTCTACCCTGCAGCTTCGGGTTCCGCCCGAAGCGTTCGGCCATCGACGCCTTGGAGAAGATCCGGGTCGGCTTCATCAAAGGCAGACAGTTCGTCTTCGAGGCCGACATTCAGAACTTCTTCGGCGAGATCGATCACGACAGATTGCTGTCCCTGGTCGGTCTCAAGGTCTCTGATCGACGGGTGCTCAAGTTGCTTCGGCTGTGGCTGCGTGCTGGCGTATTGGCAGATGGGGTGGTGACCGAGTCGGTCTCGGGCACTCCCCAAGGTGGGGTGATCTCACCGTTGCTCGCCAACATCTACCTGCACGCCTTCGACCGGGCCTGGGCTGAGCGGGGCACAGGAGAAGTCGTCCGCTATGCGGACGACTTCGTGGTGCTGTGTTCGTCCCAGAGCCAAGCTGAGGAGGCCCAACGGCGGGCAACCGTCATTCTGGGTGACCTCGGCCTCAGCCTCCATCCGGACAAGACCCGAGTGGTCGACCTCCGAGAGGGGAACGAGGGTTTTGACTTCCTCGGGTGCCATCTTCGTGCCCGCATGTCCGGCAAGCTCTGGGAGCAAAAGCGGGTCATCCGCTACTACCTCCACCGCTGGCCGTCTGAGCGGTCCATGAAGCGAGCACGGGCGAGGATCAAGGCCATGACCGGTCGAAGCCAGGTCGGACAGGAGTTGGAGTACGTCGTCGGACGGCTCAACCTGTTCCTTCGGGGATGGGGCAACTACTTCCGCAACGGGAATGCGGCCAACAAGTTCACCACCATGGACCGATACGTGGCCTGGCGGCTCAAGCGCTTGCTTGTCAAGAAGCGTGGCCGCAATCTACGGGCGGGACAGTGGGAAACTTGGACCCGCACCTGGTTCCACGATCAGGGCCTGCACCAGCTCATGGGCACTATTCGATACCCGAAGGCAGCGTAACCATGTTCGAAAGACCGTCGGTGAGCTGTATGCGGGAAAACCGCACGTACAGATCGAAAGGGGGATGGGGAACCGGACCTGCACTGCAGGAACCGCGCCCCTGACTACCAATGGGCTGCGTCAGCGAGGGATCCAGCGATGGCGCTCTCGGCCGTGGGGGTCGAGCAATTCTGCTGATCCGGCCTGTGGGCCATCCAGACTGCCGGCCGGCTCCGAAGACGCCACCAGGATGATCAATCTGGAGACAGCCAGCGACGCCAATCTGGTGGTGGCCATCGCCCGATGGCACGAGCCGGCCCTGGCCGAGGCCTACCGTCGACATGGCGGTGCCGTCCATGCCCTGGCTCGCCGTGTCCTTCGCCATCAACCGTCCGCCGAGGAGATCACCCAGGAGGTGTTCTTGGACCTGTGGCAGCATCCAGAGAAGTTCGACCCGCAGCGCGGGACGCTTCGCTCCTTCCTGCTGGCCCGCACCCATGGGAAATCGGTGGACCTGATCCGGTCCGAGGAGTCGCGTAAGGCACGCGAGGAGCGCACGGCACGCGAAACGGCCACCGCCGGTTACGACGTCGAGCACCAGGTCTTTGACCTGGTCGTGGCCGACCAGGTCAAAGAGTCGATGGCCGAGCTCCCTGACGACATGCGCCAGCCCATCGAGCTGGCCTACTTCGGCGGGCACACGTATCGGGAGGTGGCCGTGATGCTGCAGGCACCAGAGGGAACGGTGAAGAGCCGAATTAGGATGGGCTTGACCAGGTTGCGTGCCAGCCTGGCCGAGCGCGGGGTCGAGCCGGCGGGAGTCAATCTGTGACCACACCCGCGAACAACCTTTCGCACGAGGAAGCGGCGGAGCTCCTCGGGGCCTATGCCCTTGACGCTCTGGATCCCGAGGAAGCCGCCCGGGTGGAAGAGCACCTCGACCAGTGCCCCCGCTGTCGGGCCGAGGTGGCCCGCCATCACGAGGTAACGGGTCTCCTGGCCAACTCCGGAGCGGAGGCTCCCGCTGAGCTCTGGGACCGTATCGCCGGCCGGCTCGAACGGCCCGATCGTCCGGACGGCGCCGAGGAGCACGAGCGACCCGAGTGGGAGCGGCTGGCTGCGCGGTTGGAACGCCCATCGGGTACTCCCGACGTGCTCGCCGGGCAGAGCGCACCGCGCCCACCTGCTCGATCCGATGGATCTGGCCCGGTCGTGCCCCTGGACCAGAGCCGACGGCGCCACCGCCGGATGACCGCAGGGATCACGCTGGTGGCGACGGCCGCCGCCGTGTTGGCGCTGGTGCTCGGGGTACAGGTCGCCCATCTGAACCACCGGGTCGGACAGCTGCAGTCCGCCGCCCAACCCGGGTTGTCGAGCGCCGTCCAGGCCGCGTTGGAGGAGCCCTCGACCAAGAGGGTGAAGCTCGTGCCGTCGGGGCCACCGAGGACCAACGGCACCTCGGTGACGGTGGCTCTCACCTCGTCAGGCGCGGCCTACCTGATACCCCAAGACCTGGCCCAGCTGGCGGCGGGGAGGACCTACCAGCTCTGGGGTCAGATCGATGGACGGATGATCTCGCTGGGACTCCTCGGCGCCCATCCGGGCGTGACCGCCTTCAGCGTCAACCCCAACGCGCCCGCATCCTCGTTCGCCATCACGGCCGAGCCGTCGGGCGGAACGTTGCAGCCCACCAGTACGCCGGTGGTCCAAGGCGTCGTCACCGCCTGAGTGGGCCGAGGCCGGCTCAGACCGGGTGGACCTGGCGGAGTCCAGCCCAGGCCAGATCGGCCACCCGGATGGCCAACAGCCCGGCGTCGAGCGTGGTGGCCGAAGGGTCGTCGGGAGGGCTGCTCGGGTTGTCACCGGCGGCGCGGTCTCGTGCCCCCCGACCGGCCATCCAGTGTCGACTGGCGCCCTCGGCCATCCCCACGACGGCGTAGGCCAGGAGCAGCCGGTGCTCGGGATCGAGTCCGGCATCGATGAGCGGGTCGATGGCCTCGGCGATGGCATCCTCGACCCGTCTGAGCGCGTCACCCAACTCCGGATCGTCGGGCGCATCCCGACCGTAGAGGAGCCGGAAGGCGTCCTCGTTGCCCACCACCATCTCGAAGTAAGCGGCAAAGCCCAGCTCGACCTGTTGGCGCGGCCCGTCGGCCTGGGCCGTGGATGAGGTGATGGCGTCGATGACCTTGCTGGACACGAAGTCCATCAGCTCCAGGTAGAGCGCCCGTTTCGAGTCGAAATGCTGGTAGACCAGCGGCTTGGTCACCCCGGCCGCTTCGGCGATGTCGTCCATGGTGGTGGCGGCATAGCCCCGCTCGGCAAAGAGGGACAAGGCCACGTCGAAGAGCTGGTTGCGCCGCTCGCCCGCGGTCAACCGCCGTCCTGCCACCGGCGGCGGAGATCGCCTGGGACCTGGACCGTCGTCCCTGGGGTCGGCAGCCATCGCCTCGGTCATCCCGGCCATGTTACTCGTGCCTCCCAATGGCCAGATCCGCCCCCGACCGGCTCCGCTGCTCACCCCTCGGGGA
>DASZLD010000058.1:0-4632 GCA_035552655.1 Acidimicrobiales bacterium
ACAATGGCAACGCATGGATCGAGGGCATGACCAAGACCCTGGAACGCCTCGACCAGCTCTGCGCCCAGCAATAACCCGAACAGCCCGTCCTCGCCCCGACCCGCTACCGTGGCCTGCTGTGAGCAGCTCGCGAGTGCCCGGCGGGGTGGTGCACAAGCTTCCTGGAGACCTGCGCAAGGCGCTGATCGTCAACCTCACGGCACTCGATGCTTGGAGGGACATCACGCCCCTGGCTCGCAACGAGTTCATCTGCTGGGTCGAGGATGCCAAGCAGGAGAAGACCCGAGAACGCCGCATTCGCCGGACCCAGGAGGAGCTGGAGGAAGGCCAACGGCGGCCCTGCTGCTGGCCAGGGTGCAAGCACCGCGAGCGCACCGGCAAATAGCAGTCGACTCGGTGCCCTTTTTGCCACAGGCCGGGGCACAACGTCAGATCGGGAGGGGGAACACACCGACCATGTTGAAGCCAGTGGTTGCCATCTACGACCGGGCCATGCGGGGAATGGAAGACGCCGGTCTGGGTACCTGGCGCCGTGATCTGCTCGCTCCGCTGGAGGGTACGGTGCTCGAGATCGGAGCGGGGACCGGGTCCAACCTGCCTTTCTTTCCCCCCGCCGTGACCTCCCTGGTCCTCGCCGAACCCGATCGGCACATGCGAGCCCGCCTCCTTGTCGCCACCGCGGCATCCGATCGACCGGTCGAGGTCATTTCCGCTCCCGCTGAACGCCTTCCCTTTCCCGATGGCTCCTTCGACGCGGTGGTTTCCGCGCTGGTGCTCTGTTCCGTCGGCGACCAGGCCATGGTGCTCGAAGAGATCCGGCGCGTGCTACGACCGGACGGGCGCTTCGTCTTCATCGAACACGTTGCTGCCAAGGGATCACCCCGCCAGCTTCGCCAACAACGCTGGATCGAGCCCGTCTGGAAGCGCCTGGCCGGCAACTGCCACCTGACTCGCTCAACCGAGGAAGCCATCGAAAGGGCCGGATTCGCGTTCGAGACGCTGGAGCGGCAGGGCTTGCCCAAGGCCCCACCGATGGTCCGGCCCAGCATCCGAGGACGCGCCGGTGTCGCTGCCAACCGCTCCCGAGGGGCCTGAAGCGAACACCGCTCGGCTCCGGCCCGAATCGGCCGTGAACGACGGCCGTCTGGTGAGATGGCGCCTTGGCCAGCGCGTCGCCCGGACGTCGGTGTTACCTTTGCCATGCTTCCCTCGACAGTGAGGGAGCGGGTCACCTGCTTGCACATCACGCCAAGTGACGGTGGGCCTACGGGGAAGGGTTATCGATATGCATTCACGAGTCACCTCGGTACGTTCACTTCGAAGCTGGGCCCGCCGCAGCACGGCCGCCATCGCCTCACTGACCCTGGCCACCGGAGGCCTGGCCGTCGCCAGTGTCGTCATGGCTCCGGCGGCTTCGGCTCTGGCCACCTGCACCCCTGCGGGCACAACCGCGCTGACCGCCGACGTCATCGCCCAGACCGGGCAGACAATCACGGGTGCCGTGGACGCCACCGGCTGCGACATCGGCGTCTACGTGCCACCGGGAACGAGCGGGGTCACCATTAACGGAGCCACGGTCAGCGGGGCCAACGATCACGGGATCATGGCCGAGGACACCACGAACCTCGCCATCGAGAACAGCACCATCCAGAACAACGGACTGAACCCCACCCCCAATATCGATACCAACAAGGCAGTACTGCTGGTCGGGGTGACTAACTCCAGCGTCGAGAACAACACGGTGACGGGCAATCTGGCCGACGGCGGCATCAGCGTTACCGACGAAGGCGGCGGCCTCAACCCCGGGGCTCCCGGACCAGGTCCCCAACAACCGATCGCCTCCTCCAACGACGGGATCACCGGTAACACGGTGAGCGGCAACTTCGGCGGCTGCGGGATCATCGTCGAGAGCTGGGTCCCAGGTGCCGGCACCAATGACATCTTCGTGACCGGCAACCAGGTTCTGGGCGATCCCGGCGTGTTCGGCCCCCACGGGCCGGTGATCGGCCAGATCGTGGTGGCCACCGATGCCCCCGGCGCCACCGTCACCAACACCGAGGTCTCGGGCAACACGGTCAACGGCAGCTTCATCACCGGGATCACCGTTCACTCCAATGCCCCCGGTGACTCCATCACCGGGACGACGATCCACGGCAACGCGCTGGACGGCAACAACTGGGGCCACATCAACGCAGCGCCCCAGACCGACGCCATCGGCCTCATCGTCAACAACATCCCCGGTGCATCGACGCCCATCCTGGACGGCACCTCGATCACCAACAACACCATGACCAATCAGTTCGTCGGCGTGTGGCAGACCTGGCAGGTGACCGGCACGACGCTGTCGGGCAACAGCTTCTCCGCTCCTCCCGGCGGCCAACAGTTCTACGCCCAGCCCGCGCCTGGCCTCGGCTACTGGATGACCGCCTCTGACGGCGGCGTGTTCAGCTTCGGCATGGCCCCCTTCTGGGGCTCGCTGGGTGGCCAGCCCCTGAGCGCTCCGAACGTCGGCTTGTCCCAGACACGCGACCAGGGTGGCTACGTCCTGGCCGGCGCCGATGGCTCGGTGACCGCCTTCGGAAACGCCATCGCCTACGGATCGGTCGGGGCCGGTCAGCTCACCGCCCCCATCGTGGGCGTCTCCATGACCCCTTTGTCGCAGACGGGCACCAGCGGCCTCGGCTACTGGCTGGTCGGCTCGGACGGCAACGTCTACCCGTTCGGGACCGACGCCCTGTCGTTCGGATCGACGGTGGGCACCCCCCTCAACCAGCCCATCGTGGGCATGGCCCCCACCCCCGATGGTGAGGGCTACTGGCTGGTGGCCAGGGACGGCGGGGTGTTCAGCTTCGGTGATGCCAACTTCTTCGGGTCCCAGGGCGGCAAGCCGCTGAACGCGCCGGTGGTCGGCATCATCCCCACTGCTGACGGCCAGGGCTACTGGCTGGTCGCTTCGGACGGCGGGGTGTTCAGCTTCGGCGACGCCAACTTCTACGGCTCGATGGGGGGCAAGCACCTCAACCAGCCGGTGGTCGGGATCATCCCGACGGCCGGCGGCGCCGGGTACTCGCTGGTGGCCCGGGACGGCGGCATCTTCAGCTTCGGTGACGCCTCATTCTTCGGCTCCATGGGGGGCCAGCCGCTCAATGCCCCGATCGTCGGGGGGTCCGAGGAGGGCGTCGGCTCCTGACCTCGTCGGGATTCGCTGAGCAAATGACGGAGGCGAAGCTCGGGTCGAATTGGGGCTGACCGTCCACGTGCCGTCAATCGAGTATCGGTTTGACAACCGGGCCAGATACTAAACACCGTGACGAGGTCGTCATGGTTCGAGACAGGGCCCCTTCGACCTCGATCTCCATGAGCAGCGGGAGGTTTCTCTACCTAGTCATGGTGGACCCTCAGATCCCCAGTCCCGTGTCGAGGCCTCGATCTCGGCTGACCTCTTGGTTTCGTCCCCGAGATCGCGCAAGCTCGAGCGTCCGTTCACGCCAGGCCTGAACCGCTGAACCGAGCAGTGCGAACTGGTCGTCGTCGATCTCGAACTCCTGTCGTCCAAGCCGGTCGAACCGAGAAAGCATCCTCGCGAACATGATCGGCGTAAACCCTGGATCCTTGTCGGCTGCAAGTTCACAGAGGTTCTCGATGCCATATCGACCCTCCACAGCCGACAGATCGATGAAGTCACGGGCCTCGGCTCGGCCGAAGATGGCGAGCACCTTGTCGACGGCGAGCTCTTTCCCCGCGAGAGTGGGAACGAGTGGACCTGGCTCTGCGGGAAAGAGACGGGCGTCGGCGGCAAGGTCGACTTCGGCCTCATCGCCGTGTTCCTCTACCACTAACCGTGCGAATCCAGGGTTGACTTGGATGCCACGGACAACCATGCCTGCATCTCGAAGGACCCGTTCCACCGCGGGGACCAGCTTGTCGACGCTGGCTGATGTCGGCCCGAAGAAGTCAAGATCGCGAGTCTGCCGGTCCACATCGCCCCTCGAGATGAGTGCTGCCCCTCCGGCAAGGGCAAACTCCTTTGCCTCATCGAGATCGGCGATGATCTCGGCAACCCGTTCTTGGAAGGGGCTCAACATGCAAGTTCGATGCCCCGATGGCGCTTGAACCACGTTGCCCAGGCTCGCCGTACCGGGGGTGGCAGCACGAGGTCGTCCCAGAGTTCGAGGAGTTGGTCGACTCTGACGTAGTAGCTGACGTCTTCTTCAGTCCCTTCCCGAAGCACCTGTTCGTAGACGCGTGCCCTCTCGGCCCGTTGAGCCAGATCGTAAGTGAGAGGAGGACCGCTCCACCGGACATGGAGTGGCAGCTCTACCCGACCAGCTGCCTTGGTCGTCCTCGGGTCGTCAACATCATCCGGCACAGCAACGGGCCGTGCTGCGGGACCAAGCGTGAGACTACGAGTCCGAGCCATGCCAAGAATCCTACGGTCGCATCCCGGTCATGGTGCGCTTCTGGGTAGTGCATGGGCTCTCGTCGCCAGTGAGCCCGACGTTGTGGTAATGCGCGTACAGAGCGTCATCGTGCGCCATGGAACGGAAATTGGCAGCATTTGGTGGCAAGTGACGCTCGACAGAAGGCCACCGCGAACAGGGATTTCTTGCCGATGGACCTCGACGGCGACTG
>DASZLD010000059.1:0-15854 GCA_035552655.1 Acidimicrobiales bacterium
ACTCGGGGCCGGGCTGGCCGCTGCGGGAGGCGCGGCCGGCGCATCGGGTCGGGCCGCAGGTTCGGTCAGGATCAGCGGTGGAGCGGGTCGCTCGGCCGGGATGTCGACCGAGGCCGGCCACGGCGCGTCGACGCCCCGGACTTGGAATCGGCCCGGTCGAGATGATGCTCGTTGCTCGACGGCGACCGTCTCCTCGATGGCATACGGAGTGTCGGGCCAGCTGGAGGCCGCCTCGATCGACCGAAGCTCATCGGCCAGTTCCAACGCCGAAGCCGGGCGATCGTAGGGGTTCTTCGACATGGAGCTGACCAACAGATCGGACAGCGCCACGGGAACGCCCTCGGCCACGAGAGGCTGCACGGGGTCGCGGAGGATTCGCAGGATGACCGAAGCCGGTCCCTCGTCCTCGAACGAGCGGAAGGCGGCCTTTCCGGCGATGAGTTGATAGAGCGTCGACGCCAGGCCGTAGACGTCGGTGGCGGCCGAGAGGTCCCGTCCCTCCAGCAGCTCGGGAGCGGCGTGGATCGTCGTGAACCCGAACACGCCGGCGGTGGCTTGCGAGGTGGACTGGAGGCGGGCCACCCCGAAGTCGGCCAGTGCGGGCTCCCCGTACTGGGTGATCAGCACGTTCTCCGGCTTGACGTCCCGGTGCAGCATTCCCGCCCGGTGCGCCGTCTCGAGCGCGCCGGCGATCTTCACGGCCACGGCCACCGAGTCCCAGGGGGCCATCGGCCCCTGATCCCGCATCCGCTCCCAGACCGAACCGTGGCACAGTTCGAGGACGAGGACCGGGCGATCGTCCTCAGTGGCCAGGGTCCGGTAGAGGGTGACGATGTGGGGATGGGCGCTCAGCGTCCCGAGAGCGAAGGTCTCCCGCTGAAATGAGCCGATGGCGTGCTCCGACACGTCGTGCACGTTCAGGATCTTCAGCGCCACGGACCGGTTGGTCTCGATCTCGCGGGCCCGGAAGACGGTGGAAAAGCCTCCGGCCCCGATCCTCACGACGTCGGTGAAGCCGGGGAATGCCTCGTCTTCCCTATGCCGGGACCGTCGCCTCAATGCCACGTCAGCTCCACTAGAACGTTTGCCGCGCCCTAAATGTTACCTGCCGTTCACCCGGCGCAGTCTCCACTGCAGTTCGAGACGCCACGCAGCGTGTGCATGGACCGACCGGACGATCAGCGCTTGACCCCTTACGAACCCAGGTACGCGGTGTACGCGCCCCCGACCACCGCGCAGCTGGAGGTCGACAGGCATGACACTCCGGAAACGGCCAGGGGCATGGTGACCACCGTCGGGTGCTGCCACGGCGTCGGGCTGGCCCCGGTCAACACGGTGACCCCGGCTTGCGTCGATGCCGCCGGGGTACTCCCGACCGCGGCGCAGGAGCCGATCGAGGGGCACGAGACGTCGAACAACGTGGCCACGGTTGCGGGGACGGGTTCGGATGTCCACGAGGCACCCCCGTTGGCGCTGGTCAGGATCAGGCCATGACCCGTCCTGGTCTGGCCCTGTGCCACCGCCGAGGTTCCCACCGCCACGCAACTGGCACCGGCGACACTGGGAGTCGGTGCCGTCGATGGCGTGTCCGTTGTGGGCAGCGTGGTCGACGGCGAGCCCGCCGGACGGCGTACGCGGGTGGTCGTGGTCGAAACGGATCCGCCCTGGCCTACGGGTCCCTGCGTGCAGGCGATGCCGTTGAGATAGCCCGTCCCCGCCGGAACAGGCAACGCCGCCCAGGTGGTGCCGCCGTTGGCTGAGGCCGCCACCACGCCGCTCACGTGGAACGGGTCGGTGCTCGTGTACCCGGTCACCCAGCAGTGGCGATTGTCAGCGCACGAAATGGCGCTGGCCCCGCCCACCCCGGGTGGAAGGTTTCCGATATTGGTCCATCCCGAGTGGCCCGGCGACGAGGCAAAGACGGCGCCGCCGGCGGCCACGGTACCGATGGCCAAGCAGTGCCGGTCTGCCCGGCAGGCCACCGCGGTCATGTCGAACACACCGGCCAGAGGTGGACCGTCTGTCCAAGTGGTGCCCCCGTTGGTGGTGACGAGTACGGCGCTGCCTCCGAACGGTGTCTGGTCGGACTGGCCCACGGTGACGCAGTAGTGCCGATCGGCGCACGAGACGTCGACCAGGGCACCGATTCCGGATGGGACCGCCTGTGGAGCCCAGCGCTTCCCGCCGTTCGTGGTGGCGATGATGGCGGCCGGGCTTTCGTTGGTTCCCGCACCGACCGACTCGCCCACGGCCCAGCAGTGGTCCGCATCGGCACAGCTGGTGCTCTTCATCTGATCGACCCGGGCCGGTACCGCCACCGCGGTGAACGCTCCGGTCCACATCGAGCTCGATGTTGCCGCGCCGGCGGTCAGGCCTGTGGTGAGGACGGAGGCCAGTACTGAGCCTCCGGTGGTGATCATGACCAGGACCGCGGCGGCCGCGGCCGCGCCCCGAACCGGGCGCCGGCGTGACACCGGATCAGCGAACCTTGATCACCGTCGTCTTGGTCACCTTGTCGTGCCATCCTTCGCGCTTCTTGTCCCACAGGGGCGAGAGGCCGGCGACGATCGTGTACAGGCCGGCGATCGCACCCAGGACGGGAATCCATCGGAGCAGGATGCCCGGATACAGGATGAAGATGCGGATGCCGGCCCGTTGTGGGTCGATGCGCCCGCCCGTGCTGGCGTCCCGCACCGTTATCCCGAGGGCCATCTGGCCCACGGTCTGGCCCTTCTCACTGCCGTTGAGGAGCGCGAAGTAGGCCAGGTCGATAACGAAGGTAATGAGACCGGCGATTACGTGCCGGCCGTCCAGGTTGGTGCTGAAGATCCCGTTCGACCTGTAGTGGGCGCCGGCATAGATGCCGGCGCTGATGACGCCGGTGACGACGGCCAGGATGACGCTGTCGAGAATGATGGCCACCAGACGCTGCCACCACTCAGCCAGCGGACGTCCCTGGCTGTCCACCGGACCGGACACGTAGGCGTACCCGGCCGCCCCTCCTGGCGGTTGACCGTAGGGGGGAGGAGTGTAGGACGGCTGACCCCCGTACGTGGGCGGGGGAGCGGCCGGCGGCGGCCGCTGACCGTAGGCAGGGGGCGGAGCCGGTGCCGAGGGCGGTGGTGCAGCAGGCGGCGCGGCTGGTGGAGCCGCTGGAGGTGGTGCCGGTGCTGCCGGCGGGGGAGCGGGTGGCGCGGCCGGCGGCGCGGCAGGAGGTGGTGCGGGTGGTGCCGGTGGTGCTGCCGGCGGCGCCGCAGGAGGTGGTGCCGCGCCTGGCGTCGGCTCTTCGCCCGGCGTAGGCGGTGTCGGATCGCTCATTGGCGTAGCCCCGCTCTTTCTATCGATTGGCACGAGGACTCGTGGGGCCGGCCTCTGGCCTGCTCCACCCGCGATCTTGACACGTCAGGTGAGAATTTTGGTGAATTTCGCCTGTATCGATGGGGAGACCCGTCTACCGTTACCCGGCGGTGAAACAACTCTCGGCGACACGACGCGCCCGGTACACGGGCGACCCCTCGCCGTGAACATCCTCGATCTGCTGTTGCTCGTCGTTGTTGCCGTGGCCGCCATCGAGGGCCTTCGCCTCGGGGCCGTGCTGCTGACCCTCTCGTTCGTCGGGTTCTGGCTGGGCATGTACCTCGGCGCCATCCTGGCTTCGGAGACGGTGCACTGGGTGCACTCCCAACCCTCCCGCACGGCGGTGGCCCTGATCACCATGGTGGGGAGCGCCGTGGTGCTGGGGACGGCAGGGCGCATCCTGGGCGGCCGATCGTTCCAAGCGGTCCACCGGGGACGGCTCGGCTCGGTGGATTCGGTCCTGGGCGTGGCCGTGGCCGTGGTGGCCTCCCTCCTGGCCGTGTGGCTGGTGGCCAGCACCCTGGTCAACAGCTCGTATCCCAGCCTCAACTCGGTGATCGCCAATTCCTCCATCATCCGTTCCCTGGACGACGTGCTCCCCGCTCCCCCTTCGGTGTTCTCCCGGGTACAGGCCTTTCTCTCCCAAGAGGGATTCCCGCCTGTCTTCGCTCAGCTGGCGCCGGCATCCGCCGGTCCCGTCGCCCTGCCTGACGATGCCACCGTCCACGCCGCCGCGGCCGCTGCCGGTGCGTCGACGGTCAAGATCGTCGGGGAGGGCTGTGGACAGATCCAGGAAGGCTCGGGTTTCGTGGTCGCGCCCGGTCTGGTGGTCACCAATGCCCACGTGGTGGCGGGGATCGCCCACCCCACCGTGGAGGACGGCGCCGGGACCCATGACACCACCGTTGTCTACTTCGACCCCTCGTTCGATCTCGCTGTGTTGCGCACGGACGTGACCGAGCCGGCGTTGGCCCTCGATCCGCAGACCGTGCCTCGCTCCACCCAGGGCGCAGTGCTCGGCTATCCCGAGGGCGGTCCCTTCATGGACGTTGCCGCAGGGGTGATGGCCGAGTTCCAGGCCCAGGGTCGCGACATCTACGGCCAGGGCCTCACCGTTCGCGATGTCTACGAGATCCAGGCCGTGGTCCGGCCCGGGAACTCGGGTGGACCGCTGGTGTTGCCCAACGGAGAGGTGATCGGCGTGGTGTTCTCGCGGTCCACCACCAATGGCACCATCGGGTACGCCCTGACCTCACCAGGGGTGATGACCAGGGTGCATCAAGCCGAAGCGGCCACCAGCGCGGTGGGCACCGGGGGCTGCACCAACGGGTGACCCGAGGAACGGCGTCTTGAGGGACCGGGCGGGCGGCCGTGGGCCACTGCCGAGGTTGGCGCCGCGGCAACCGGGTCGAACGACGGGCGCGGCCTCCTCGGGCTAAACATGACCCCGTGACGCTCCCGATCGAGGACTACGGCATCATCGGCGACCTCCATACCGCAGGGGTGGTCGGCCGCGATGGTTCCATCGACTGGCTCTGCCTGCCCCGGTTCGACTCGGCGGCCTGCTTCTCCAACCTCTTGGGAACCGAGGAGCACGGACGCTGGAAGATCGCACCCAAGGGGGCCCATCTGGCCACCCATCGTCGCTACCGGGGCGACTCGCTCGTCCTCGAGTCGGAGTTCGTGACTCCGGAGGGAACGGTTCGGGTGGTCGACTGCATGCCCATCCGCCAGGAACACCCCGAGGTGGTCCGTCTGGTCGAGGGGGTCCGAGGCCGGGTCTCGATGCGGATGGACCTGACCATTCGATTCGGGTACGGGCAGATCGTCCCCTGGGTTCGCCGCCTCGATGGCACCCTCGTCGCCATCGCCGGGCCCGACGGGCTCTCCTTGTGGACGCCGGTCCACACCCGCGGCGAGGACTTCTCCACCGTGGCCGACTTCACCGTGTCCGAGGGACAGCAGATCCCGTTCACGCTGGCGTGGTTCCCGGCCAGCGAGGAGCCCCCTCGCCCGGTCGACGCCCTCTATGCCATCGAGGACACGGAGACCTGGTGGCACGACTGGGTGTCGCAGTGCACCTACACCGGTCGCGTCCGCGACGCCGTGGTGCGGTCGCTCATCACGCTGAAGGCGCTGACCTACGAGCCCACCGGTGGCATCGTGGCCGCCGCCACCACGTCGCTTCCCGAAGCGTTGGGCGGTGCGCGCAACTGGGACTACCGGTTCTGCTGGCTCCGGGACGCCACCCTCACCCTCGAGTCTCTGATGCGGGGCGGCTTCTACGAGGAAGCCATGGCCTGGCGCGACTGGCTGTTGCGGACCGTGGCCGGTGATCCCTCGCAGTTGCAGATCATGTATGGCGCCGGCGGTGAACGCCGCCTCGACGAGTGGGAGGTCGATTGGCTTCCCGGGTACGAGGGCTCCGCCCCCGTTCGCATCGGCAACGCAGCCTCGGGCCAGTTCCAACTGGACGTCTATGGCGAAGTGATGTCGGCGCTCTATGAGGCCACCCTGGCCGGGGACAACTTCCGTGACCCGGCGTGGGACCTCCAGTGCGCCCTGATGGACTTCTTGGAGACGGGCTGGAGCAAGCCGGACGACGGCATCTGGGAGGTTCGGGGCCCGCAGCGTCACTTCACCCACTCCAAGGTCATGGCCTGGGTGGCGGTTGACCGGGCCATCAAGACGGTGGAGAACTGTCGCTCCGAAGGTCCCGTGGACAAGTGGCGCGCCCTCCGCCAGGAGATCCACACCCAGGTCACCACCCAGGGCTTCAATGCCAAGAAGGGCTCGTTCACCCAGTACTACGGGTCTGATGCTCTCGACGCCAGCCTGCTGATGATCCCGTTGGTGGGCTTCCTGCCCGCCACCGACCCTCGAGTCAAGGGGACCATCGAGGCCGTGGAGCGCGAGCTGCTCGATGGCGGGTTCGTCTTGCGCTACCAGGCGGCGACCTCCGGCGATGTCGATGGGCTGTCGGGCCGAGAGGGGGCCTTTCTCGCTTGTTCGTTCTGGTTCGCCGACTGCCTGTCGATGATCGGCCGGAAACACGATGCCCGGACCCTCTTCGATCGTCTGCTCGAGCTGCGCAACGACCTGGGTCTGCTGTCCGAGGAGTACGACCCGGTGGCCGGACGGCTGGTGGGCAACTTCCCCCAGGCCTTCTCCCACGTGTCCCTGGTCAACACGGCATCGAAGTTGGACGGGGAATCCAAGCCGATCATGGAGCCGAGCGTGGTGAACCAGACGCGCCGGGGCATGACGCGCTCCCGGACCGGCTCCGGACGCCTGCACCGCCTGGGCCAGCCGTCGCATCACAAGGCGCGGCGCGGCGTGGCCGGCACACCGACGCTTCCTCCCGACCAGACAGCCAGCAAGGATCCGTCCGGCGGTGCGCGGGGGGCAGGAGGAACCTCGGCGGCCAACGACGCCGGAATCGGGTAGTCAACCCGACCGCAGCTCGCCCGACCAAGCCCGCCCGGTCGTCACAGATCGCCCGGACATAGCGCTCGTATAGAGGAGAAAGCACATGAAGGCACTCACGGTCGTACCGCTCACCAAGGACTCCGCACGCCTCGACGACGTGGACGAGCCGCCCGAATCGGACGGACCCGTCCTGGTCCAGACGCTGGCCGTGGGCATCTGCGGCACGGACATCGAGATCCTGTCCGGCGACTACGGCTGGGCCCCGCCCGGACGGGACCGGCTGATCCTGGGCCACGAGTCCATCGGCAAGGTGCTCGAGGCTCCCGAGGGCTCGGGCGTGGCCAAGGATGATCTGGTGGTGGGCATCGTGCGCCGTCCCGACCCGGTGCCTTGCGCCAACTGCGCCGTGGATGAATGGGACTTCTGCCGCAACGGCCAGTACACCGAGCGTGGCATCAAGCAGCACGACGGTTACCTGTCGGAGCGTTACCGCATTCAACCCAAGTTCGTGGTCAAGGTCGATCCCAAGCTCGGGTTGCTCGGCGTGCTGTTGGAGCCGACCAGCGTGGTGGCCAAGGCCTGGGAAGAGGTCGACCGCATCGGTGGCCGAGCCCACTGGGATCCCAAGACGGCGGTGATCACCGGGGCCGGTCCCATCGGGCTGTTGGCTGCACTGCTCGGCGTCCAGCGGGGTATCGAGGTGCACGTGATCGATCGCATGACCTCGGGGTTGAAGCCCGACCTGGTGGCGGCCATCGGCGCCACCTACCACACCGGTTCCATCGCCGACGCGGTGCCGGGCGGCCCGGATGTGGTCATGGAGTGCACCGGCGTGGACAGCCTGGTGCTCGATGCCATGGAGCACGTGGGCATCGGCGGCGTGGTCTGCCTGACCGGCGTGTCGTCGGGCGGCCACACCATCTCCATCGATGGGGGCACCCTCAACCGAAACATGGTGCTCGAGAACGAGGCCATCGTGGGGTCGGTCAACGCCAACCGTCGCCACTACGAGGCGGCGGCCGAGGCGCTGGCCAAAGCGGACGACAAGTGGTTGGCCCAGCTGGTCAGCCGGCGGGTGCCGCTCGACTCCTGGCAGGACGCGCTGGATCGTAAGCCCGACGACGTCAAGGTGGTGATCGAGGTCACCCCGTCGTGAGCGGTTCGCATCCCCACCCGCACAGCCACGACCACGCGGTCGATGCCGCTCCGGTGGGTGGTGGCGAAGTCGGGACCCGCATCGGCCCCGGGGTCATCGAGCTCGACACGTTGCTGGGCGGATGGGAGCGGGTGACCGCCGGTTACCTCATCGAGGGCTCGGCCCCTGTGCTGGTGGAGACAGGCAGCCAGAGTTCGGTGCCCGTGCTCCTGGCCCAGTTGGAGCGGCTCGGGCTCGGGGCCGAAGACCTGGCCGGGGTGGTGGTCACCCACATCCACCTCGATCACGCCGGCGGGGTGGGCGACGTGGCCCGCGCCTTCCCCAAGGCCACGATCTACGTGCACCCCAAAGGCGCCCGTCATCTGGTCGACCCGACCAAGCTGGTGGACTCGGCCTCCCGGGTTTACGGACCGCTCCTCGATTCGCTCTACGGGCGGCTGGATCCCACCCCGCAGGAGCGGATCCACGTGCTGGAGGACGGCGAGGCCATTGCGGTTGGTCCCGACCGCTCGCTGATCGCCGTCGACTCACCCGGGCACGCCAAGCACCATGTGGCCCTGCACGATACGGCCAGCGGCATCCTCTTCGCCGGCGACGCCGTGGGCGTGCGGCTCCCCGACGTGGGCGTGTTGCGTCCGGCCACGCCACCGCCGGACTTCGATCTCGATCTGGCCCTGCACTCCCTGGACCGTTTTGCCGAGCGGCAGCCGTCGGGGATCGCCTTGGCCCACTACGGGCTGCTGGGCGACCCACAGGAGCTGCTGGACGAGGCCAACGGCACCCTCCGCCGGTGGGCCGAGGTGGCCGAGACGGCGTTCGGACAGGGCGAGGACATCGCCGACGCCCTGTCTGCCGCCTTCGACTCCTCGATGATCGACGTCGCCCCCGAGCACCGCGAGAAGCACGAGGTGCTGAGCGGCGTGCATTCCAACGCCGCCGGTTTCCATCGCTGGCTCACCACCCGCCAGTCACCCTCGAGCCAGTAGCGCCGAACGGTCGGCGCCTGCCTGCGCCTAGGGGGCGCTGGTGCCCGCCGGTGGGGCGGTGCCCGCCGGCGTGTTGATGACCTCGTCCTTCAGACGGAGGTACTCCTCTTCGGTGATGTTGCCCTTGTCCTTGAGGTCGGCCAGCTTGGCCAACTGGTCAGCGCGGCCGGTGCCGGTCGTGCCCGCCGCTTGCTGGACGTAGTGCTGGAAGGCCTGCTGCTGCTCTTTGGCCGCGTCGATCGAGTGGGCGCGCATCTTGTCGCCCCGGGCGATGAAGTACACGAGGATGCCGATGAGCGGAATGACCAGGACGAAGAGGATCCATATCGCCTTGACCCAGCCCTTCATGTCATGGCTGCGGAAGATGTCGATGAACACGGAGATCATCAGCCAGATCTCGATGAAGAACAGAAAGAACCACAAGAAGCCATAGACCAGCTGCCCATCCCCGAATTCCGCGAACATCATGACTCCCGTTCCTCGTCGATAAATCCGGGCCTACTCTACGGTCTCTTTTGTCCCCCAGGTGTATTGCATGTGCGGTCACGGGTATAGGCCCCTCAACGAAAGGGGTCGCAGTGCGCAACGGGGACGGGGGCGGAGTACAGACGGGGACGGTCACATCACGGATCCCGGGGCGGCTCGATCGTCTGCCCTGGAGCCGGTGGCACTGGATGATCATCATCGGGCTGGGGACGGTGTGGATCCTCGACGGGCTGGAGGTCACGGTCATCTCGTCGATCACCGGCCGGGTGTCTGCAGCGGGCAGCGGGGTGTCCATCACTTCGGCCCAGATCTCGGGGATCGGTGCCGCCGTCTACGTTCTCGGTGCCTGCCTCGGGGCCTTGTTCTTCGGCCAGTTGACCGACCGGTTCGGCCGCAAGCGCCTGTTCATGATCACCCTGGCCGTCTACCTGTCCGGTGCGGTCCTCACTGCCTTCTCCTTCGCCCCCTGGTGGTTCCTGATCTTCCGCTTCGTCACCGGGGCTGGGATCGGTGGGGAGTACAGCGCCATCAACTCGGCCATCGACGAGCTCATCCCCAAGGCCCACCGAGGACGGGTCGACATCGCCATCAACGGGAGTTACTGGGCAGGAGCCATCGGTGGCGCCCTGCTGTCCGTGCTGGTGCTGAACGAGTCGATCTTCCCGGTGTGGCTGGGGTGGCGGTTGGCCTTCGGCCTCGGAGGAGTGCTGGGGCTGGTCATCCTCCTGGTCCGCCGCAACGTGCCCGAGAGCCCGCGCTGGCTGCTCATCCATGGCCGTGAGGACGAAGCCGAGCGCATCGTCGATGACATCGAACAACGCGTCACTGCCGATCGCGGGAAGCTGGACGATGTCCCCGAGGACAAGGCCATCACCATCCGCCAGCGCCATGCCATCCCGCTGACCGAGATGTTCCGGACGCTGGTGAAGCTGTACCCCAAGCGTTCGATCCTGGGTTTCTGGCTGTTCGTAGGCCAGGCCTTCCTCTACAACTCGATCCTGTTCGGCTACACCACCGTGCTGGCCACCTTCTTCGGCGTGTCCACCGGCGATGCGCCCTACTACCTGGTCGCTTTCGCGGCCGGGAACCTGGTCGGCCCGCTGGTGCTCGGCCCGCTGTTCGACTCGATCGGGCGCAAGCAGATGATCTCCACCACGTACCTGCTGTCGGGGGTGCTGTTGTTGATCACCGGGCTGCTCTTCCAGCATCACGTGCTCACAGCTACCACCCTCACCATCGCCTGGATGGTGGTGTTCTTCTTCGCCTCCGCCGGTGCCAGTTCGGCCTATCTGACGGTCAGCGAGATCTTCCCCATGGAGACCCGGGCTATGTCGATCTCCATCTTCTACGCGGTGGGCACCGGCGCGGGCGGCATCATCGGCCCGCTCCTGTTCGCCAAGATGGTGGCCACCAAGAACGCCACCGACGTGTTCTGGGCCTTGGCCCTCGGCGCCGGCCTCATGATCATCGGCGGGATCGTCGAGTTGCTCCTCGGCGTCCGGGCTGAGCGCAAGGGCTTGGAGGAGATCGCCATGCCCCTCACCGCGGCCGACGCCGAAGCGGAGGGCGGCACCAAACCGGTGGGCAAGTCCGAGGGAGGGGCGGGCCCCGCCGGCGCCCTGGTCGGTACCTGAGCTCGGCCGCATCGTCGCCCGCACCCTTCGGAACGGGTGTGCCGATGTGGATCATGAGATTCCATCGCGTTTCGCCTACCCTTGCACGATCGGAAGGGCCGAACGGGGGCAGATGCGCAGGAAGATCGTAATATTCGGTGCCAGCGCCGGTGCCGTCATGCTCGTTGTCACGATGATGGTCGCCATGCCCATCGCCGGTGCTGCCTCTCGGAACCAGTTCCTCCGCCCGGGCCCAGGCAACGGGGTAGGTCCGTTCCGTACGCCCTTTGCCGGACCCTCGCAAACGGTATGCGGGACTGCCGGTGCTGGCTTTGCCCGTTGCTTCGTCGAAGTGCTTCAGCCGAGCAGCACAATCCAGCAGGTGCCCCAGGCCAATGGCTCGGCCCCTCTTGCCCCGTCGCCCAATACGGCCGGTGGGAGCCCCGGGGCATCGGTGGCGACACCGTCCGGTCTCTCCCCGAGCACCATCGACTCGGTTTACGGGTTCTCCACCTCTACGAAGAGCGGTGCGGGCAAGACCATTGCCATCGTCGACGCATATGACGATCCCAATGCAGCCGGTGACCTCAATGCGTTCAGCCAACAGTGGGGGCTCCCGCAGTGCAACAGCTCGAATCCGTGCTTTTCCAAGGTCAACCAGGCCGGCGCCACGACCTATCCCGCCGGCAACTCGAGCTGGGATCTGGAAATGAGCCTCGACATCGAGTGGGCACACGCCCTCGCGCCGGCTGCAACCATCCTCCTGGTCGAAGCCAACAGCAACAGCTTCGCCGACCTGACCGCCGCCGAGAAATATGCCGGAGCCCATGCCGACTACGTCTCCAACAGTTGGGGAGGATCGGAGTTCTCAGGTGAGACGGCATACGACAGCGCCTTCACGGCTCCGAGCGGCAGGAAAGTCAGCTATTTCGCCGCCACCGGCGACACCGGTGGGGCTGTCGAATATCCGTCGACGTCCCCCAACGTGGTCGCCGTCGGCGGCACGAGCCTCTTGTTCAGCACTTCGGGTACATTCTCGGCCGAGAACACGTGGAGCAGCGGCGGAGGAGGGTGCAGCACCGTCGAAGCTGCCCCCTCGATCCAGTCAAGCTTCAGTCAGTATGCCCAAGCCGGTTGTAACGGTCGCCGATCGACGCCGGACGTGGCCCTGGATGCAGACCCGGGCTCGGGTGTGGCCGTCTATGACAGCACGCCCTACTCAGGATCGTCGGGCTGGTGGACGGTCGGCGGCACGAGCGCATCGACGCCCATGTGGGCCGCTGAATCGGCCGTGCTCGGTTCGACTGTCAACGTGGCGACCGTCTATTCGACGACCATCCCCTTCCGGGACGTCATCTCGGGTAGCAACGGCCACTCGGCGCTGATCGGCTACGACCTGGCCACCGGCCGAGGGAGTTGGGCGTACACGCCGGGGCCGTCGACATCGCTTTCGGCTGCGCTGGCCAGCGGCAACGTCGCGCTCACGTGGACGGCGCCGAGCGGAGCTCCGCCCACGAGCTATTCGGTGTACCGGAGTACCACCTCGGGCACCGAAACGGTGCTGGCGTCTGGAATCAAAACGGCGTCGTTCACCACCACTCCACCCCCATCGGGTACGACCTATTACTACAAGGTGCAAGCCGTGGACGCTGCGGGCGCTGGGCCGTTCTCCAACGAGGCGTCGATCTCGAGCTCGTCGCCTCCGCCCACTACGACCACGGTCCCGAGGACCACGACCACGACGACCGTCCCGAGGACCACGACCACGACCACGGTCCCGAGGACGACAACCACGACCACCGTCCCGAGGACCACGACCACGACGACCGTCGCCCATCCGCCGACCGCCAGTTTCACCAAGGGCTGCTCTCAGGCATCGTGCACCTTTACGTCGACCTCGAAGGACACGGGGGGAACCATCACGACGTACGCCTGGAGTGGTGGGAACGGGATCTCCGGAACGGCCTCGACGATCTCCCACACGTTCACGACCGGGGGGACGTTCTCCGTTCAGCTCACGGTGACCGACAGCCGGCAGCTGACGGCAACCGTCACCAACCAGGTCACCTGTAGCTTCTCGGGCCGGCTTACCTGCTCATAGCGGGTGCTGTCGGCCCGCCAGGAGCAATGATCACATCCACTGCCTCTCATCGGGGCGATCGGCACTCCCAGGTCGGCAGTTGCGGCGCGTCGTTGTGCACAATGAAGTCGGCGTGGTCGGTCGGGCGCACTGTCGAAGTAGAACTGTTGGGAGGGTCTGTAGCGCTCGCGGTGGCGTCGCTCGACTTCGGTGGCGGATCCGAACAGCGCCAGGTCTCGGGTCCGAGCCCGATCCAGTGTCACATCGAACGCGGCGGACACGAAGATGCATAGGTCCCACCGGTCGATCAGCTCTGGGCGCAGGAGGAACACACCGTCGAAGAGGAGCACGGCATCGACCGGTGCCGTCGTGACCGGCAGGGACAGTGCCGTCTCGGTGGAGCGGTCATAGACCGCCTGCTGGAACCTTCGGTCTCTGCCCGGACCCAGCGGATCGAGCAGGACCCGGTGCAGCGCGTCGAAGTCGAAGCTGTCGTGATAGCAGCCTTCGGCCTCGAATTCGCCGCGCCGATAGCGCTGTGCCCGGGGGAGCAGGAAGCTCTCGATCGACACGCGGATGACCTCGCGTCCCTGCGCTCGCAGGACGACGGCAATCTCGTCGCCCAGGGTGGTCTTACCGGCGGCAGGGGGTCCGTCGATGGCGACCCGCGTCGGGTGGGCGATGTTAATGGATCCGACCGCCTCGGCCAGGCGGCTGAGCAACTCGTCGCGGGTGCCATTCTGAACTTCAGGCCGCATGCTCATAGGCGCCGCATGCTCATAAGCGCGGTCCACCCAGAGGGGGGCACCGCAAGTTGGCGGAGGGAGTGGGATTCGAACCCACGGTGCCTTGCGACACAACGGTTTTCGAGACCGTCCGATTCGGCCACTCTCGCATCCCTCCGAGAGGAGAGGCTAGTCGCCCCGTCGAGCGCCGAAGAACTGGGTGAGCAGCGCCGATGCCTCATCGGCCCGCACCCCGGCGGTGATGGGCACCTCGTGGTTGAGGCGGGGATCGGCACACAGGTTGTAGAGCGATCCACAGGCGCCGGCCTTGAGGTCGGCGGCACCGAATACCAGGCGGCCCACCCGCGCCGCCACCAGCGCTCCGGCGCACATGGCGCACGGTTCCAGGGTGACGACCAGGGTCACCGCATCCAGCCGCCGCGTGCCCAGGGCGGCAGCGGCATCAGCCACCACCAGCAGTTCGGCATGAGCGGTGGGGTCGCCCCGCAGCTCGCGCTCGTTGTGCCTCGAGGCCACGATCTCGCCGTCGACCAGGGCCACGGCACCCACCGGGACGTCACCGTGGGTCGGGGCCTGTTCGGCCTCGGCCAGCGCGGCCCTCATGGCCGCGTCGTCGGCCGCCTGAGCCGCCGGACTCCCGGGCGCGGGTCGTCCCCCCGCTCCGGTCACTGCCCCGATTGGCGCGTCGATGCCCATGTGGCGGAGGAGATGGGATTTGAACCCACGGTGAGTTTCCCCACACACGATTTCCAATCGTGCCGATTCGGCCGCTCTCGCACTCCTCCGAGCTGGTAGCGCCCAAAGGGCGCGTGCAGCCCCGACAGGCTACTCGCCGTCCCGGAGCCCGAGGTCCGACGGCGGCCACTATCCTGTCCCTCGCCCCGGCGTTTCGTGCGGTGGCTGGGTCCTGCGCAACGGGCTCCTGTGAATCGAGTCAGGGTCGGAAGGCAGCAGCTCTCAGCAGGTCAGTTTGTGTGCCGCAGCCAACCTGGCCATCGCACCGAACGCCGGGGCCGATCGCGCCCGGCGGCTTGTAGGCTCACCAGACAGTGTCCGACGCACCCCCCGAACCCTCCCCAGACCCTGCCGCCAGCGGCGCAGCCGGGGACGACGCCCCGTACCAGTCGCTCTACCGGCGATACCGTCCCGCCCGGTTCGAGGAGGTCCGGGGCCAGGATCATGTGGTCCTCGCCCTCCGCAACGCGGTCCGTGACGACCGGGTGGCGCACGCCTACCTGTTCAGCGGTCCCCGGGGGACGGGCAAGACCTCGACCGCCCGCATCCTGGCCAAGGCGCTGAACTGCACCAACCTCACCGATGGCGAACCGTGCGGGGTGTGCTCCTCGTGCGTCGAGATCGCCAAGGGCACCTCGCTGGATGTCCATGAGCTCGATGCCGCCTCTAACAACGGGGTGGAGGCCATGCGCGACCTGGTCTCCCGGGCCGCGCTGGGGACCCCGGGGCGACAGAAGGTCTACATCGTCGACGAGGTCCACATGCTGTCCACCGCGGCCTCCAACGCGCTGCTGAAGACGCTGGAGGAGCCGCCCGCCCACGTGGTCTTCGTCCTGGCCACCACCGACCCCCAAAAGGTGCTGCCCACCATCCGCAGTCGCACCCAGCACTTCGAGTTCCGGCTGCTCGATGCCGAGACGCTCGGCGACCTGCTCACCCAGGTGCGAAAGGACGCGCAGCTCGACGTGAGCGACGAGGGGCTGGACGTGGCCCTCCGGCGGGGCAAGGGATCGGCCCGCGACGCCCTGTCGGTGCTCGACCAGGTGGCGGCGTCGGACTCCATGGAGGACGACCTTCCCGAGCTGAGCGAGATCGCCGAGGCCCTGGCCGAGCGGGACACGTCCCGGGCCCTGGTGGCCGTGGCCCACCTGACCTCGGGGGGCTGGAGCCCCCAACAGCTGGCCGGCGACCTGGTCGAGCACCTGCGCCAGGCCTTCCTGACCATGGTCGCCCCCGAGCTGGTGTCGGTGGGTGACACCGAGCGGG
>DASZLD010000060.1:0-8556 GCA_035552655.1 Acidimicrobiales bacterium
TGGGCACGGTGCGGGTCGAGGGTGCTGACGCATTCGACCAGCTCCAACTGGCGCTCTCCAATGACCTGAGGCGGATCGGGCCCGGCCGCGCCCAGTACACCCATCTCCTCGACGAGGACGACGCCTCGGTGGTGGACGACATCATCGTCTGGTGGGTGGACGACGGGGTGTTCGACGTGATGCCCAACGCGTCCAACACCGACCGGGTGGTGTCGGCTATCGGAGGAACGGACACCACCGAGACCCGGGCCATCGTCGCCATCCAGGGCCCGGACGCTCGCCGGCGTCTGGCCAACGTCGCCCCCGATGCCGCCGCCGTTCCCCGGTTCAAGGTGGGCGCGTTCGACTGGGAGGGCGTCTCCTGCCGGGTGGCCGGTACCGGCTATACGGGCGAGGACGGGGTGGAGTGTGCCGTCCCGGCCGAGATCGCCGGGGGATTCTGGGATGCCGTGCTCGCTGCCGGCGTCGTGCCGGCCGGCCTCGGGGCGCGGGACACCCTCCGGCTTGAGGCGGCCCTCCCGCTGCACGGACACGAGCTCGGGTCCGGCATCTCCCCGCTTCAGGCCGGCCTGGGATGGGTGGTCGGCTGGGACAAGGACGCCTTTCGGGGGCGCGATGCCTTGCTGGCCGAGCGGTCGGCCGGTGTCCGGCGACGGCTCGTCGGCCTCACCACACCGGGGCGCCAACCTCCCCGCCAGGGCTCGGACGTCCTAGTCGATGGCACCGAAGCGGGCACGGTGACCAGCGGCAACTTCTCGCCCATGCTCGAGCACGGCATCGCCCTGGCCCTGGTGTCGGCGGCAGTGAACACCGACCCCGGCGCCACCCTGACCATCTCCCTTCGAGGCCGCTCGTTGGATGGGACCATCGTCGACACCCCGTTCGTCCACGCCGGCCAGTGGGCCGGCACCCGCTGATCAACCACCGAGGAGTGCATGGCCCGTGGGCACGTACATCCCCCATACCGATGACGAAGTAGCCAGCATGCTGTCCTTTCTCGGACTGTCCTCGGTCGACGAGCTGTTCGACGTCGTCCCCGAGGCCCTGCGCCTGCAACGGGGTCTGGAGCTGGCCGACAGCGCCGGTGAACCAGACGTGCTCGCCCACTTCGACGAGTTGGGTGAGCACAACCGGGCCCGGGGCGACCGCCTGGTGTGCTTTGCCGGGGGCGGGGCCTACGACCATGAGATCCCTTCGGTGACCAAGGCCCTGGCCGGTCGCTCGGAGTTCGTCACCTCCTACACCCCCTACCAACCAGAGGTGGCCCAGGGGGTGCTCCAGGCCGTCTTCGAGTTCCAGACCATGGTCTCCCGGCTCTCGGGTCTGCCGGTGGCCAATGCCTCTCTCTACGACGGGGCCAGCGCTGCCGTCGAAGCGGTGAACTTGGGGGTGGCCGCGTCGGGCCGCGAGCGGGTGTGGGTGTCAGCCGGGATCCATCCCCACTGGCGCCAGATGCTGGCCACCTGCGCGGCAGGCACCGGGCACCAGCTCTCGACCATCGACCTCAGCGAGGGCCGAACGGCATGGCCCGATGTCGAGTCACTGACGGGCGACGACGTACCCGGAGTGCTCCTGGTGGGCTACCCGAACTATCTCGGCTGCCTGGAGGACATCGGCGCCGCTCGGGCCATCTGTGACCGGAGCGGAGCCATCTTGGTGGTGGCGGCCGATCCCGTGGCCGCCGGTGTCCTGCGCTCGCCGGGGGAGTGGGGGGCCGACGTGGTGGTGGGCGAGGGCCAGGTCTTCGGCACCGCCCTCGGCTTTGGTGGCCCGTACCTCGGCTTGTTCGCCTGTGACCAGTCTCATGTCCGTCGCCTTCCCGGCCGGTTGGTGGGCGAGACGGTGGATGCCGACGGACGCCGCGCCTACGTCACCACCCTCCGGGCCCGAGAACAGGACATCCGCCGGGAGAAGGCCACCTCGAACGTGTGCACCAACCAGACGTTGATGGCGGTCACCGCCGCCGTCCAGCTCGGCTGGTTGGGTACATCGGGGATCGCCGAGCTGGGCCTCCGGTGTGCACGGGCCACCAAGTACTGCCGGGACGCGCTGTTGGCCATCGACGACGTCACCCCCTACGCCGCGGCACCCGTACTCCGTGAGTTCGCCGTGCGCACGCCGGTGCCCGCCGCCACCGTGATCGAACGGCTGGCCGATGAGGGATTCCTGGCCGGCATCGCCCTCGATGACGGGTATGCCGACGGCGAGCACGGCCTGCTGGTGGCGGTGACCGAGCGGCGGACTCGCTTCGAGATCGACGGCTATGCCGCCGCGTTCGCAAAGGCGGTGGCCTGATGACCCAAGCCGATTCGTCCGAGGCCGTGGTCCAGACGGCGGCGGGGGGCAAGGCCACCAGTGCGCCCCTGTTGGGCCGGGACGCCGAGCCCACCCTCTTCGAGCTGTCCCATCCCGGTCGCCAGGCCTGGTCGTTCCGGACCACCGGACTGCCCGAGACGCCAATCGAGGAATTGGTGCCCACCGAGCACCGGCGCACCGCGCCCGTCCCGCTGGCCGAGGTGTCCGAGCGCGACCTGGTAGCCCATTTCACTCGGCTGTCCCACCGTCAGTTCTCCGTTGACCTGGGTGCCTACCCGTTGGGCTCCTGCACCATGAAGTACAACCCGAAGGTGTGCGACACCGTGGCCGCGCTACCCGGTTTGGCCGGCGTGCACCCGGCCGCACCCGCCTCGTTGACCCAGGGATGGCTGGCCCTTCTCGTCCAGCTGGAAGAGGCCCTGTGCGAGATCACCGGCATGGCCGCCGCCACCCTGCAGCCGGCGGCCGGGGCGGCGGGGGAGTTGACCGGTCTCCTCCTCATGCGGGCGTGGCACGATGCCCAGGGTTCGACCCGCCACAAGGTGATCATCCCCGACTCCGCCCATGGGACCAATCCGGCATCGGTGACGCTGGGCGGCTACGAGGTGGTCACGGTACCCAGCGACGAACGCGGATGCGTGGACATGGCCTCGCTCCGGACCGTCCTGGACGAGGACGTGGCCGGCATCATGCTGACCAACCCCAACACCCTGGGACTGTTCGAGGAGGACATCGCCGAGATCGCCGCTGCCGTGCACCAGGTGGGGGGACTGCTCTATTACGACGGGGCCAACCTGAACGCCATCCTTGGGGTGGTACGACCCGGTGATATGGGCTTCGACATCGTCCACATGAACCTGCACAAGACCTTCGCCACTCCCCACGGCGGGGGAGGCCCCGGTGCGGGGCCGGTGGCCGTGTCCGAACGGCTGGTTCCGTTCCTCCCCGGTCCTCGACCGAGCCGCCTCGAAGGCGACGGCCCTCACGCCTACGGGTGGATGGTGCCCGAGCGCTCCATCGGACGCATGCACAGCTGGCACGGCAACGCCTTGGTCCTGGCTCGGGCGTTGGCCTACATCCAGGCCAACGGGGGCAACGGGCTCCGCCGCATTGCCGAGATCGCCGTCCTCAACGCCAACTGGATCCGCCAGCGGCTCACCGGCACCTACGACGTACCCTTTGATCGGCCGTGCATGCACGAGACGGTGCTCTCCAGCCGCAATCTGAAACAGCCGAACGGGGTTCGGGCCCTGGACGTAGCCAAGCGCTTGTTGGAGGAGGGCTTCCACTCGCCCACCGTCTATTTCCCCCTCATCGTGGACGAGGCCCTGATGATCGAGCCGACCGAGACCGAGAGCCCCCAGACCCTGGTGGCCCTGGCCGAGGCGCTGGAGCGCATCGCCGCCGAGGCCACGTCGGCAGCCGGCGCCTCCATGTCCGAGGCGCCTCGGCCCACGCCGGTGCGCCGGGTGGACGAGGCCCGCGCCGCTCGCACGCTCATCCCCACCTTCGACGCCCGGCCGTGAGGAGGGCGCGGTGAAAGACGGCATCTTCACCACCCGGTTCGTCGACCCCTACCTGAAGCTCCACCGATTGGTCTACGAGAAGTCCGACGGCCGGATCGGCAAGCATTCCGGCGGGGTGCCGGCCCTGTTACTCACCACCACCGGGCGGAAGACGGGGCTGTCCCGGACCAATGGGCTGACCTATTGCCGCGACCGGGGCGACCTCATCGTGGTGGCGTCGAACGGGGGGAGCGACCGGCCACCGGCCTGGTTGCTCAACCTCCAGGCCGAACCCCGGGTCACCGTGCGCCTGGGACGACGGCTGCTGCGGGCCACCGCCCGGGTGGCCGACCCGAACGAGCGAGCGCATCTCTGGCCACTGGTCAACCGCAAGAACCGGGGGTTGGCCCCGCTGTTCCATCCCGGCGTCGCCGGCCGCTACGACGTCTACCAGCGTCACGCCACCCGGGAGATTCCGGTGGTGATCATCACCCCCGACCGCCCCCGGTAAGCCAACGCACTTGTTGGTCGGTCAGGTCGCCGCCGGGATCGACTGCTTCACCATCCAGCCGACGTTGGACAGGGCCTCGGCGACGGTCCAGGTCTGGCCGGTGGGGTCGTTCAGGTTTCGCTGGCCCTGGTCGTCAAGCATCTTGTTCAGCGCCTTGGGCAGCGTGTGGCTGGTGACATCGGGGGCGGCGGCGGTGGCGAAGCGCTCGTGGCCCTGGGGATCGATGAGCACGTAGCCATCGGAGTGGTCGACGTCGTAGGTCAGCGGTTGATGGGTCCACCAGTCGAGCTGGGGCGGTGACCCTTCGGCCACCTTCTGGGCGTAGAAGTGGAAGAAACCGTTCATGGCGTCCACGTTGGCCTGGGTCCCCGTGAGAATGGGCCACGACGCGCCGGTCAGGTGCTCATAGGCCTGGAGCCGGGCCGGGGTATCCCGGTCGGGGTCGACCGAGTACTCAACGATCTTCACCTTGTTGGCCAGACCGGCGGCATTGATGGCCCGTTGGATGAGGATCAGGTTCTCGGTGGTCAGGGGGCACATCTCCTGGCACAGCGTGAGGGTCGTGGTCAACAGCACCGTCTTGCCCCGGAAATCGGCCAGGGTGGTCGGTTGGTTCTGCTCGTTGACCATCGGGATCGACGGGACCGCCCGGTTCTGCAGGATCCCTTGCGAGGGGGACGGGGCGGGAGGGGCCGCAGAGCCCGACGAGCAGGCGGCGATGGCCGTGCCCCCCATCATCAGTGCCGCCAGCCCTGCCGCCGCCCTTCTGGCACGACTATGGAAGAGGCGTGACAACACGCCCGAGAGGATAGGCAGCGAAGGTGCCCATGTCAGTTCGGGGGACCAGGCCGGGACCGGCTCGAACCCCGGGCCCCGGGGTCAGTCGAGCAGGTCGGGCTGCTCCCGCACGATCCGATCGAACAGGGGCTGGAAGCTGAAGAAACCGGCCGCGTTCGACCCGACCTGGCTGGCTGTGAGCCGAGCCATCTCCGGATCGATGAGGACCGGGGTTCCGGCCGAAGAAGCCAGGAGCTGGGCCTGGCACGTGCGCTCCATGGTGATGAACCACCACACGGCCTCGTCGACCGAGTGCCCGACGGTGAGCAATCCATGATTGCGGAGGATGACGGCCTTGGCGCCGCCCAGGGCGTGGGCGATCCGCTTGCCCTCCTCGATGTCCAACACGACCCCGGTGTAGTCGTCGAACAGGCCGTGGTCCTCATAGAAGGCACAGGCATCCTGGGTGATCGGATCCAGGGGGCGCCCCAGTGCCGACCAGGACTTGCCGTAGATGGAATGGGCGTGCCCGGCAGCGATGACGTCGGGACGGGCGGCGTGGACCTGGCTGTGAATGGCAAAGGCCGCTGTGTTCACCGACTTGTCTCCCACGACCACCTCGCCCTTGTCGTTCACCAGGAGCAGGTCGGAGACCCGGATGTGACCGAAATGGGTGCCGAAGGGATTGACCCAGAAATGGTCGAGCTGCTCCGGATCCCGGGCCGTGATGTGACCAGCGATCCCCTCGTCGAAACCGAACTTGGAGAAGAGCCGGAAACCTGCGGCTAGTCGCTGCTTCCGGTAGAGACGCTCATCCTCGAGCGAGTCGAACTTCATCGACTTCGGGAATTCCAGTACTTCGGCCATTGGGGTTCTCCTCACCAGTCCGGCTTTCCGATGCCAACCGTGGCATCGAGAACGGCGCGCTGTCACCAACCAGTCTAAAGGCTGCCGGATAACGCCGCGAGGAGTCCCTTCCGGGGCAACATCCCTGGTAGGAGAGGGGAAGAGCGGATAACCAGGCAGAACCGAGCCGGATCCTGCCCAGTCTGCCTTAGTTGACATAATGTACATTATCGGCGATCTAGCCAGGGGTCCCTCGACCCGATCAGCCCAGCCCCCGGTCCGGGTCTCATCGAAGTTGACTCTTTCTCCGAGGGTTTGTGTTGGCGAATTGCTCCCCTTGTGTGAATCGAGGCCTCCGTTGGTCGGCTCCCGACTCGGTGCCATCGCCTCGGACGGCTTGGTACGGAAACTCGATGGACAAGACGGGGCTCGTGCCTCATGAGTTCTCATGCGCATCCGACGAATCGACCGGTTGGCTGGATTCCGTCCCCGGCACTTCGAGAAGGAGGCTGGGTCAGGGTGATTACGTCACAGTGACGAAATCACCCCGGATAGATCGGTGCGGCGCAGTCGCGGCTTTCATCGCTGTACGTGGGGATCACGTCGCAATCTGGCGGGCGTTGATGAGGCCGTGAGCATGGCCATCACAACGTTCGACCGGCTGGTACCACCTTCCCCGACCAGAGGAATAGTCAAGACCTGTTGATCGGCGTGACACCCGACTTGCTGATCACCACCCTCTGATTCGTCGGGTCGCGGTGGATCAATCAACTCATGCATGCGGTCGACGCATCAGCAGCAGTACACGGTTCGGACCGGCATCCCACTTTTCGCCAGCCTCTGGATCGGTGGCACTCCGAGGACGCCCGCTTGATTGCGACGCAGTCCCCTACTGCGCCCGGACGGTGGGGGGCGACTCGCGTCGGCTGCAGTCTGATTCCAGGTCTGAGCCTGGCGTGTGGTTGATCGCCTGTTGCGCGGCGTTGATTTCCTGCTGTTCGTCTTCGGGAGCGTCGCCCACGCTTCGGGGTCGAGCGGTGTCGCCATCGTACTAATCAGCAACAAATTCACCTACTTCATCGTTCCCTCGTTGTCGCACGGTCACCCCACAGACTTCAACGAGCGCGCTCCGTCACGGTTTAGAAACACATTCGCGCGGGCAAATTCAAATTTGTAAAAGTCTCTGTTGTTCATGAAGAACGGATGAACTACAACTGACGAGAACGCAATGTGATTGGGGGGTGACGTCGTGGGAAAGCTACGAAGGAACGGGGGACGCACAGTGTTTAACAAGGGACGCGCAGTGGCGACCGTCGGACTGGTTGGCGGCCTACTCGGCTCAGTTGTGGGTGTCGGCATCAGCCAATTGCCGGCGGCGGCGGCGTCGACTGTGTCGGTGTCGTCGTTCACCAACAACTTCTCTGCCATGACGAGCCTGAAGTCCATAGCCAAGTCGGGCAAGGGGAAGGTGGCCGTCATTCTTCCCGATACCGTGTCCTCGGCCCGCTACACGCAGTTCGACGCGCCCTACCTCACCAGGGCGTTCAAAACGGCCGGGCTGTCGACTTCCCAATTCAGTGTGACGAACGCGCAGGGCAGCGACACGACTCAGCTCACCGATGCACAGTCGGCTATTTCGGGGGGCGCCAGTGTCCTCGTCGTAGACCCGCTCGATTCGGGCGTTGGCGCATCGATCGAGACGTACGCCAAGAGCCACGGCGTCGCGGTGGTCGACTACGACCGGCTTACCCTCGGGGGCAGCCGCCAGTACTACGTGAGCTTCAACAACGTGGCCGTGGGCACCCTGATCGGGAAAGGCCTGGTGAGCTGTGCTGCGGCCTGGAAGGTGAGCAAGCCCAACGTATCGGTGATGGTCGGTGCGCCCACCGACAACAACGCCACACTCTTTGCTCAGGGCTACAACGCAGTGCTGAAGCCCAAGTTCAGTTCGGGCGCATGGGTCCTGGCCTCGCGGCCGGCCGGAACGTGGGACCCGCCCACGGCCGAAACCGAGTTCCAGCAGGCGTACACGGCCCATCCCGGCACCAACGCCGTCCTCATGCCCAATGACGAGACGGCAGCGCCGGTCATCACCTACCTGCAGACATTGCACATCCCGCCGAACAAGTTTCCCGTGACGGGGCAGGACGCCACCACGGTAGGACTGCAGAACGTCATCTCTGGTTACCAGTGCGGCACCGTCTACAAGCCCATCTACGTCGAAGCCCAGGCCGCCGCGGCTCTGGCCCTCTACCTGCGGGCGGGAAAGACCCCACCCAAGAGTCTGGCCAACGGCACTTCCACTGACACTGTGAACCACACCACGGTCCCCTCGGTGTTACTGACACCTCAGTGGGTGACGCCGACCAATGTGGAGTCCACGGTTATCAAGGACCAGTTCGTTACCGCGGCCGAGCTCTGCACCGGATCCTTTGCCGCCGACTGCACCAAGTACGGCATCAAGTAGGGGCTGGCGGCCGCCGCAGTGGTGACCGATGTTGTAGGAACGGGGAGCCCAACCGAGTACGCGCATGATGACGGCTCGCTGCTGAGCCTGCGCGGCGTCTCCAAGAACTTCGGTGCGGTTCAGGCCCTCCGGGA
>DASZLD010000061.1:0-11710 GCA_035552655.1 Acidimicrobiales bacterium
CCCCCGGAACCCCCGGCCCCCGATCGCCGCTGGCGCCGAGGCTGCGCCGTGAAAAACCTGAGGTCAGACCAGCGCCTGAACCGCTGGCTCGATGGCCCGGTGGAAGGTGGGATATGCGTAGATCATCTGGCCCAGGCGGCGGACCGGGATCCGGGCGTGCACGGCCAGCGTGAGCATGCTGAGCACCTCGCCGCCGACCGGCCCGACCGAGGTGGCGCCGACCAGGACGCCGCGGTCGGTGTCGGCCACCAGCTTGATGAACCCGTCGTTGCCCGCCTTGTGGATCCAGCCGCGGGCCGAATCGGGGATCTGGGCCCGGCCCACCTGCACGTTGATCCCCTGGTCCCGGGCCGCGGCCTCGCCCAGCCCGACCGAGCCGATCTCGGGGTCGGTGAACGTCACCCGGGGCACGGCCCGGTAGTCGGCTGCGGTCACCGGCCGACCCAGGATGTCGTCGATGACGATGGCGGCCTGGTACATCGACACGTGGGTGAAGGCCCCCTTGCCGGTCACATCGCCGACGGCCCAGACCCCCTCGGTCACCCGCATGTGGTCATCAACCGGCATGACCCGGGCATCGTCGGCCACCCCGATCGATGCGGCATTGAGTGCCTGCAGATCGGGACGACGACCCGCAGCGACCAACAGCTGCTCGGCTACCACCGGCTCACCCGAGCCGAGGGAGACGGTGAACCGTCGGCCATCGTGGCGGACACCATCGATGGTGACCGAGGTGCGGACGGCGATGCCCTCGCGCTCGAACACTTTGGCCAGCAGCTCGCTCGACTCCGGGTCCTCCGGCGCCAGCAGCCGATCGGCCAGCTCGAGCACCGTCACCTCGACGCCGAAGCGGGAGAAGACCTGGGCCAGCTCCACCCCGATGGGGCCTCCGCCCAGAATGGCCAACGTGGCCGGCAGGGTCTCCACCTCGATGGCCTGCCGGTTCGTCCAGTACGGCGTGTCGGCCAGGCCCGGGATCGGAGGGGCCCAGAACCGGGCGCCCACCCCGATCACGATGGCTCGGCTGGCCTCGAAGGTCCTGTCTCCCACCACTACCCGGCGGGGGCCGTCGAGGCGACCCCAGCCCCGCACGAACCGGCCTCCTTTGTCCTCGAAGCGCTTCACCGCCACGGTGTCGTCCCAGTCGTCGGTGGCCTCCTTGCGGATCCGTGCCGCCACCGGACCCCAATCGGGTCGGACAGTGGATTCGCCGGCCATCCCGGGGATCCTCCTGGCCTCGGCCAGCAGGTTCGAAGCCCGGATCATCATCTTGGAGGGGATGCATCCCCAGTACGGGCACTCCCCCCCGACCAACTCTGCGTCGATGCCGATCACGTCGAGCCCGGCGACGGCCAGCTTCTCGGCCACGTCCTCGCTCCCCGGGCCCATGCCGACGACGATCACCTCTGCCTGTTCAGCCATCTTCTGCTCCTCGTTGTGCCCCGATGCTCCTGCCACCATCGCACCTCATACCCGTTCGAGGCCGGTCATCTGCCGTCGCCGACCCGTCAGGGAAGAAGTCTGGTGCAAATCGGGTTCGAACACCTATGACAATGCGCGCGACATGGAACGGAACGGTCTTGGCCGAGAGCGACGCCACCGTCGTGGTCGAGGGAAACCATTACTTCCCTCCCGGCTCGGTCAACCGCGAGCACTTCGAGCCCAGCGATAGTCACACCATCTGCCCGTGGAAGGGCGAGGCCAGCTATCGAACCGTGGCGGTCGGGGGAGAACGGAATGAGGACGCCGCCTGGTACTACCCGTCGCCGCTGTCAGCGGCTGAGGAGATCACCGATCACGTGGCCTTCTGGCGAGGCGTCGAGGTAACCGAGGTCGCTTGAGCGCGGG
This sequence comes from Acidimicrobiales bacterium, assembly GCA_035552655.1. Lineage (GTDB taxonomy): Bacteria > Actinomycetota > Acidimicrobiia > Acidimicrobiales > RAAP-2 > DASXMT01. The sequence continues at coordinate 1,849 of DASZLD010000061.1, forward strand.
GGGTTTGAGCCGCGGGCCCTATCCGGCCGAACGCGGCGGCTATCGGCCCACTGCGTCGGCGCGCTGTCGGGCCACGTCGAAACAGGCGATGGCACCGGCGGTGGCCACGTTCAGGGAGGACAGCGATCCATGCTGGGGAATGGATCCCAGCGCGTCACAGCGCTTCTTGGTCAGCGCGGCGAGCCCCTTGTCCTCCGAACCGAGGACGAGGGCCAGTGGCTCCTCGCCGACCGGTAGTTCGTAGAGCGGGCGGGGGGCGGCGCCGTCCAACCCCACCGTCCACACGCCGAGGGTCGACAGCCGCTGCAGCGCAGCGGGTATCCCGGGCACCAGGGTCATGGGCAGGTACTCGATGGCGCCTGCGGCCACCTTGGCCACCGTGGGCGACAGGTGGACGGAACGATGCCGGGGCAGCACGATACCGGTCACCCCCGCGCATTCCGCACTGCGGAGCAACGAGCCCAGATTGTGCGGGTCGGTGATGCCGTCCATGACCAAGAGGAACGGCAACCCACCGCGCCGGGATGGCTCGCACAGCTGCTCCAGGGTGGCCTCCTCGACCGGCTTGGCCAGGGCCACCACCCCTTGGGCGCCGTCGGTCCGGGCGACGCCGTCGAGCCGCTTGCGGGACACGTAGTCGACCCGGACCCGGCGCTTGGTGGCCAGAGCCTCGATGTCGTCGAGGATGGCGGCTGCGTCCATGCCCTCGACCATCAACAGCTCCCGGACGGTCCGCCGGTTGGCCACCAGCAGCTCCCGGACGGCCTGGCGCCCCTCCACCTGTTCACCGCCGAGTCCCTGGCTCTCCGGGCTCCTCCTCGGTGCCTGGCCGTCCCGGTCGCTGCCGGCCCGGCCCCGCCGGTCGACGCGCCCCACTCCGGCTCGCCCGGCCCCAGAACCGCCGCGGCCAGTTCCCCCGCCGCCGCGTCCGGCCCCGGCTTGGGCACCCCGGCCCGACGCCCCCCGGCTCCCTGCGGCCCGAGCCGAGCCCCCTCGACCGGTGCCACGCGACGTATTCCTGTCGTCTCGACCGCCGCGGCTGTCATTGCGGCCCCCGCCTCGGCCCCGTCCCGGCGGCGTCATGGATCCGTGCCTGCGGCCGGAGCGCTATCCCGTTCGATCAGTCCTGATACGAGGACCACGGCCGTGCAGGCAATTCCTTCGGCCCGGCCCAGGGCGCCCAATCCTTCGGCCCGGGTCGCCTTGACGCTGACCGGTGCCCCGAGCACACCACCCAGCCGCTCGGCCATGAGACCGACATAGGGAGCCAGCTTGGGCCGCTCGGCCACCACGGTGCAATCGGCGTTCACCGGCACCCATCCGGCCTCGGCCACCAGCTCCACCACCCAGGTGAGCAGGGTCATGCTGTCGGCGCCGGCCCACTGTGGGTCGGTGTCGGGGAAATGACGGCCGATGTCGCCCAGGCCGGCTGCGCCCAGGAGGGCATCGGCGATGGCGTGGGCCACAGCGTCGGCGTCGCTGTGACCATCCAGCCCGGTGGCGTCGTCGGCATCGACGGTGATGCCGCCCAACACCAGAGGGTGATCGGGGTCGGAGGAGAAACGGTGGACGTCGATCCCCTGACCGATCCGGAGGCTGGGGGCGGGAGTCACGAGCCGACCAGGATCTCGGCCAGGACCAGGTCTTGGGGGACGGTCAGCTTCAGGTTGCGAGGATCGCCAGGCACCGTGCGCACCGTAGCGCCCATCGACTCGAGCAACGCGGCGTCATCGGTGGCGTCTGCTCCCTCCCGGTGGGCCCGGCGCAACACCGCGGCCCGGAAGGCCTGCGGGGTCTGGGCGGCCACCAGATCACTGCGATCGACCGTGGACAGCACCTCGGTGCCGGCCACGCGCTTCAACGTGTCGGTCACCGGCAGCACGGGGATGCACCCCTCGACGCCAGACCGACCGGTGACCGCGGCCACCACCGCCTGGAACAGGGCCGGCGCGGCCAATGGCCGGGCCGCGTCGTGGATCACCACCACGGTGGCATCGTCGGGCACGGCGGCCAGCCCGGCGCGAACCGAAGCGGCTCGGGATGGCCCACCGTCGACCCGGATGTCGGCACCGAAATCGGGGTCGGGGGCGTCCCCGGCGGGCGACTGGCCGGCGGGCACGACCACCACCACTCCAGCGGCGACAGAGCGGGCGGCGGCGATCGAGCGCGCCACCACCGTGGACCCACCCAGGTTCAGGAATTGCTTGGGCCGGCCGAACCGATTCCCGGAGCCGCCGGCCACCACGATGGCCCACACCCTCTCCCCACCGGCGCTGGCCGGGTCGGCAGCAGCAGCGGTCGGCGCGTTCACAGAAAGCTCGTCCCGGGCCGACAGGCTCAGGGCAGCGCCTCGTTCAACCGCAGCTCGGCGGTCTCCTCGTCGACTTGGAGGGCGAAGGTCAGCTCGGACACCAGGATCTGGCGGGCCCGGCTGAGCATGCGCTTCTCACCGGCCGACAGTCCCTTGTCCTTGTCCCGGATCGACAGGTTCCGGACGACTTCGGCCACCTGGTAGATATCACCCGACCGCAGTTTCTCCGAGTGGTTCTTGTAGCGACGGGACCAGTTGGTCGGCATCCGCGCTTCCTTCTTGCGCAGGACGGCGAACACCTCTTCGACCTCTTCGTCGTTGATGACCTCCCGGAGGCCGACGCCCTCGGTGTTGTCGGCGGGAACCATCAACGTGAGGTCGCCGTAGGCCAGTCGGAGCACCAGGTACTCCTGCTTTTTGCCAAACGCTTCCTTGGTTTCACGTCGTTCGACTACTGCCGCGCCGTGGTGCGGATATACAACCTTGTCACCGATGTCGAACACCGTTCCTCCTCGGCGTTGCGAGGCGAATCCCGGGCACATTTGCCACAACGGGACCGCCTGGACGAGCACACCAGGGTACACGGTGACAGGCGCGGGCCCGACCGGTGGGTCCGGTCGGGCCTCCGAGCAGTACCGCTACTGGTATCGCTCGAGGATGCTGGCCTCGGCCAGGCGTGCCAAGCCGTCCTTCACCGATCGCGCCTTGGCCACGCCGACGCCCTCGACCTTTTCCAGATCGGAAAGGGAGGCCCGCATGATCTGTTGCAGGTTGACGAACCGGTCGACGATGCGCTCGATGATGGCGTCGGAGAAACGGGGGAGGCGGTGCAGCAGGCGATAGCCCCTGGGCTCGACCCCGGCATGGGGATCGGCCAGGGAGGCGGGCAGACTCAGGATCTCGGCCACCGTACGGACGTCCACCAGCTCGTCCGCGCTCAGCTCGCTCAGCTGACGGACCGCTCGGTCCACCGCCGGCTCCCGCACCGTCGACCCATCGGATGCCTGGCGGAGGTAGTCCCGAAGGACCAGGCGCAGCGTGGGCGCCACCGACTCGACCAGCTCGGCCAGTTGCAATCGGACCAGACGCCCATCGTCCCCCAGCTCGACCAAGTGGCCGGCCACCTCTTTGGCGATGCGGGACACCATTTCCGCCGATTGCAGTACGGCCACGACGTCATGAACCGAGACGGTGTCCTCGACTTCGAGGGTGGAGAGGGAAGTGAGGGCCACGTCGAAGCGGACCCGGAATCGCTGCAGGGTGGCCAACCCCTGGTCGGCCCGGTCCACTAACCAGCCGATGGGCTGCAGGGTGTGCTTTTGGTCGTTGCGATAGACGGCGATCAGCGACATGGCCGCCGAGACCGACAGCACGGGCACGTCGATCGAACGGGCCACCCGCTCGGCTGTCCGATGCCGCGTCCCGGTCTCGGTGGTGGGGATGGAGGCCTTCGGCATCAGATGCACGTTGGCCCGAGCAATCCTGGACGCATCGCGGGCCAAGATGATGGCACCATCCATCTTGGCCAGCTCGGACAGGCGTTGAGGGCTGAACTCGGCATCGAGCAAGAAGCCGCCGGAACAGATCGACAGCACCGCCGGTTCGTCACCCACCACGACCAGACCGCCCCGCTTGGCCTGGAGAATGCGGTCGAGCCCCTCGCGCAGTGGTCGACCGGGGGCCGCCATGGCCAGGGCGTCGCTGAGGGCCGAACTCTGGCGTGCGCTCACCGCCGAATCGTACCCGGCACGTCGGCCCCCATCCTGGCGGTGCTCACACCGCGGCGGATGTGGACGGCAGCGTGCACCCGAAGCGATGCACGGCCTCGGCCAGCGAATCGACCCGCACCAGCTCGATGCCGGCGGGCCCGGGAGGGGCCGAGGCAGGCACAACGGCCCGGCCGAACCCCATGCGCACCGACTCCTCGAGCCGGCGCGGCAGGTTCGAGACCTGGCGGATCTCTCCGCCCAGACCCACCTCCCCCAGCGCCACCAGATCGGCCGGCAACGACACACCGCTGGCGGCCGAGGACACGGCCAGGGCGATGGCCAGATCGGCTGCCGGTTCGGTGACCCGAATGCCCCCGGCCACCGAGGCGAAGACGTCGGTGCCGACCAGGTCCACGTCGGCCCGCTGGCCCAGCACGGCCAGGGTCATGACCAGCCGGGCGGAGTCGAGACCCACCGCCGCTCGCTTCGGCTGGTTGAGGGCCATGGGGGTCACCAGCGCTTGGAGCTCGACCAGGAGTGGCCGAGTCCCCTGCATGGCGGGCAGCACGATCCCTCCGGGGACGCCGGTCAGCCGATCGCCCAGCAGCAGCCGGCCGGGATCATCCACCGGCGACAGGCCGGCATCACCCATCTCGAACAGCCCCAGTTCACCGGTGGGTCCGAAGCGGTGCTTCACGGCCCGCAGCAGACGGATGGCGTGGTGACGGTCGCCCTCGAAGCTGAGCACCGTGTCGACCAGGTGCTCCAAGGTGCGTGGCCCGGCCAGGGCGCCGTCCTTGGTCACGTGGCCGACCAGTACCGTGGCCACCTGATTGGTCTTGGCCATGCCCACCAGCTGGTCGGCGCATTCCCGGACCTGGGTCACGCTGCCGGGCACCCCGGCCGCACGGCGCTCGCCCGGCACCGCCGCGCCCACGGCCACCGACTGGATGGAGTCCACCACGACCAGATCGGGAGCCGTCTCGGCCACCGCACTGTGGACGGCGGTGACGTCGGTGCCGGACAGGATGAGCAGGCTGGGGGGCACGGGACCGAGGCGCTCGGCACGGAGGCGCACCTGGTGGGCCGATTCCTCGGCCGACACCAGCAGGGCCCGGTGCCCGGCCGCGGCCCGGGCCACCAGCACCTGGAGGAGCAGCGTCGATTTCCCGATCCCCGGCTCGCCGCCCAGCAAGGTGACCGAGCCGGGAACCAGGCCACCGGACAGCACCCGGTCGAACTCGTCCACGCCGGTGGGCACAGCCGCGGCCTCGGCCACATCGACGGAGGCCAAGGGTACGGGCATCGACCCGAGGTCGAGGTCCCCGACGGCACGCTCCAGCGATCCCAGCCGAGACTCCTCCACCAGCGTGTTCCACTCCCCGCACGTCGGGCACCGGCCCACCCACCGGACCGAGATGGATCCGCAGTCGAGACAGCGATGACGTTTAGCGGTCTTGGCCATCTCCTGATGCTACGGAAGGGGTGTGTCAGAAGCCGCCATAGGCACCGAGCTGGGACCCGACCCAGGCCATCGAGCGTCTTTCCCGATCGGGACGCCGAACTGACCGGGGCATAACCGGGGCCGCTCCGCGATCCGCCTGGACGTGCCCACTACGGGCGGGCGGGGACGTGTTGCACCGACCAGCGATTTCCGTCCGGGTCGTTGAAGAAGACGAACTGGCCCCAGGGGTACTCCTGGACGTCGGTCGCCTCCACGCCCCGTTGCACCAGCTCCGCTCGCGCCGCCTCGATGTCGGTGACCACCAGCTGCATCCCTTGGACCGAACCGGGCTCGGCCTCGCTGAGCCCCTTCCCGATGGCGATCGAGCAGGACGATCCGGGTGGCGTCAGCTGGACGAAGCGAACCTCGTCGCTCACGGTGAAATCGTGATCAGCGTTGAATCCGGCCTGGTCGACATAGAAGGCCTTGGACCGATCGACATCGGTGACGGGGACGACGACCAGTTCCAGTTTGAACTCCACGGTTCACTCATTTCTCTTGGCTGGTGGTTGTGGGGCCAACCGACTCCACGAGTCCATCCTGATCCTCAAAAGAGGTCATCTACTGGCCACTTTTGGAGCGTGAGCCAGAGAACGAGTTCTCCCAGCTCAACAGGCATACGGGCGGGCTGGGAGTCGGCCCAGAGACGGAGCTAGGCCGCGCCGGAGCCGGCGCGGGACATCGCGGCCGAGGGTGCCCCGTTGGCGGCCGGCACCCCGTTCAAAGATGGTTGGGCGGGGACCGGCGTGGCCAATGGCGTGTTCCCGTTGCCGGCTCCCCGACCCGGGTCCCGGTCCGAGAGCTCCTCCAGCGAGCGGCCCGCGGTCTCGGGCAGCACGAAGGTCAGCAGCATCCCGGCGATCGATGCAGCGCCGGCGATGAGCATCGAGCCCCGCAGGCCGAAGTCCTGCTTGAAGATGGGGAAGAGATAGACGCCGATGAATGCCCCCAACTTGGCGATGCCGGCCGAGAGCCCGTGGCCCGTCGTCCGGACGCTCACCGGGAAGATCTCGGCCGGCATGACGAAGGTCGTGGTGTTCGGGCCGAATTCGGAGAAGAAGTAGCTGATGCCGTAGATGACCAGGAAGGGACCGACCACGGTGGTGAGCGACGGAACCAGGCCGAGCAGCAGGAAGGAACCGCCCATGATGGCGAATCCGAGGACTTGGAGCCGACGATGGCCGATCCGGTCCATGGTCATGAAGGCCAGGATGTAGCCAGGCACAGCGGCGATCACAAAGAGCGCCACGGTCAGGGCCAGCGAGTGGACCAGGGTGGCGTGGGGGGCCACGTCCTTGATGATCAGCGGCGTGGAGATGGAGTTGCCGTAGTAGGCGTAGTCAAAGAGGAACCACGTGCCCGCCGTCCCCAGCAACATCAACATCCAATGACGGTTGGTCAGGAACGCCTTCAGGCTCATCCGCGACGGCGGGGCCATGGCGACGGCGGGAACCTCGGTATCGACCTTGGGCTGGTCGACGGTGAGATCACCGACGGGCGGGGCGACGCCGGCATCGGTGATCAGGGTCAGCGTCTTGGTCGTCTCGATCCCCTGGACCTGGGCAGCAAAGCGTGGCGACTCGGGCATCCGCAGGCGGAGCATCACCACGGCGGAGGCGGGAATGCACCCGATACCCAGCATCAGCCGCCAGGCCAGGTCGTGGTTCATCCCGGACGCCACCAGGGTCAATCCCACCAGCGGACCGACCACCAGGCCCAGGGCCTGCATGGAGAACACCAGGCCGACCATGCGGCCCCGATTGGCGCGGTTGGCGAACTCGCTGGTGAGCACGGCGCTCACCGGATAGTCCCCGCCGATGCCGAACCCCAGGACGAACCGGGCGGCGACCAGGAACCAGATGCTGGGGGCCAGGGCCGAGGCCAGCGAGCCCACAATCATGATCACGGCGACTGCCACGAAGATCTTGCGCCGGCCCACCACATCGGCGATCCGCCCGAAGATGAAAGCGCCGAAGAAGGCAGCCAGGAGGGCGACCGAGCTGACCAGGCTGACCTGGGTGGTGCTGAGGTGCCAGACCCCCTTCAGCAGGGTGAGGACCGTGCCGATGACGAACAGGTCGTAGGCGTCGGTGAAAAAGCCGATGCCGGCGGCCACGACGGTCCGGAAGTGGAATCGCCCCATCGGCGCCCCGTCGAGCACCTGGGCGGCCTCCTGGGATCCCGAGGGCGGCGATGGTGTGCTGTCGGTCTGGGTCACGCCGTCCACGCTTCGATGCTCGCGGCACTGGGTTACGAGGAGACCATCCGAAGGTGAACGGGAGGCAAACTATTCATGAACTGTTCGCGTAAAATACCCCGTCGCCCTGGGTGGAGGTCCCCCGGTCGCTCCCTGTGGGGACGGATGGATCAGCCCATACCCGTCAAGGCTTGGCGATCATCGCTATCCGCCAGGGCCCGACGGCGTCGGCACTGGTGATGGCCAGGCTGTAGAGAGCGTGGACCCGGACCGAGGAGAACCCGGCATCGGCCACCAGTTGCACCAGCGTCTCCAGCCCTGGCAGCCAGTACGTGACCGCCTCCCAGCTGCCCAAGTAGCGCATGCCTCCCGGGGGCATGGCCGCTTCGATGGTCTCGGCGATCAGGGCCTGGCCGCCGGTCACCGCGTGGATGCGCCGGAGAGCGTCGAGCGGTCGCTCCAAATGGAGCAGGACGTCGGCCACGTGGACCTGGTCGAACGTGCCCAGCTCGGCGTCGTCCAGCTGGTAGATGCTCTGCTCCCACCGCCGGACCGAGGACCCGAGGGCCTGGTGGGCCAGCTCGAACCCGGCCCCGGTCGGTCGGTCGATGCCGGCGGCGACGAAGGCGGCGAGCACCGGGGGCGGGAAGTCGTGATCGACCAGTCGGGCCACGTCGACGGCGGTGACCTCTGCCCCGCGCCGTTCCATCTCGAAGGCCCAGAAGCCGTCCGCCGTGGCGATGTCGATGGCTCGCTTTCCGGCCAGCGACTCGGGCAATCCGTAGTGGGGGACCAGCGGGCGGTGGTCGTACATGCCCGGGGTTACCACCCCGTGGGGAAGCTCGATGGTGTGATACCAGCTCAGCTCGCCCACCTGTTTGGTCAGCTCGGCCCCTGGTCCCGATGTGGGTCCCTGGGGTGTGCGCCGCTCGTCCATGAAGCTGGCCATGTTGGCCACGGCCTTGTCGGGATCCTGATACTCGGGGACCACCACCGGCGGGTGCTCCACCACGGTCAGGGCCGCGGGGCCGCGGGCCGGGTGATGAGGATACGGACTAGCCGGCTCGGGCTCGGTCGGCGTGCCCGGAGGGCTGTGCTCACCCGCCATCCGGGCCTGCTCGGCCTCGTGTGCGGCGCGCTTGTCCGTCCATGCCTTCAGGTATGGATACACGAACGCGGCGGTACGGCGCCGAACGTTGGTGGCGATGCCAGGGCTGTCAGTCCCGTTCATCCGGCAACCATATCCTGGCCGGTTGGCACCACCGGCGGCCTACCGCCGGCGGCACACCCGCTTTGGTCCGGAGGGATCAGTCGGCGTCGGCACCGGCGCCGGCCAGCTCGACCGGCGGCGGCTCCAGACCTTCGACGGCCTTGAACGTCAGGCGCTGGTCGCCGATGGCTACCGGGGCCTCGCCCTTCGACTCGGCCTCGGCCTTGCTCTCAGCCGTGACCGTCTCCACGTCCACGATGATCGTCTCCCCGACCCGGAACTCCTTCCACAGGATGCGCTCCGACAGGGGATCCTCGATCATCTGCTGGATGGCCCGGCGCAACGGTCTGGCACCGAGCTGGGGATCGTACCCCCGCTCGGCCAGCATCAGCTTGGCCGGCGGCGTCAGCACCAACGAGAGCCCCTGGAGCTCGAGCTGGTTCGAGACCCGCTGGATCATGAAGTCGACGATCTCGACGACCTCGTCCTTGGACAGCTCGTGGAAGACGATGACCTCGTCGATGCGGTTGAGGAACTCCGGCCGGAAGTGCGCCTTCAGCGCCTCGTTGACCTTGCCCTTCATCCGCTCGTAGGTGACCGCCTCGGACGTCTTGGCGAAGCCCACCGAGGACTTGCGCAGGTCCGCAGTCCCCAGGTTCGAGGTCATAATGAGCACGGTGTTCTTGAAGTCCACCGACCGCCCTTGGGCGTCGGTCAGACGGCCGTCCTCCAGGATCTGGAGCAGGGCGTTGAACACATCGGGGTGGGCCTTTTCCACCTCGTCGAACAGCACCACCGAGAACGGCTTGCGCCGAACGGCCTCGGTCAGCTGCCCGCCCTCTTCGTAACCGACGTACCCGGGGGGCGAACCCACCAGCCGGCTGACCGTGTGCTTTTCCATGTACTCGGACATGTCCAGCTGGATCAACGC
>DASZLD010000062.1:0-16499 GCA_035552655.1 Acidimicrobiales bacterium
TAAGGCTGGTGTCGTCGGTTCGATTCCGACAGGGGGCTCGCCCGTGGCGGCGTAGCTCAGTTGGTCAGAGCACACGGCTCATAATCGTGGGGTCGCCGGTTCGAGTCCGGCCGCCGCTACCACTTCGGGTCACAGAAGAACACAGAAGAACAAAGGGACCGGTCAGAGCGGCCGGTCCCGCGAGTAGAGGAGCGCCACGGTGGCGAAGAACGAGAAGCGAGTCCAGGTCACCCTGGCCTGCGAAGTATGCAAGCGCCGTAACTACATCACGACGAAGAACAAGCTGAACGACCGCGAGCGGATCGAGATGAAGAAGTTCTGCAACTGGGACCGCCAGCACACGCTGCACAAAGAGACCCGCTGAGCCAGATGGCCAGGATGGTCCTGGCCGGCAGGAAGCCGCTGGGAAGGGCCCTGGTCCGAGTGGTAACCTCTCCTTCCGCCCCTGTGGTCGGCTGACCGTTCGCGTCTTCGCGATCGACAGAGGGCAGTAGCTCAACTGGTAGAGCACCGGTCTCCAAAACCGGCGGTTGGGGGTTCGAGTCCCTCCTGCCCTGCTCACCACTCGCGGCTCAGGGCAGAGGAAGAACGGCACGTGAACCGAGAAATCAGGCAATGATGGTGGATGAGGGAGACTTTTCGGGCGGCGCAGCGGTCGATACGCGCCCGGAGGGCAAGCGCCAGCCGTTTCGAGTGGGCCAGTTCTTTCGCGAGGTACGATCAGAGCTACGCCAGGTGGCATGGCCCAATCGGCCCGAGGTCATCAACTACACGGTGGTGACGCTCGCCACCTTGCTGCTGTTGATCGGCCTGATATTTGTCCTCAATTACGCCTTCTCCAAGGGCGTTTTCTGGCTGTTCAAGACGTGATCGGTGTGACTGTGACCCAAGAAGAGACAAATACCCCAGCTGAGGGCGAGGACGCCGTGGGCGCCGTCGCCACCGACGTGTCGGCCGATGCCGCCACCTCCGGCGCCGCTGAGGCCGACGCCGCGGCCGAGGTCGAGGACGCTGCTGGCACCGAGGCTGCTGCCGAGTCCGATCCTGCCTCCGGCGAGGCCGAGGGAGCCGAAGACGAAGCCTACGACGAGGCCGAGGACGAGCCGTATGTGGTGAGCCCCTTCGACCAGCCCGGGAGCTGGTACGTCGTGCACACCTATGCCGGCTACGAGAACAAGGTGAAGTCGAACCTGCACAGCCGGACGGCCTCGATGAACATGGAAGACCGGATCTACGAGGTCGTCATCCCCATGGAGGACGTCGTCGAGTTCAAGAACGGGAAGAAGGTGGTGGTCCAGAAGAAAGTGTTCCCGGGCTACCTCCTCTGCCGCTGCGAGCTGGACGACGACAGCTGGTCGGTCATCCGCAACACGCCCGGTGTCACCGGTTTTGTCGGCCCCGGGACCAAGCCCACCCCCCTGTCCCGTCGGGAAGTCGAGGGAATCCTCCAGGTCAAGGTGGAAGGTGCCGAAGCCCCGGTCAAGCGGAGCCGGCCACGCCTGGAGCACGAGGTGGGGGAGACGGTGCGGGTGAAGGAAGGCCCGTTCGCCGATTTCTCCGGCCAGATCGCGGAGATCAACGAAGACCAGCTCAAGCTCAAGGTCCTCGTCAACATTTTTGGCCGGGAGACCCCGGTCGAGCTCGAATTCAGCCAGGTCGCAAAGCTGTAGCCCGGCAGTACCACGTAAGGAGCACCACCGATGCCACCGAAGAAGCGCGTCCTCGCAGTCGTAAAGATCCAGTTGCCAGCGGGCGGGGCCACCCCGGCTCCGCCAGTGGGTACTGCCCTCGGACCCCATGGCGTCCAGACCATGGAGTTCTGCAAGCAGTACAACGCGGCCACCGAGAGCCAGCGGGGCTCGATCATCCCTGTCGACATCACCATCTATGAGGACCGGACCTTCTCGTTCATCCTCAAGACCCCTCCCACCCCGGCCCTGCTCCGCCAGGCCGCCGGGCTGGAGAAGGGGGCAGCCATCACCGGACGGGAGCAGGTCGGCACCGTGACCGACGCCCAGATCGCCGAGATCGCCGGCATCAAGCTGCCCGACCTCAATACCGACGACGTGGAGGCGGCCAAGCGCCAGGTTGCCGGCACGGCACGCTCCATGGGCATCGCCGTCAGCGGCTGAGCCCAGCTGCACGAGATCTAGGAAACGGAGAACCCCACAGTGTCCAGAGGCAAGAAATACAAGGCCAGCGCCGCCCAGTTCGACCGCGAGGAGCTGTATTCGGCGGTCGAGGCCGTTGACCTGGTCAAGGCCACGGCCAAGGCCTCGTTCGACGAGACCATCGAGGTGGCCGTCCGCCTCGGCGTCGACCCCCGCAAGGCCGACCAGATCGTCCGGGGCACCCTGTCCCTGCCCGCGGGCACGGGGCGGACCGCCCGGGTGGTTGTGTTCGCCGCCGGCGAGAAGGCAGCCGACGCCCGCAAGGCCGGAGCCGACGTGGTCGGAGCCGACGACCTGGTGGCCCGGGTGAAAGAGGGGTTCTTGGACTTCGACATCGCCATTGCCACCCCGGACCAGATGGGCCAGGTCGGCACCCTGGGTCGGGTGCTCGGCCCCCGTGGTCTGATGCCCAACCCCAAGACGGGCACGGTGACCGACGACGTGGAGAAGGCGGTCATCGAGTTCAAGGGCGGGCGGGTCGAGTACCGGACCGACAAGGTGGGCAACATCCATCTGCGCATCGGCAAGGCGTCCTTCGACAAGGCCCAGCTGCTGGAGAACCTGCACGCGGTGATGGACGAGCTGCATCGGGCCAAGCCGGCCTCGGCCAAGGGCCGCTATGTCCGGGCGGTCACGCTCTCGTCGACCATGGGCCCCGGCGTCTCCGTCGACCCCCTTCGGGCCCGCCGTACCGAGGATGAATTGGCGGCAACCGCGTAGTTCGTCGTCACCCGCCGGCCGGCCTGTGTGGCCGGTGGGGCCCGGGACGCGCTAGCGTCCTACCGCTACAACTGAAGTTCGAACTGCCGTAGACCTCCGGTGTACCAGTCAATCGGTACCGAAGGGACCCTGTCCGGGTCCGCCTGATGAGGCGTTCCGCACGGAGCATCGATGCTCTGGCGTCACCACTCGATGGTGTCTACGGCCCGTGTCCGAGCGTGAGCTCTGGAGGGACCATGGACAATCCGAGGGCCGACAAAGTGGCCGTGGTGAACGAAGTGCGAGGACGCCTGGAGGCATCCGAGGGCGCGCTCCTCACCGAGTACCGAGGTCTGACCGTTGCCGAGCTGGCTGAGCTGCGAAGCGACCTGGCCCGGGCCGGGGGCGAGTACAAGATCTACAAGAACACGTTGGTTCGCCTGGCCGTAGCCGACAGCCCGAAGGCGTCCATCCAGGACCTGTTGACCGGACCCACGGCCATCGCCTTCGTCGATGGCGACGTCAGCGCCGTAGCCAAGGCACTGCGGGACTTCGCTCGGAACAACCCCAGCCTGATCGTCAAGGGCGGCATCGTCGGCGACGGACTGCTCTCCGCCTCGGAGATCACCGTCCTGGCCGACCTTCCCTCTCGCGATGCGCTCCTGGCCCAGGTGGCCGGTGCGTTCGCCGCGCCGGTGCAGCAGCTGGCCGGTTTGATCGAGGCGCTGCCTCGCAATCTGGCTTACGGGCTGGCTGCCCTGGTGGCTAAGCGGCATGACGAGGCCCCGGCGGCCACGACCGAGGCAGCTCCGGCCGCCGAAGCAGCCGAAGCACCGGCACCCGCCGAAGCCGACGCAGTGGCACCCGCCGCTGAAGCACCCGCCGAAGCCGGAGCGGCGCCCGAGGCCGAAGCAGCGGCGCCCGAGGCCGACGCAGCAACCGACGGGGCATCCGAGTAACCAGTTCGGGCCACCATCCGGCGACTCGACCCGACCGACCCGACCGATTCAACGACCACACCAGTCAAGACCAAGCAAGTAAGGAGCAACAACGATGGCAGGCACCCTGACCAAAGACCAGATTCTGGACGGCATCTCTGAGCTGTCCGTTCTCGAGCTGAGCGAGCTGCTCAAGGACTTCGAGGAGCGCTTCGGTGTCACCGCAGCCGCCCCCGTGGCCGTGGCCGCCGCTCCCGCTGCAGGTGGCGGAGGCGACGCCGGTGGTGATGAGGACGAGAAGAGCGAGTTCGACGTCATCCTGACCGGCGCCGGAGACAAGAAGATCCAGGTCATCAAGGAGGTGCGCTCGCTGACCAGCTTGGGCCTCAAAGAGGCCAAGGACCTGGTGGACGGCGCACCCAAGCCCGTGCTCGAAAAGGCCAGCAAGGAAGACGCCGAGAAGGCAAAGGCCCAGCTCGAGGGAGCCGGCGCCAGCGTCGAGCTCAAGTAGTCCGCTCCCGTCCCGGTCGCCGGTTTCCGGCGGCCGGGCCAGGTCGGCCTTCTCAGTGGCCTCGATCGCAGCCTGACCAGGGCATCCGCGTCAATCCTTGACGGCGGACGCCCCGCCTCCTACCCTGAGCATGCCTAATCCGGGGGACTTGTGTCCCCGGGGTTGTGAACGCGTGTCCATCCGTATAGGATGTCTAGTTGCCGTGCCGCTCCTGACGCCTTCTCTGCTTTTTCTGGCTGAATGACGCGCGCCTCGGCGCCCCTTCGACCGCTCCGGCAGTCGTTGTCGACCCTAAGTTCACAAAGTTCACACCGCCGTACCCACACCGCTGTACCCACACGTCGCCCTGTCCAACACAACTGGGAGGAGTAGGCCGTTGCCTGCACGGTCCAAGAGCCCGGAACGTTTTTCCTTCGCCAATATTGACGAGGCCCTGCCGCTACCTGATCTGGTCGCTATCCAGCGTGATTCCTTCCAGTGGTTTCTGGACAAGGGTCTCGCCGAGGCGTTCAATGACATCAGCCCGATCGAGGACTTCACTGGCTCGCTGAGCCTGGAGCTGGAGTTCGACCCCACCGATCCTGACCTGCGCCCGCCGCCGAAGTTCTCGGTGGAAGAGTGCAAGGAAAAGGACATGACCTATGCCGCCCCGGTCTTCGTCCGGGCCCGGTTCATGAACGCCAGCACCGGTGAGATCAAGGAGCAGACCGTCTTCATGGGGGACTTCCCCGTCATGACGGACAAGGGCACCTTCATCGTCAACGGCACCGAGCGCGTCGTGGTCAGCCAGCTGGTCCGCTCGCCGGGAGTCATCTTCCAGCCCGGGCGTGACGCCAAGACCGTGTTCACCGGGACCATCCACCCCTATCGCGGTGAGTGGATCGAGTTCGACGTCGAGGCCAAGCCGTCCAAGGACGTCACCGCCGGCTGCCGGGTCGCCCGCAAGCGCCGGCTGTCCCTGTTCGTGCTGCTGCGCGCCCTCGGCTACGAGGACCAGGGATTCCTGGAGCGGTTCGTCCGCCACTTCGACTTCCTCGAGGGCCAGTGGGAGAAGGAGCAGAGCATCGCTCCCACCCGGGAGGAAGCACTGCTCGAGATCTACAAGCGGGCCCGTCCCGGCGAGCCCCTGTCGGTCGAGTCTGCCCGCCAGTACTTCGAGAACGCATTCTTCAATCCCAAGCGCTACGACCTGACCCGCGTCGGCCGTTACAAGCTGAACCGGAAGCTCGGGCCGGAGATCGAGCGGATCTCCGACATCCTGCAGATCGACCTGGAGCGCCCCTCGCCCACCCAGGGCGTCCTCAGCCCCTCGGAGATCCTGGCCTCGGCCACCTACATGCTCCACCTGGCCCTGCACATGGCCGATGGCGAGTCGGGCTACCGCATCGACGACCAGGACCACTTTGCCAACCGCCGTATCCGTTCGGTGGGCGAGCTCATCCAGAACCAGGTGCGAGTGGGCCTGTCCCGCATGGAGCGGGTGGTCCGCGAGCGCATGACCACCCAGGACGTCGAGGCCATCACGCCTCAGACCCTGATCAACATCCGACCCGTGGTCGCTGCGGTGAAGGAGTTCTTCGGGACCAGCCAGCTCAGCCAGTTCATGGACCAGAACAACCCCTTGTCGGGCCTGGCCCACAAGCGCCGCTTGTCCGCACTGGGACCCGGTGGCCTCTCCCGTGAGCGGGCCGGGTTCGAGGTCCGTGACGTGCACACCTCCCATTACGGGCGGATGTGCCCCATCGAGACCCCCGAAGGCCCGAACATCGGCCTGATCGGCTCCCTGGCCACCTACGCCCGGGTCAACGAGTACGGCTTCATCGAGACCCCGTACCGCAAGGTGGTGGACGGTCAGGTCACCAAAGAAGTGACCTACCTGGCCGCCGACGAGGAAGAAGAGCACGTCATCGCCCAGGCGTCGGCCGCGCTGGATGAAAACGACCGCTTCTCCGAGGACAAGGTCCTGGTTCGCCGAGGCCCTCAGGGCACCGGCGTCCGGGTGGGTGCTGTCACCACCTCCTATGGGACTACGTCGGAGATCGACTTCGTGCCTCCGGCCGAGGTCGACCTGATGGACGTCTCCCCCAAGCAGATCGTGTCGGTGTCCACCGCACTGATCCCCTTCGTGGAGCACGACGACGCCAACCGTGCCCTCATGGGCGCCAACATGCAGAAGCAGGCCGTTCCCCTGGTGGTGCCCGAGGCGCCCTACATCGGGACCGGCGTGGAGGCACGCGCCGCTCGCGACGCCGGCGACGTGGTGCTGTCCGAGGCCGAGGGGACCGTGGTCGAGGTGTCCGGCGAGGCCATCACCGTCGAGTACAAGGCCGGGTCGAAGGACCGCAACGGGGTCGACCTCGGTCGCAAGGTGTACCGCCTGGCCAAGTTCCGCCGGTCCAACCAGAACACGGCCATCAACCAGAAGGTCATCGTCGAGGAGGGCCAGAAGGTCACCAAGGGCGAGGTTCTGGCCGATGGTCCCTCCACCCACAACGGCGAGCTGGCCCTGGGCAAGAACCTGCTCGTGGCCTTCATGCCGTGGGAGGGGTACAACTACGAGGACGCCATCATCCTGTCCGAGCGCCTGGTGAAGGACGACGTGCTCACGTCGATCCACATCGAGGAGCACGAGGTGGACGCCCGCGACACCAAGCTCGGTGCCGAGGAGATCACCCGGGACATCCCCAACCTGTCCGAGGAGATCCTGGCCGACCTGGACGAGCGGGGCATCATCCGCATCGGCGCCGAGGTCGACGCCGGCGATGTCCTGGTGGGCAAGGTCACCCCCAAGGGTGAGACGGAGCAGACCCCTGAAGAGCGTCTGCTGCGAGCCATCTTCGGCGAGAAGGCCCGAGAGGTCCGGGACACCTCGTTGAAGGTGCCCCACGGCGAGTCGGGCAAGGTCATCGACGTCCGGGTGTTCTCCCGGGAGGACTCCCATGAGCTCCCCCCCGGGGTCAACCAGCTGGTCCGGGTGTACGTGGCCCAGCGACGCAAGATCTCCGAGGGCGACAAGCTGGCCGGTCGACACGGGAACAAGGGCGTCATCTCCAAGATCCTCCCGATCGAGGACATGCCCTACCAGGCCGACGGCACCCCGGTGGACATCATCTTGAACCCCCTGGGCGTGCCCAGCCGGATGAACGTGGGCCAGGTGCTCGAGTCCCATCTGGGCTATGCCGCCCGCTGGGGCTGGGAAGGCGCCGGCTCGGCGTCGACGCCGCCGCTGCGGGGGACCGAGACCAAGACCCGGCCGCGGACCGACCCGTCGGTGTGGGTGTCCACGCCGGTGTTCGACGGTGCCCACTGGGACGAGGAGGCTGATGCCGGGAAGCACCCGACCATCCAGCAGATCTTCGGTCGGCTCAACTCCGACTCGGCCGACGGCAACGTCCAGGTGGGCACGGACGGCAAGACCACGCTCTACAACGGGCGCACCGGCGATGCCTACGACAACCCCATCTCGGTCGGGTACGTCTACATCTTGAAGTTGCACCACTTGGTCGACGACAAGATCCACGCCCGGTCCACTGGTCCCTACTCCATGATCACCCAGCAGCCGCTGGGTGGGAAGGCCCAGTTCGGTGGCCAGCGATTCGGAGAGATGGAGGTGTGGGCGCTCGAGGCGTTCGGCGCCGCCTATGCCCTCCAGGAGCTGCTGACCATCAAGTCCGACGACGTGCTCGGACGGGTCAAGGTCTACGAGGCCATCGTGAAGGGGGAGAACATCCCCGAGCCGGGTATCCCGGAGAGCTTCAAGGTGCTCATCAAGGAAATGCAGTCGCTCTGTCTCGACGTGGAGGTTCTGTCCACCACCGGCGAGGAGATCGAGATGCGCGAGCTGGACGAGGACGTGTTCCGCACGGCCGAAGAGCTTGGTATCGACATCAGCCGGCCCGAGCGTGGGTCGGACGAAGAAGATGCTCGGCGTGCAGCGGAAAGGGGTTTCTGATGTTGGATGTCAACAACTTCGATCAATTGAGGATCGGTCTGGCTACGGCCGACTCGATTCGTGGCTGGTCCAACGGCGAGGTGAAGAAGCCGGAGACCATCAACTACCGGACCCTGCGCCCGGAAAAGGACGGGCTCTTCTGCGAGAAGATCTTCGGCCCGACCAAGGACTGGGAGTGCTACTGCGGTAAGTACAAGCGCGTCCGTTTCCGCGGCATCATCTGCGAGCGCTGCGGCGTGGAAGTCACCCGCTCCAAGGTCCGGCGTGAGCGCATGGGCCACATCGAGCTGGCCGCCCCCGTTGTCCACATCTGGTACCTCCGCGGCACCCGCAGCTGGCTGGCCTACCTCCTCATGGGCACCGAAGCCCGCGAGGAGCTGAAGGCCAAGCAGCTCGAGAAGGTCATCTACTTCGCCGCCAACCTGGTCACCTGGGTCGACGAGGCCAAGCGCCATGAGGACCTCCCCACCTTGGAGGCCGAGCTCCGCGACGAGCTCACCGACATCGAGCGCAAGCGCGACCTGGCTCTCGACGCCCGGTTCAAGGCCCTCGAGGAGGAGCTGGCCGAGCTGGAGTCCTCGGGCGCCAAGGACACCGAGATCAAGGCCCGTCAGCGCAACGTGGAGAAGGAGATCGGTAGCCTCCGCGACCGCTATCAGACCGAGCTCGAGCTGGCCCAGCGGGCCTTCGACGAGTTCAAGAGCCTGCACTCCCGGAAGATCCTCGAGGACGAGATGCTGTGGCGCGAGCTGCGCATCCGCTACGAGGACTACTTCGAGGGCGGCATGGGGGCCGAGGCCATCTCCCGCCTGATCGAGCGCATCGACCTCGACGTCGAAGAGGTCAAGCTGCGCGAGATGGTCGACGCCGCCGACGGCCGCAAGCCCCTGTCGGCCCAGCGCCGCCAGAAGGCCATCAAGCGGCTGAAGATCGTCACCGCCTTCAACCGGCGCGACGAGCACGGCCGCCGGGTCAACGACCCCCGGGCCATGATCCTCGAGTCGGTGCCGGTCATCCCGCCCGACCTCCGTCCCATGGTCCAGCTCGATGGTGGCCGGTTCGCCACCTCGGACCTCAACGACCTCTACCGCCGGGTCATCAACCGGAACAACCGGCTGAAGCGCCTGTTGGACCTGGGCGCGCCCGAGATCATCATCAACAACGAGAAGCGGATGCTCCAAGAGGCCGTCGACGCCCTCTTCGACAACGGCCGACGCGGCCGTCCCGTCACCGGTCCGGGCAACCGACCCCTCAAGAGCCTGTCCGACATGTTGAAGGGCAAGCAGGGACGGTTCCGCCAGAACCTGCTGGGCAAGCGGGTCGACTACTCGGGCCGTTCGGTCATCGTCATCGGTCCCACCCTGCAGCTGCACCAGTGCGGGCTGCCCAAGCTGATGGCCCTCGAACTGTTCAAGCCCTTCGTCATGAAGCGGCTGGTCGACGCCGAGTTGGCCCAGAACATCAAGTCGGCCAAGCGCATGGTCGAGCGCCGGCGTCCCCAGGTGTGGGACGTGCTCGAGGGCGTCATCAAGGAGCACCCGGTGCTGTTGAACCGGGCCCCCACCTTGCACCGCCTGGGCATCCAGGCCTTCGAGCCCGTGCTGGTCGAGGGCAAGGCCATCCAGGTCCACCCCCTCGTGTGCACGGCCTTCAATGCCGACTTCGACGGCGACCAGATGGCCGTCCATCTCCCGCTGTCGGCCGAGGCTCAGGCCGAGGCGCGCGTGCTCATGCTGTCGGCCAACAACATCCTGTCCCCGGCCACCGGTCGTCCCATCACCGTTCCCACCCAGGACATGGTGTTCGGGATCTACTACCTGACCCTGGCCGTCGACGGCGAGAAGGGCGAGGGACGGGTCTTCCGTCACGCCTATGAGGTGGAGGCGGCATTCGACGCCGGCGACATCCATCTCCAGGCCAAGATCGTCATCCGGCCCGAGGCCGGCACCCCGCTGGCCCAGTCCATCGAGCGGGCCAACGACGTCGACGACGCCCATGTGGATGGCGAGCGGGTGGAACTGGTGACCACGGCCGGCCGGCTGTTCTTCAACTCCGGCCTGCCCGACGGGTACCGCTTCATCAACGACATCGTGGGCAAGCGCAACACCTCGATCGGCTCCATCGTCGAAGAGGTGGCGGCCAACTATCCCAAGCACCTGGTGGCCGAGAGCCTCGACCGCATCAAGGCGCTCGGATTCCGCTACGCCGCCCAGTCGGGCCTGACCATCTCCATCAACGACGTCCGCACCCCGCCGGACAAGCAGACCATCCTCGACCGCTACGAAAAAGAGGCGGACAAGGCCGAGACGCAGTTCAAGCGGGGCATCATCACCGACGACGAGCGGCGCCAGAAGGAGATCGAGATCTGGACCTCGGCCAACTCCGAGGTGGGCCGGGCCATGGAGAAGTCCCTGTCCAAGATCGCCTTCAACCCGCTCGACATGATGGTCGACTCCGGTGCTCGAGGGAACGCCCAGCAGATCCGCCAGATTGCCGGCATGAAGGGCCTGGTCTCGAACCCTCGCGGTGAGATGATCCCCCGGCCCATCAAGTCGTCGTTCCGTGAAGGCCTGTCCGTGCTCGAGTACTTCATCTCGACCCACGGCGCCCGCAAGGGACTGGCCGACACCGCCCTCCGGACCGCCGACTCGGGCTACCTGACCCGGCGCCTGGTCGACGTGGCCCAGGAGCTGATCGTCCGGGAGGACGACTGCGGGAGCACCCGAGGCATCTGGATCGATAACATCGTCCCCGACGAGGCCGGCAAGCGCTCGTACCTGGAAACCCGGGTCTACGGCCGCATCACCGTCGACGACGTCGTCCTGTCGGACAAGTCGAAGATCCCCGCCGGCACCATCCTGCTCGACGACGTGGTCACCCGGCTCCGGGACGACCCCAGCGTGGATCGGGTCCGCACCCGGTCGGTGTTGACCTGTGAGGCCGAGCAAGGCATCTGTGCCGCCTGCTACGGCCAGTCACTGGCCACGGGCATGATGATCGAGCTCGGTGAGGCGGTGGGCGTCATTGCTGCCCAGTCCATCGGCGAGCCCGGTACCCAGCTGACCATGCGTACCTTCCACACCGGCGGCATCGTGGGCGAGGACATCACCCACGGTCTCCCCCGAGTGGTCGAGCTGTTCGAGGCCCGCACCCCGAAGGGCGCCGCCGTCCTGGCCCGCCACTCCGGCGTGGTCCGCGTGGAGGAAGAGGAGAGCGGCCGCCGCATCACCGTGGTGGCTGACGACGGTGCCGAAGAGACGGTGCTGGTCGCCCAGCGCGCCCACCTCGAGGTCACCGACGGCCAGGAGGTCGGGGCGGGAGACGCCCTGGTCGAGGGGCCGAAGGATCCCAAGGAGCTCCTCGACGTCAAGGGCATCCGGGAGACGCAGCAGTACCTGGTCGAAGAGGTCCAGAAGGTGTACCGGGATCAGGGTGTGTCCATCCACGACAAGCACATCGAGCTGATCGTGCGCCAGATGCTGCGCCGGGTCCTGGTGGCCGAGCCGGGCGATGCCCCGTTCCTGCCGGGCGAGCGCGTGGACAACCGGTCCTACGCCGAGGTCAACCGGGAGCTGGTCCAAGACGGCAAGCGTCCGGCCGAGGGTCGTCCCGAGCTGATGGGGATCACCAAGGCATCGCTGGCCACCGAGAGCTGGCTGTCGGCGGCCTCCTTCCAGGAGACCACCCGGGTGTTGACCGAGGCGGCCATCGAGGGCAAGTCCGATCAGCTCTACGGCCTGAAGGAGAACATCATCATCGGGAAGCTGATCCCGGCCGGCTCGGGCATGGAGCGGTACCGCGACATCCGGCTGGAGATGCCCGGTGCCGAGGCCCTGCCCTTCTGGGCCCTCGGGTCCGAGGGCGACGCCGGCACCGAGGACCTGGCCGCATGGCTTCGGGACACCGGTGGCGACGGTCCGGTCGAGAGCTTCAGCTCGGAGATCGACGCCAGCTGGCTGGGCGCGGTGCCCGCCGCCGACGACTCCGAGGGTGGCGCGACCACGCCGGGTGACGTTGTCCTGGGCGGCGATGCCCCGTCGACGCCGGGCGAGAGCGCGGCCGAGACCGGCACCTGACCACACCCGAGACCCCATTCGGGGCCTGATGCACGCAGCGACGGGGGCCCGAAACGGCCCCCGTCGGCGCGTCCAGGACAGCTGCCTCGCCGCTACACTGGCTGAGGCGATCGCACCTTGGGGTACCGATCGGGGCCTCGAGGAGTTGACTTGCCTCGCTTCGTGGACCCGTTTGCCCTGCAGGGGGCGAATGCCGTAAGATTTCCTGTCTGCACGGGCACTCCGCCGGTATGCGCGTTGTGCCCCGTTCCGCAGGCCGCCCCGCAGTTCAAACGTAGAGGTAACGCGTGCCCACGATTTCCCAGCTCGTCCGCAAGGGTCGAGTGACCAAGGCCACCAAGACGAAGACCCCGGCCCTGCGGGGCGCGCCCCAGCGACGGGGCGTCTGCACGCGGGTCTATACCCACACGCCCAAGAAGCCGAATTCGGCCCTGCGCAAGGTGGCCCGGGTGCGCCTGACCAGTGGCGCCGAGATCACGGCCTACATCCCCGGTGAGGGGCACAACCTCCAGGAGCACTCGATCGTCCTGGTCCGCGGTGGTCGCGTCAAGGACCTCCCCGGCGTCCGCTACAAGGTGATCCGCGGCACCCTCGACGCCTCAGGGGTGCGGGACCGCAACCAGGCTCGCAGCCGGTACGGCGCGAAGAAGGAGTCCTGAGATGCCCCGCAAAGGTCCTGCCGTACGGCGAGAGCTCATGCCCGATCCGGTGTACCGGTCGGTCCTGGTCACCCAAGTGGTCAACAAGGTCCTGAGCCGGGGCAAGCGCACCCTGGCCGAGCGCATCGTCTACACCGCGCTGGCTGACGTCGAAGAGAAGATGGGCACCGACCCCGTGGCCGTGCTCAAGAAGGCCGTGGAGAACGTGCGCCCCGAGCTCGAGGTGCGGAGCCGCCGGGTGGGTGGCGCCACCTACCAGGTTCCCGTCGAGGTGCGCCCCCGCCGGGCCACCACCCTGGCCATCCGCTGGTTGGTCGGCTACTCCCAGCAGCGCCGGGAGAAGACGATGGCCGAACGGCTCTCCAACGAGATCCGGGATGCGGCCAACGGCATCGGCACCGCGGTGAAACGCCGCGAGGACCTCCACAAGATGGCGGAGTCCAACAAGGCCTTCGCCCACTATCGCTGGTAGTCGAGTGCGGAACCGTCCGCGCCGCTGGCCACGACCATCATTCACAAGCACGACCCGAGAGCTGATTCATCATGGCTGAAGCGCCCAACCGCAACCATCCCCTGTCCAAGACCCGCAACATCGGGATCATGGCCCACATCGACGCCGGTAAGACGACGACGACCGAGCGCATCCTGTACTACACCGGCAAGAACTACAAGATCGGTGAGGTCCACGAGGGCGCGGCCACCATGGACTGGATGATCCAAGAGCAGGAGCGGGGCATCACCATCACCTCCGCCGCCACCACCTGCAACTGGCGGGACACGGTCATCAACATCATCGACACCCCGGGCCACGTCGACTTCACCGTCGAGGTGGAGCGGTCGCTGCGCGTCCTCGACGGCGCTGTGGCCGTCTTCGACGCCGTGGCCGGCGTGGAGCCCCAGACCGAGACGGTGTGGCGCCAGGCCAACAAGTACGAGGTCCCCCGGATCTGCTTCATCAACAAGATGGACCGGATCGGAGCCGACTTCACCCGCTCGGTCGAGATGATCAAGGACCGCCTGGACTGCGTCCCGGCCGTGGTCCAGCTGCCCATCGGATCCGAGAGCGGCTTCCGTGGGGTCATCGACCTCGTGCACATGCGCGCCCTGGTGTGGGACGAGGGCATGGGCGAGGAGTGGCAGGAAGAGGAGATCCCGGCCGACATGAAGGCCGAGTCCGAGGACGCCCTCCACCAGCTCATCGACGTGGTCTCCAACCACGACGACACCATCATGGAGAAGTACCTGGGCGAAGAGGAGATCCTCCCCACCGACCTGCAGCGCGCCCTGCGCACGGTGACCCTGGGCAACTTCGCCGTGCCCATCCTGTGCGGGTCCGCCTTCAAGAACAAGGGCGTCCAGCCCATGTTGGATGCCGTGGTCGACTACCTGCCCAGCCCGCTGGACATTCCGCCGACCGTGGGCCACAAGCCCCGTCACGAGGACCAGCTACTCGACCGACCCTCCGACGACGCGGCACCGTTCTCCGCCCTGGCCTTCAAGATCATGACCGACCCCTACGTGGGCAAGCTCACCTATATCCGGGTCTACTCGGGTTCCCTGGCCAAGGGATCGGGTGTCATCAACTCCACCAAGGATCGCAAGGAGCGGGTCGGCCGCATCCTGCAGATGCACGCCAACCACCGCGAGGACCTCGACTCGGTCTACGCCGGTGACATCGTCGCCGTGGTCGGCCTGAAGCAGACCACCACCGGGGACACCCTGTGTGATCCCAACGATCAGGTCATCCTGGAGTCGCTCACCTTCCCCGAGCCCGTCATCCATGTGGCCGTGGAGCCCAAGACCAAGGCCGACCAGGACAAGCTGTCCAAGGCGCTGTTCTCGCTGTCGGAGGAGGACCCCACGTTCCGGGTCCAGTCCGACGAGGAGACGGGCCAGACCGTCATCTCGGGTATGGGCGAGCTCCACCTCGAGGTCCTGGTGGACCGGATGCTCCGCGAGTTCAACGTGGACGCCAACGTGGGCAAGCCCCAGGTGGCCTACCGGGAGACCGTCCGAAAGACGGTGGAGAAGGTCGAGACCCGCTACGTGCGCCAGACCGGTGGTAAGGGTCAGTACGGGCACGTGGTCATCACCCTGGAGCCCACCGGCCCCGGTGGCGGCTACGAGTTCATCGACAAGATCACCGGGGGTGCGATCCCCAAGGAGTACATCCCCTCGGTCGACGCCGGCATCCAGGAGTCGATCACCTCAGGCGTGCTGGCCGGATACCCCACCGTGGACATCCGGGTCACGCTGACCTACGGCTCGTACCACGACGTGGACTCGTCGGAGATGGCGTTCAAGATCGCCGGCTCCATGGCCATCAAGAAGGCGGCCAACCTGGCCAGTCCCGTGCTCCTCGAGCCGGTGATGGCCGTCGAGGTCACTACTCCCGAGGACTACATGGGCGATGTCATCGGCGATCTCTCGGCTCGCCGGGGCAAGGTCGAGGGCATGGAACAGCGCGGCAACAGCCACATCGTGCGGGCCCAAGTCCCGCTGAGCGATATGTTCGGCTACGCTACTGACCTGCGCTCGCGTACGCAGGGACGAGCCACGTACTCCATGCAGTTCCACGCGTACAACGAGGTCCCCGAATCGATCGCCAAGGAGATCATTGCCAAGGCGCGCGGGGAGTAGGCGTCAAACCGGCCAGTTCCAGGCGGTGAGGCCGAGCAACGAGACCAGAAGGATCAACAGTAGGACCAGCAGTACAGACAGGTTGCAGTACCAGTAAGACAGCAGTATCAACACGAGGAAGGACGGAAGGCATCCGCCTCCGTCGTGGCGGGCCCGAGGGGGTACCGCCCGAGACCCAGGGAGCATTACCCCAGCCATGGCCAAGAAGAAGTTCGAGCGCAATAAGCCTCACGTCAATGTGGGAACGATGGGGCATATCGACCACGGGAAGACCACGCTCACCGCGGCCATTACCAAGGTCCTCCACGACAACGACCCCACCACGGAATTCACGCCTTTCGACCAGATCGACAAGGCCCCCGAAGAGCGGCAGCGGGGCATCACCATTTCGATCGCCCACGTCGAGTACGAGACCCCCAACCGGCACTACGCCCACGTCGACATGCCCGGGCACGCCGACTACATCAAGAACATGATCACCGGCGCCGCCCAGGTGGACGGGGCCATCCTCGTGGTCTCTGCGGCCGACGGGCCCATGCCCCAGACCCGTGAGCACGTGCTCCTGGCCCGCCAGGTCGGCGTCCCCTACATCGTGGTGGCGCTGAACAAGTCGGACACGGTGGACGACGAGGAGCTCCTCGACCTGGTCGAGCTCGAGGTCCGTGAGCTGTTGAACGACAACGAGTTCCCCGGCGACGACACCCCCATCGTGCGGGTCAGCGCCCTCAAGGCCCTCGAAGGCGACGCCGACGCCGCCGCCAAGATCACCGAGCTGATGGAGGCGGTGGACTCCTACATCCCCGAGCCCATTCGCGACGTCGAGAAGCCGTTCCTCATGTCCATCGAGGACGTC
>DASZLD010000063.1:0-5245 GCA_035552655.1 Acidimicrobiales bacterium
CCAGCTCCCGTTCGGTGATCCCGGCATCGCCCAACGCGGCCAGCTCGCCCACCACGATGCCCAGGACCTCGTCGACGTGCTCGGGCGCAGTGCCCACGCCGATGCTCACCGAGCCGGCGTCTCGGTAGGCGACCCGATCCGACCAGATCGAGTAGGCCAGTCCCCGACGCTCGCGGATCTCTTGGAACAGCCGGCTGGAGAGGCCTCCGCCCAGCACGTGGTTCAAGATGGCCAGGGCGTAGCGACGTCGGTCGAAGCGGTCGACCGAGCGGATGCCCAGGACCACGTGGGCCTGCTCGGTGGCGCGCCGGGTGACCCGCAAGGGTTCGATGGCGGCGCCGGGGGGGGTCCGCTCCGGTGGGGCACCACCGACGGAGCCGGTGAAGCGCTTCTGCATGCCGTCGGCCACGGCGCTGTGGTCGAGGTCGCCGGCCACCGAGGCGACCATGTTGCCCGGTCGGTAGTGCTGGCCGAAGAACGTCCGGATCTGGTCGGCCGACATGGCCCGGACCGACGATTCGGTGCCCAGGACCTCACGCCCGAGGGGGTGATCGGGGAACTGGGCGGCCGAGCACTCCTCGACGGCAATGTCCGCCGGCTCGTCGGCGTGCATGAGGATCTCGTCCAGGATCACCTGTCGTTCGGCGTCCAAGTCGACCGGCCGCAAGGCCGGATGCCACATGATGTCCGACAGGATGTCGAGACCGAGATCCAGGTGCTCAGCCAGAAGCCGGATGTAGAACGAGGTGTACTCCTTGGTGGTGAAGGCGTTGAAGTCCCCACCCACCTCGTCGACGGCCTCGGCAATGGCCGAGGCCGACCGGTCAGCCGTGCCCTTGAACAACAGGTGCTCCAGAAAATGGGAGGCACCGGAACGCTCGATGGGCTCATCGCGCGACCCGGTGCCCACCCAGAATCCGATGCACACCGATCGGGCATCGGTCATGGGCTCCGTGGCCAGCACGATGCCCGATGGGAGTGTCTCAGTTCGGATCACTGGTTCGATGCCCTCCCGCTGTCGGCCACCCGACAGCTTCGGTCAGCGACGGCGACGCCCGCCCCGACGGCGATCGCCTCCACCCGAAGACTGCTCGCTCGGAGCGGCGGCGGCCTCGGGACCGAGGTCGCCGAACTCCTCGACCAGCTCGGCCTGGAAGGCGTCCTCGAACGAAGCGGCCGACGATGGGGCGCTGGTGGCCGGGGCCTCGCTGCGACCGCCACGGTCGCCCCGGTCTTCCCGACGACCACGATCACCCCGGTCCTCACGACCGCCACGATCTTCCCGGGGGCTCGACGACCGTTCCCGGCTGCCGTTGCCGCCACCGGACGCGGCCGGTGCCTCTCCGGCCAGGGACAGCGACACCTTGCCCTGGGGATCGATGTCGTCCACCTTCACCTCGACGGTCTGGCCCAGGTCGAGCACGTCCTCGACCCGCTCGACCCGCTTGCCCTGGCCGATCTTGGAGATGTGCAGCAGTCCGTCCCGACCAGGGAGGATGTTGACGAAGGCCCCGAACTTGGTGATGTTGACCACCTTGCCGGGATAGACCGCCCCCACCTCGGCCAATGGCGGGTCGAGAATGGTGGCGATCCGTCGGCGGGCCTCTTCGACCGCGGTACCGTCCTTGGCCCCGATGGTGACCGTTCCCACCATCCCGTCGTCGTCCACGGCAATGTCGGCGCCGGTCTCTTGTTGCAGCGCGTTGATGACCTTGCCCTTGGGCCCGATGACCTCGCCGATCTTGTCCATGGGGATCTCGAAGGACAAAATCTTCGGCGCGGCGTCGGCCACATGGTCACGGGGACCATCGATGGCCCCGGCCATGACCTCGAGAATGGCCAGGCGTGCCTCTTTGGCCTGATGCAGGGCCTTGGACAGCACGTCGGCGGGGAGCCCGGCGATCTTGGTGTCGAGCTGGAGGGCGGTGACCGAGTCCTTGGTGCCGGCCACCTTGAAGTCCATGTCGCCGAAGGCGTCCTCGCTACCCAGGATGTCGGTAAGGGTCACGTAGGTGCCCTCGTCGTAGACCAGGCCCATGGCGATGCCGGCCACCGCGGCCTTGAGGGGCACGCCGGCGGCCATCATCGACAGGGACGACCCGCACACCGAGGCCATCGAGGTCGAGCCGTTGGAGGCCAGGACGTCAGAGACCAGGCGAAGGGTGTAGGGGAAGTCCTCCTGGTAGGGGACGACGGGCAGCAGCGCCCGCTCAGCCAGCAACCCGTGGCCGATCTCCCGGCGCTTGGGGCCTCGCATGAAGCCGGTCTCGCCGGTGGAGAAGGGAGGGAAGTTGTAGTGGTGCATGTACCGCTTGGTCTCCACCGGGGTGATGGTGTCCAACAGCTGGTTCATGCGGGGCATGCCCAGCGTGGTCACGTTCAACACCTGGGTCTCGCCCCGCTGGAAGAGGGCCGAACCATGGGCCGTGGGGAACAGGTCCACCTCGGCCGACAGGGGGCGGATCTGCGACGTGGTGCGCCCGTCGATGCGGAGGCCCTCGTCGACGATCCGCTTGCGGACCAGCTTCTTGGTCAGGCCCCGGACTGCGGCCTTGATCTCGCGCTCGCGGTCGGGGAACTCACCGGACAGCGTGGCCTGGATCGATGCTGTCGCCTCGTCCAAAGCGGCGTTCCGCTCGGCCTTGGCCGTGAAGGCATTGGCCTTGGACACCGGGTCGGTTCCGACCGCAGCGACCCGCTCGAACACGTCCTCGCCGTAGTCGGACATCGTGGTGAACTCCAGGGCCTCGATGGGGCCGCGGGCTTCGACGAACGCCGCCACCAGCTGGCGCTGGAGGACGATGGACTCGCGGATCCACGTCTTGGCCGCTTCCAGTCCCTCGGCCAGCACGTCTTCGGTGACCTGGGGGGCGCCCTCTTCGTAGTACTGCCACGAACGCTCGGTTCCGCCCGCTTCGACCATCATGATGGCGATCTCGGCATCGTCGGCGTCGCTCAACGCCCTCCCGGCCACGACCAGCTCGAAAGTCGAGGCTTCGCCCTCTTGAAAGCTGGGGTGGGGAATCCAGGTGCCCTCGGTCGAATAGGCCACCCGGACAGCGCCGATGGGGCCGTCGAAGGGGATCCCCGAGAGCATCAGTGCCGCTGAGGCACTGTTGATGGCCAGCACGTCGTGCGGATTGACCTGGTCGGCCCCGAAGATCGTGCCCACGATGTGGACCTCGTTGCGGAAGCCCTTGGGGAAGGACGGGCGCAGCGGGCGGTCGATGAGCCGACAGGTCAGGATGGCCTGGTCGGAGGACTTGCCTTCCCGGCGGAAGAACGAGCCGGGGATCTTCCCGGCCGCGTAGGTCCGCTCTTCGATGTCGACGGTCAGGGGGAAGAAGTCCGTCCCCTCGCGAACCGATCGGGAAGCCGTGGCTGTGGCCAGGAGGATGGTGTCGCCGATACGTCCGGTGACGGCGCCGTCGGCCAACTGGGCCAGCTTGCCTGCTTCAAAGGTGAGTGTGCGATCGGTGCCGCTGATGGGTGCCGATACGGTGATGGCGTCGGTCATGACGCTCCTTGTTGCTCGGGGGCACCCCGAGCCAGTTGCCAGTGGTCGAGCACCCCATCTCCGTCTGACGAAGGCCGGGTGATCGGCAACTGGTGACTGACCTCTGAGGGAGCCCTGTTTGGTTTGTGAGACCGGTCCGCCGCATCACGGCTGGCCCGGTGTACTGCCCGCCGGCAATGACCGGCGGAATTGTCATCGCCCGGCCGACGCCGGGCGATGACGAGAACGTGGTGTCAGCGACGCAGACCGAGGCGGCTGATGATGGTCCGATAACGCTCGACGTCGTTGTCCCTGACGTAGTCCAGGAGACGGCGACGCCGACCGATCAGCTTCAACAACCCTCGTCGGGTGTGATGGTCGCCCTTGTGCACTTTGAGGTGCTCGGTGAGATGCGAGATGCGCTCGGTGAGGATCGCTATCTGCACCTCGGGTGAACCGGTATCCGTCTCGTGGAGACGGTATTCGGTAATTGTGGCCTGCTTGTCGGGCATATGCGGGTAGTGACCTCTGGGATGTCGTTGCCGGTGGCGAATCTCCAGAAGGGACCACCGACAGGGGCCCTCCAATGGGGCGCACCTCGCAGATGATGCTAGCAGAAGTGCAGGCCGGACACGTCCTGGCCGGCCGCCACCTTCGCCCGCAACGACACGGATCCGACCCCAACGGGCCGGATCCGGTCTGCGCAGTCGGGACCCCGAGAGGGGCCCGCACGTCCTACTTGTTGGGCTGGGGGGTCACCCGCAGGTACGGCTTGAGCGCCTTGAACCCCTTGGGAAACTTCTCCTTGGCCTCCTCGTCGGACACGGCCGGCGTGATCACCACGTCGTCCCCGTCCTTCCAGTTCACCGGGGTGGCCACCTTGTAGTCGGCCGTGAGCTGCAGCGAGTCCAGGACCCGCAGGATCTCGTCCACGTTGCGCCCGGTCGAGGCCGGGTAGGTGAGGGTCAGCTTGACCTTCTTGTCCGGGCCGATGATGAACACCGAACGCACGGTGAGGGTGTCGTTGGCATTGGGGTGGATCATGTCGTAGAGATCGGCCACCTTGCGATCCTCGTCCCCGATCAAGGGGAAGTTGAGGGCCGAGCCCTGGGTCTCCTCGATGTCCGAGGCCCACTTGCCGTGCGAGGTGACGTCGTCGACCGAGAGCCCGATGAGCTTGGCGTCGCGCTTGTCGAACTCGGGCTTGGCCTTGGAGAAGGCACCCAGCTCGGTGGTGCAGATGGGGGTGAAGTCCTTGGGGTGGGAGAAGAGGACTCCCCAGCTGTCGCCGAGGTACTCGTAGAAGTTGATGGTCCCCTCGGTCGTGTCTGCGGTGAAGTCGGGGGCGGTGTCGCCCAGACGAATTGCCATGTGATGCTCCTCCTGTGCTGTGAGCGGGTGATGGGATCTATGGATCTCGGAGTCCGACCCAGCGTAGACGATTGCCTCCTTATTGTCGACCGGGGAGGTCGAGTTTACGGGTCACGTTGGAGCCGCCGGTCCGGGACCCGAGGGCTTCATCCCCTTCCCCTACACCGGTCTGCCAGAATCCCCCCGTGCGCACCCTCGCAGTGGGATCCCCCTCGTGACCAACGGCGGTCCCCCGGGACCGGCGACCGACCCGGTCCTGGTCACCCCGAGCGGACCGGTCACCGTCGTGACGATCAACCGGCCCGAGCGACGCAACGCGGTGGACGGGTCGACGGCCCGATTGCTGCTCGAGGCCTTCGAGCACTTCGACGGGGACGA
>DASZLD010000064.1:0-4180 GCA_035552655.1 Acidimicrobiales bacterium
TTAGCCACTACGCGGGCGGTGGTGGCATCGGGTGGGCGATCGACATCATCGCCACCGGTTGTCCCGCCAGCACCGCCAACACCCCCAACGGGATGGGAGGTCTGTGGACGACCCCAGTGCAAGCGCCCGCCTGTTCGACCGGGCCGACGGCCGACGTGCAGATCACCTGGACCTACGCAGGACAGGACTACATGATCGACCTGGGCACCATCAGCGGCACGCCCGCCTCGGCCACACCCTCGGTGACCCTGGTCAGCCCACCCACCGGCTCGGCCGCGGGTGGGACCGCTGTGACCATCACCGGTACTGGCTTCACCAGCGCGACCTCGGTGCAGTTCGGGGCCAATGCCGGCACGTCGGTCACCGTCGTCTCCGATACCCAGATCACCGTCACCTCGCCGGCCGGCTCGGTGGGCGTGGTGCCTGTCACCGTGGTCACCCCGACCGGAAACAGCACCGCCGGCCCGACCGCGATATTCACCTACAGCTGATGCCTAGCCATGCATGATCCGCGTCCCATCTCCGGTGCTGTTGCAGCATGGAAGCAACCTGGGAGGGCGTCTGTGACCGAGGAGAACCGTTGACCGAATTTTTCGATTTCGACGCCAGCACCCAGCTGCCGCCCAGCAGCCACCAGGCCGCGTCCAGCTTCGCCAGCCGCTTCGAGCGGTTGGTGGAGAACGTGGGCCGGGTCATCCAGGGCAAGGACGATGTCATCAAGCAAGCCGTCATCTGCCTCCTGGCCGAGGGACACCTCCTGATCGAGGACGTCCCCGGGACGGGCAAGACCTCCCTGGCCCGGGCCATCGCCGCCACCGTCGAGCTGACCTGGAACCGCATCCAGTTCACCCCGGACCTGTTGCCCTCCGACGTGACCGGGGTGTCCGTGTTCAACCAGGGGTCGATCGAATTCGAATTCCGCCCCGGCCCCATCTTCGCCAACATCGTGGTGGCCGATGAGATCAACCGGGCGTCGCCCAAGACCCAGTCCGCCCTGCTCGAAGTGATGGAAGAGGGGACGGTGAGCACCGACGCCGTGGTCTATCCCGTTCCTCACCCGTTCATGGTGGTGGCCACCCAGAACCCCATCGACATGGAGGGCACCTATCAGCTCCCCGAAGCCCAGCTCGACCGCTTTCTCATGCAGTTGTCGGTGGGCTACCCCGACCCCGATGCCGAGGCCATCGTGCTGCGCACCCAGAAGGACACGGCCCCGGTCGACTACCTGAGCCCGGTGCTGTCGGCCGCCGACCTCACCGACATGATCCACCAGGTCCGATCGACCGAGGTATCACCGGCCATCGAGCACTACATCGTGGCCCTGGCCAACCACACCCGCAGCGCACCCGAGGTGCGACTCGGGGTCTCTCCGCGCGGCAGCCTGGCCCTGCTCCGCGCCTCCCGGGCCCGGGCCACGGCCAACGGGCGCCCCTTCGTCACCCCCGAGGACATCAAGGCGCTGGCCCCTGCCGTGCTGGCCCATCGGATCATCCTCCACCCCGAGGCCGAGCTGCAGGGGCGCAACGCCACCGAAGTGGTGCAACGGGCGCTGGAGACCGTGCCCGTGCCCCGCACCGTGGCCGGGTGAGATCACGGGGAGCGGGGCAGAGCCGATGACCCGGGGGAGCCGATGATCCGGCAGAACCGATGAGGAGGCAAAGCCGATGACCCGGCTCGGCCTCGGTGCCGCCCTGGCCGGCATGGCCTTCGTCGTGGTGGGTTGGATCCTGGTGTGGCCGGCCCTGGTGGTGGTGGGGGTGGGATCCCTCGTCCTCGTCCTGGTGGCCCTGGCCTACATCGTGCGCCGTCCCCACCTGCACATCGAACGGCAGATCCACCCGCCCCGGGTGTCCAAGGGCCTGCCCGCCATCGCCTTTCTGCACTTCACCAACACCGGCGCCCGCACCGTGCCCACCACCGTGGCCGTCCAGCCCTACGGCGCACTGAACGTGGAGACCGTGCTGCCCAAGCTGCTCGGAGGCCAATCGGGCATGCGCAGCTACCGCCTCCCCACCAGCCGGCGGGGCATCTTCACCGTGGGTCCGGTCGAGATCAGCCGGGCCGACCCGTTCGAGTTCGCCCGGGTCACCCAGCGCCACGGCGGATCCGAGCAGATCTGGGTCTATCCGCACATCATGCCCTTCCGCTCGCTCCCGTCGGGGATGACCCGCCACCTGGAAGGCCCGTCGTCGGATACAGCCCCCGAGGGCAGCATCACCTTCCATCGCCTGCGCGAGTACGTGGTCGGCGACGACCTGCGGATGATCCACTGGAAGTCGACGGCTCGCACCGGCCGCTTGATGGTTCGCCACAACGTCGACACCTCCCAGCCCTACACCGTCGTCCAGCTCGATCTTCGTCCCGACCGTTACTCGGAGGAGACCTTCGAGATGGCCGTCGACGTCGCCGCCTCCGCCGTGACCTGTGCCTCGGTGGGCAAGTCTCCGGTGCAGTTGCGCACCACCAACGGGACCCAGGTGGGCGGTCCCCGCCAGCGCGAGCCTCAGGCCCTCCTCGACCAGCTCACCGGGGTCGAGCCCGACGCCGATGGCTCCATCGTCCAGGACCTGTTGCTGCTTCGCCGTGAACGCGGGGGCACGGCGCTGATCGTGGTCACCGGCCAGCTCGAGGAGGCCGACCTCCCCGCTGTGGCCGGGCTGCGCCGACGCTTCCAGCGGCTGGTGGTGGTGTCCGTGGCTCCGAGAGGCACGGCCGTGCCCCGGTTTCCGGGCGTCACCGTGGTGACCGGTGAGGATCACGACGCCCTGTGTGCGGCGTGGAACCTGGAGGCGGTGGTGTGACCGTTCGTCGACTGGTCGGGGCGGCCGTCCTTCCCTTGGCCGCGGCCATGGTGCTCTGTTCGTCGACCCCGTGGCTGCGGGCCTTCGCCCCGGCCACCCTGGTGCCGTTGTTGGTGGCGGCCTCGGTGGTCTCCATCGCCGTCCCCGTGGTGGTGGTGCGGGCCTTCGACCGACCGGCACCCTGGTCACTGGTGGCCTCGGCCGTGCTGTTCGTGCTCCTGGCCCTGTTCGGCGTGCTGCGGCAACCGCTCGGGTTCGAGAACCTGGCCCGGGGTTTCATCCACGGCCCCGCTCGCCTGCTGTCCGAGACGCTCCCGGTCGACCATCCCCGATTCCTGTTGGTGGTGCCGGTCGCCCTGTGCTGGCTGGTCGGTGCCGTCACCGGCGAACTGCTGGAGCGAGGCCGGTCGGTGGGCTGGCCATCGTTGATCCCCCTGGTCGGCTTCGGGGTGGCCTTCGCGGCCACGTCGGGGGGCGCCGGCAATGACGTGGGCTGGGCCGTGGCCCTGTTCGCGCTGGACGGCGTGGTGCTGTTCAGCCGCCAGTGGCTGCAACGGGGACCCTCACCGGTGGCCCCCGATGGGGACCCGGCCCGGAGCCCCGTCCGTCCCCTGGTCTACGGAGCCGGGACCCTGATCGTCGCCGCCGTGGTGTGCGCCTTCGCCGTGCCCGCCGTCCCCGCCCTCAAGGGGGCGCCGACCACGCCGACCCGTACCCCTCCGGTGACCACGGTGAAGCCGATCACCCCGACGGCAGAGATCGCCGAGCTGCGGGACATGGGGGACCTCCAGGGTCCCACCACCCTGTACACGGTGAGCGTGAACCGACCCACTCCCGGCTATGTCTCCCTCACCGATCTCGATGCCTACGACGGGGACGTGTGGTCGTTCAACGGAAGGTTCCGACCCACGGGTGGGAGCGTGCCGGTCGCCCTGGGCACGCCGGCAACCTCGTCCCAGTCGTCCACCTCGGGCCAGGGTCTGGTCACCCAGCGCTACACGGCGGTCAAGCCGCCGGCCGTGCCGTGGATGCCGTTCATCAACCGTCCGGTGACCGTGGACGACGTCGACGTGCAGTTCGAACCGAGCTCGGGGATGGTCCTGCCCACGACGCCCCTGGCCGCCGGGAGCCGGTTCACCATGACATCCGATGCCGCCGACCACACCCTGCTTACCCTGGACGCCCAAGGCTTGGCCGCCCCGCTGACCGCGTCACCCGACGCCCTCGACGCCGCTGTGCCCACGGCGGAGACGACGGCGCTGTCCAAGTACGTCAACCAGCTTGCCGCGTCGGCCAACCAACCGGCCTCGCCCACCTTGGGGTTCCTGAAGGCGCTCGAGCAGGTGTTCCGCAACAACTATCGACAGGTCCCACCGCCG
>DASZLD010000065.1:0-14653 GCA_035552655.1 Acidimicrobiales bacterium
CCGAACTCCTGGCTGAGCGTCTCGGATATCGACACCACGGCCACCTTGGTGGCGGCATAGGGGCCGATGAAGGCCACGCCACTGAGCAACCCGGCGATCGACGCCGTGTTGACGATGTGGGCGGGCGTTCCCTGCCGGCGGAAGATGGGCAGGAAGCTCTGTACGCCGTGCACGACCCCCCACAGGTTGACGTCGAAGACCCACCGCCAGTCATCGAGGGTCTGGTCCTGAATCAGATTGAAGGTCGACACACCGGCGTTGTTGCACAGCACATCGACCCGCCCGCACCGAGCCACCGTCTGCCTGGCCAACTCGTCGACCGAGGTGGAGTCGGAGACGTCCACCGATAGTGCCTGGGCCCTGCCGCCGCGGTCCCGAATGCCGACGGCCACCCGTTCGGCTTCCGCCCCGTCGATATCCCCGAGCACGACGGTCGATCCCCCGTCGGCAAAGGCCTGGGCCAGGGCGCGCCCGATCCCGCTGGCCGCGCCGGTCACCACCGCCACCCGGCCCGGGCCGATCAGGTCCTGCTGCGAATCGGTCATGGGGGTTCATCCTCCTCGAGGGGTCATCGTTGTCGACAGGGAGCGTTCGCCTTCTGTTCGTTCTGGCCCGACGTTCAGCCGCCGTCGACCAGGATCAGGTCTCCGGTGACATAGGACGATGCGTCACTGGCCAGGTAGAGGGCGGTGCCCACGATCTCGTCGGCCGAGGCGATCCGGCCCAGGCTGATCCGCGAGGCCATGTCCGCTTGCGCCGCCTCGGTGGGCATCGAGTGATGGAAGCTGTCGGTGTGGAACGTGCCGCACACGATGGCGTTCACCCGGATGCCTCTCGGTCCGAACTCCTCGGCTGCCGCCTTGGTCAGCGCGTGCAACCCCGCCTTGGCCGCGGCATACACGACGGTGAACGAGGTGGGGTGCAGCGCCGCCTTGGAGCTGATGTTGATGACCGATCCGCCAGGAGGCATGTGCTCGACCGCGAGTGCGGTGAGACGCAGCGGGCCACGAAGATTGACGGCGATCGTCTTGTCGAACAGGTGGGCGGTGACCCCGAGCAGCGACGGCGGTACCGGAGCGATGCCGGCGTTGTTGACCAGCACGTCGATGCGCCCGAACCGGTCCACGGCCGCATCGACCAGCGCTTGGCATTGATCCCAATCGCCGACATGGCAGCTCACGGCCAGGGCTTGGCTGCCCAGGGCGCTGATCTCGTCAGCCACCTGCTGGCAGGCCTCGAGCTTGCGGCTGGTCACCACCACATCGGCGCCGGCCTCGCCGAACCCCAGGGCCATGGCCCGGCCCAGGCCCTTGCTGGCCCCGGTGACGACCACCACCTTCCCGGTCGCGCTGAGGCTGGGGATGGTCACCGTCGGGCCCCCGTGCGCTTGCCGCTGCTGGAGAGGGCGGGGCCGGCTGCGAGCCGATCGCCGGCGATGCCCTCGATGACGTAGCCGATCTGCAGATCGAACAGGGCGTCGATCTCGGCCTCGTCAACACCCTTGGGGTCGCCGCCCGGTCGGCCGCCAGTCGGTCGCTTGCCCACCGGCTCGACTCCGGTCTCCACCGCCCCGAAGCCGACCACGGCCCACATCAGCATGCGACAGGCCTGCATCGCCGCGTCGGGAGCGAAGCCGGAGGATCGCATGGCCGCCATGACGGGCACCGACGCTTCCACGTAGGCGCTGCGGCCCAGGGAGAGGATGAGCCGGCTGTCCCGGGCCTGGCGCAGCCGGGCCCGGAGGGCTCGCGCCCAACGGGCGGCGTAGGCCTCCCATGACTCGTCCTCGGCGCTGGTCGGGGCCAGATCGACCAGGAGGCGATCGGCGATGGCGTCGATCAGGGCCTCCTTGTTGCCGACCCGGCTGTAGAGCGGGACGGGCGAGATCCCGAGCCGGTTGGACACGCTGCGCATGCTGACGGCGTCGAGACCCGACTCCTCGAAGATGTCGACGGCGGCAGAGACGATCCGCTGGGCATCCAGGTCCGGGTCCGATGGTCGGGCCATGGTTCAGTCCTTCCCGACCATGGTCATGGCACCATGACCATCTTGCCCACGACGCGGCGATCGGCCATCCGCTGCAGCGCCCCGGGGAGATCGTCGAATGGGACCTGCTCGGTCACCGCGTTGCGCAACCGGCCCTCTCCGATCATTCCCGACAACCGGGCATGGATCTCGTCCAGCTCGGCCCGGGTGTTCCCGGCGGCCAGCACTCCCATCAGTGAGGCGTTCGCCCAGACCAACTGGTGGGTCTGGGCCACGGGCCAGGCCCCGCTGGCAAATCCTACGGCCAGCCAGCGGCCGAACCGGGCCAGGGCACCGGCTGCGTCCTCGGCCGACGAGCCCCCGACCGGGTCGTAGATGACGTCGACACCGTGTCCGGCGGTGATCTGGCCCAGGGCGGGAGCCAGCGGGCCATCGCGGTGGTTCAGGGTCTCCTCGGCCCCCAGTGAACGACAGAACGCCGCCCGCTCCTCATCGCCCACGATGGCGATGACGCGCGCTCCGAGCGCGTGGCCGAGCTGCACGGCGGCGATCCCGCTCCCGCCACCGGCGCCCAGGACGGCCAGCCACTCCCCGGCGGCGAGACGGCCCCGATCGACCAGTCCTATCCATCCGGTGAGGTGCGGGATCCAGAACCCGGCGGCTTCGACATGGGTGAGCCCCTCGGGCACCGGGAAGGCAGACGACGCCGGGGCCAGGCATTCCTCGGCAAACGAGCCGTGGCCATCCTGGAAGGACGTCACGGCCATCACCTGGCTGCCCATCAGCGCGTTGTCGACTCCCTCCCCCACCGCGGTGACCACCCCCGACACCTCCTGGCCGGGAACGAAGGGCACGGGCGGTGTGAGCGGATAGGTATGCCGACACATGAGCACGTCGGGGAGCCCGATGCCGGCAGCGGTCACGCCGATGCGGATCTGGCCGGGGCCGGGTCGGGGAGGATCGAGCGTGACCCGGTCCAGCACCTCGATGGGCTCGCCCTTGGCTCGAACTTGCCAGGCACGCATCAGTGGCTCCCTCCCCGGGCAGATAGCTCCCCGCCTTGGGACAGCATCGCCGCCGCGCTGTCGAGCAGCACGTCGACCTGATGACCGAAGAACTGGTGGACCGGATTGTCGGAAAGGCCCCGCTGGTGCTTGGCATAACTGCCCTCGAGGACGATGGCCAGCTTCCACCGGGCAAACACGTCGTACCATGCCATGGCGCCGGCGTCCCGCCCCGATCGCTCGGCATAGCGGTCGACCAGTTCGTCACGGCCCGGAAGGTGGTCGAGGGCAAACTTGGGATCCTTGGTCCTCCCCAGGGGCATGGTTCCCTCCGGGCCGGGATGGAAGATGAGCGCCCAGGCCAGGTCGATCATGGGGTCGCCGATCGCCGCCATCTCCCAGTCGACCACGGCCAGCAGCCGGGGTGGAGGGTCGGCGGCGAACAGGAGGTTGTCCAGCTTGTAATCGCCGTGGCACAGGGCACTCGCCTGGGCCGGGGGACGGTGGCCCGAGAGCCAGCCCGCGACCCGGTGGGCCACAGGCAGGTCCCGCCCGCCGGTGCCCTCCAGGTGGGAGAGCCACCGGGTCAGCTGGCCGCCCAGGTAGTCACCGGTGTGGGCCAGATCGCCCAGCCCGCACGCCTCCCAGTCGACAGCGTGGATGGCCACCAGGGCATCGATGAGCTCGTCGAGCGCCTGCCCGTGCGTCTCGGGAGCCACGGCCCAGCCGGGGGGCAAGGAGGCGCGGATGGGCGATCCGCTGATGCGCTCCATCACATAGAACGGCGCGCCGAACACCTTGGCATCGCGGCACGACAAGACCGGTCGAGCGATGCGGACGGCCTCGTCCTTGATGGCATCGAGAATGCGGAACTCGCGCAGGACGTCATGGGCCGTGGCTGAGCTGGCGTGGCGGGGGGCCATCCGAAGCACCCAGCTCGACTCGCCGCGGTCGAGGGCGAACACCTCGCAGGAGCCACCCCCTCTGATCGGGTCCACGGCGATGGGAACCCGACCACCCAGCCTCTCGTCCAGGTAGCCCCGGAGCGACTCGATACTCACCGGTTCATCCCGGCGCCGAAGCTGCTCGTCACTTCAGGCCCGCATCGGCGCGCAATTGAGCCCATCGTGCCTCGGCCGCCGGCCGGCGGCTGGGTATGTGCTCGGTCGGCCATCCCTCGGTCGGCCGGTATCCCTTCAGCAGCGTGCGGGCCAGCACGGACTTGTGCAGCTCGTCGGGCCCGTCGCCGATGGGGCCGAAGCGCGTGGATCGGTACCAAGCCTCCACCGGCAGGTCGCTCGAATAGCCGAGGGCTCCACACACCTGGATCGTCCGGTCGAGCACACCGAGCACAACCTTCGACACGTGGGCCTTGACCATCCCGAGATCGGCCCGAACGGCGGCGGCCCCGTACTTGTCGACCTTCCACGCCGTCTGGAAGGTCAACAGGCGGGCTGCCTGGATCTCCATGTGGGACAGGGCTACATAGTCCTGCACCATCTGGTGCTGGGCCAGAAGCTTGCCGTGCGATGTCCGGGACACGGCCCGCTCGCACATGATGTCCAGGGAACGCTGCGCCATCCCCAGCCAACGCATGGCGTGATGGATCCGTCCCCCTCCCAACCGCTGTTGGGCGAGCACGAAGCCGTCACCCGGTTGGCCGATCAGGTGGTCGGCGGGCACGCGGCAGTGGCGGAAGATGATCTCGGCGTGGTTTCCCGGTCGACCGAACTCAACATCGGGATGGGCCATGGTCCCGATATCGCGGACGATCTCCATGCCCGGGGTCCCGGCGGGCACGATGAACACGGAGGCGTGGTGATGGGGGCGACCCTCGGGGCTCGTTTCGGCGAAGACCAGCACGATGTCGGCCACCGACGCGTTGGTGATGAACCACTTACGTCCGTTGATGACCCATTCCTCGCCGTCGAGTACCGCCGTGGTATCGATGACGGTCGGATCGGATCCGGCCAGAAAGGGCTCGGTAAGGGCGAAGGCACTGGAGATCTCACCGCGGAGGTTGGGCCAAAGCCAGCGCTCCTTTTGGGCCTCGGTCGCCCCGTGGGCCAGAAGCTCCATGTTCCCGCTGTCGGGAGCCTGTACCCCGAAGATGGTCATCGACATCATGCAACGGCCGATGATCTCGGACATCAGCGCCAGTTTCAGCTGCCCGAACCCACTCCCGCCGAGCTGCGGGTCGAGGAAGGCACCCCACAGGCCCTGCTCTTTCACCTGGCTCTGCAGATGGCCCTTGACCACCCGCCAATCCTCGGGAGGCAGCTCGTCGAAGATGGGCTCGAGCGGGATCAGCTCACCGTCGATGAAGGAGCGCATCCAGGCCAGCTGCTCGCCGAACTCCGCATCGGTCTCGAAATCCCAACCCACGCACGCCCTCCCCCCGGTTGAGATTACACCGTAATCCCATCCCCCGGCCCGGGCAAGGGGGACCTACGCTGATGAGGATATGACCATCAACCCAGCCACTGTCGCACCGGCCATGCGAGCCTGGCGGGTGACCCGGTACGGGCGACCAGGCCAGGCTCTGGAGTTGAGCAGCGTCCCCTCGCCCGAGCCCGGTCCGGGCGAGATCCTGGTCCGAACGTCAGCGTCGGTGTGCAACTACAACGAGGTCGACGGCTGCCATGGCCGATACCTCACCATCAATCCTCCTCTGCCCTACACCCTGGGCATGGAATTCGTGGGTGAGGTCATCGCCACCGGGCCCGGGGCCGAAGCGTGGATGGGCCGTCGGGTCATGGGTTCGGGCACCGGCGCCATCGGCGCCCACGCCGAACAGGTGGTGGGGCCGATGGATATGGCCTTCGAGGTTCCCCCCGAGCTCAGTGACATCGAGGCCGCTGCCTTCTACTACCCCTTTCACCTGGCCTACCTCGGCTTGCACGAGCGCGGCCGACTGCAGGAAGGCGAGACGGTCCTGGTCCACGTCGGCGGCCGGTGGGGTCGGCTCGGCCGCCGTGCAACTGGCGGTGGCCGCAGGGGCCCGGGTGATCGCCACCGCGGGCAGCGCAGAGAAGCTGGACCTGGCCCGCCGCCTCGGTGCTGACACCGCCATCGACTACCGCACCGGCGACTTCGCCGCCGCCGTGCTCGAGGCCACCGATGGCCAGGGGGTCGACCTGTGTTTCGACGGCGTCGGCGGCGACGTCACCACGCAGTCACTTCGATGCCTGGCCCGGAACGGGCGCCACCTGGTCGTCGGGTTCGCCAGCGGCATCGAGGCAGAGGAGGTGCCGATGGTGGCCGGGCGCGCCCTGTGCTTCGGCAACATCTCGCTCATCGGCGTGCTCCTGGCCTACTGGGGCACCCGACTGCCCGCCGGCTCGGGGTTCAACCCGACGCCGCGCTCGGTGGGCGATGCCGTGCACGGACACCTGCTGGCCCTGCTCCGAGCGGGCCGCATCCGACCCCTGGTGGGACAGACCGTTCCCTTCGAGCAACTGCCCCAGGCCCTCGAGGCCATGGAGGACCGTACGACCATGGGACGAGTGGTGGTGGACGTCATGCCGCTCGGGGATTCTCGATGACAAGAGCTACTCCCTGGCCCGATCCGACACAGACCCCGAGTATCCCGAATCGGCCGTTGCGGAGTCGGAGCTCGGTGGCCAGGCTCAACACATAGCGGGTTCCCGATGACCCGAACGGATGGCCCAGGGCCACCGCTCCCCCGTTCGGATTGAGGCGATCATCGGGCACCTCGAATCCGTCGAACTGCCGGGGCAGTTCCCGCAGAACACCCAGAGCCTGGGCCGAGAAGGCCTCGTGCACCTCCCAGACGTCGATGTCGGCGGGTGACAACTGGGCTCGGGCCAGTGCGGCGGGCATAGCGAACGCCGGAGCGATGCCCATGAACTGGGGATCCAGCGCGTAGGTGGCCGAGGAGACCACTCGGGCCAACGGTTCGAGTCCCATGGTGGCGGCCACCGCGTCGCTGGCCAGCACGATGGCACTGGCTCCGTCGTTGAGTGGTGAGGAATTACCCGCCGTCATCTGGGTGGTGTTGGGTTGGGCCGGCAGCGCGGCCAACTTCTCTGCGGTGGTGTCACCTCGAATGCTCTCGTCATGCTCGAACAGAGTGGCCGGCGTCCTCCGGGTGGCGGCGATCTCCACTGGATGTATCTCCGCCGCAAACCGGCCCGAATCCCGGGCGGCCGCCGCGTGCAGATGCGATCGAAGGGCGAAGGCATCGATCTCCTCTCGGGACAGTTCATACCGATCGGCCACGTTCTGTGCGGTCTTGACCATCTCCACATAGACGCCGCGAGCTAGCAGCGCCGGGTGCGGAGGGCCGCCCGCTCCCGCCCACATGGTGTCGAGCAGCAACACAGGCCCGCGAGGACTGAAGGGCGCATCTCCCTTCATGAACGCCCATCCCGATCGGGACATCGACTCCACGCCCCCGGCCAGACCCACACCCAACTCCCCACATCGGATGGCTTGAGAGATGGAGATGGCGGCGGTGAGCGATGAGGCACAGAAGCGGTTGACCGTGGCCGCGGGGACTGAGTCCGGAAATCCTGCGGCCAGGGCGGCCCAGCGGGCCACATCGCCCATGCCCTCGTGCGCTGGGTTCACGCAACCGGCGGCGATGTCCTCAATCCGCTCCAGGGGCATGCCCACCCGCTCGCAGGCGGCCACCATCGTCTGCCCGAGCAG
Source organism: Acidimicrobiales bacterium (assembly GCA_035552655.1). Lineage (GTDB taxonomy): Bacteria > Actinomycetota > Acidimicrobiia > Acidimicrobiales > RAAP-2 > DASXMT01. The sequence goes on from DASZLD010000065.1 coordinate 7,665, forward strand.
GTCATCGAGCCTCTGGTGCGACAGTGAGCCCCCGTAGCGGCCGATCGGCGTCCGCACTCCCCCGAGTATCAGCGCTTCAGTCATGGCCCGGTCCTCCCTGTCGGTATGGTCGACGTCGACGGACGGCAAGCTCGTGCACGGGCTTGAGCCCATTCAAGCGGAAAGCGTTGTCGAAGGGCGGGTCCGGTAGCTGCCCTTTACATATTCTCCTCACACTGTAAGGCTGAGACCAGTTGGTCCCAGCCGATGAGTGGCCCGGCGACGCCGAGGCCGACCGAATGTGGGGGGTGTGATGGTCGTACCGGTGATCACCAAGGAGTCGGGAGTCCAGGCCGAGGTGAACTACATCCGAAACGCCCTGAGCGGGTCGGAGCGAGTTCTGGAATTCGTCACCGAGGACGAAGCGCGCTCGACCATGCAGACTCTGCCCGGTCGGGAGGTCTGGATCGAGGACGCCCGGCCCCTTTCCACCGACATCGACCGCGAGGGATTCGTGCTCGTTCGCCATGCCAGCTCGATCAAGGACTTCGACCAGATCCAAGAGGAGCCCACCGTCGACCAGCAGTACATGGACGAGATGACCGAGCTCCTCATGCACGAGACCGGCGCGGCGAGGGTGTTCATGCTCGGCGGGGGCAAGAAGCGCTACGGGGAGGGCGCCACCTCCAAGCTCGCCCCCCTGGCCAACGCCAAGCCCGCCCGATACCCGCACGCCGACAACACCGACCAGTCGGCGACGGGGCTGGTCGAGCTGATCGCCGCCTTCGTCGACGACCTCGACCTCAAGGACTATGCCCGCTACGCCATGTACAACATGTGGCGCGCCGTGTCGCCGCCCCCACAGGACTTCCCGTTGGCCGTGTGCGACGCCCGGACCGTCGCGCCGGAGGACGAAGTGACGGTGGCCGCCATCACCGAGGAGCGCGGTGCGGGAGACATCCGTCACGACACCACCGGCTACGTCTACAGCCCGGCTCACCGCTGGCACTACTACCCCGACATGACGGCGGACGAGGTCATTATGTTCAAGGCGCACGACACCGACGGTCGCCGATCCGGACGCGTGCCCCACTCCGCCTTCACCGACCCGACCTGCCCAGGGGGTGTGACCACCAGAGCCAGCGTCGAGATGCGCGGGCTCGCGCTCTTCTTATGAGCACGCTCCCGACCGCCGAGCTGATCTTGGTGGCAGCCAGGCGCTGCGTCTCGGAGCGGGGGCCGGGCAAACTGACCTTGAGTGCGGTGGCGGCCGAGGCCGGGGTATCCCGGCCGACGCTCTATCACTGGTTTCCCAACAAGGCTCGCCTCCTCGGGGCCCTCAGCGCCTACGAGGTCGAGCAGTTCGACCTGGGACTTCAAGCAGTGGCCGGGGCCCACCGGTCCCCGAACCGGAGGCTCGATGCAACCCTTCGCTATCTGGTGACCTACCTCGACGAATCGATGGGTCCCGATCCCATCGGCGCCGACCCCACCTTCGCACTGCAATCGCTGGCCGACTCGCTCGGACCGCACGTCGAGTCCTTGGCCCGTGTGCTGGGGGATGCGCTCGACGAGCTACCAACGGTGCGGGCCGGGGCGTTGTCGGGGGAACAAGCGGCAGAGATGTTCCTGCGCGTGGCCTACTCCCACTACCTGGTACCCCACCGCGATCCGGAAGCGCTCCTCATCACGCTGCGAAGTTTCGCCGGACTGACCGGCCGCACGGTGGAGCGGGCCACGGCCTGAATCCCAACCTCGTTCCGAGGATCGACACCGTGACGGGCCGGAGTGATCGCCGGTCAGCCGGCCTGGTCGATGAGCTCGTTCAGCGCAATGCCCGCGTCCACCAGGGCACTGGCCTGGACCGAACCGGTGATGGGCAGGTCGGTGGTATCGAGCAGCCCGATCTGGGCCAGCAATGACGCCTGGTCCCAATAGATGTGCTCGGAAGCGACCGAATCGCCGTCGAATCCCATGACGACCACAAGCGGTATCTCCACCCGTCGCCCGGTCGGAGCGATACCGGGAAGCCAAAAGGGCATCTCCGTGGTGTGGGTGAAGCGAATGATCAGTTCGTCAACAGCACGCTCGGCCCCGACCGTCCGCGAGACCTGCTCGACCGTCGTGTCTTCGGGCCAGGCCGGAATGAACGAATCGCGGTAGAAGCGACGGAGCTCAGCCGTGTCCCGTCCTCCCGTGAGCACGGGCACATGGATAACGGTGGGTCGATCGACCATCGTCTCCATGGTGGCGTCGGCATCCTTGGCCTCGAACTCCAGAGATACATGGCGATCGAAGAGCGCACCGAGATCGGGCATGGAGGCCTCCTGCAGGCGTGGCGAACGGAACCGCGGCACCATCGTCATGATGGACACGGCGTGGACCCAAGGAGCATAGATCCCCGATCACGAGCCGGCCCGGCCGTTCAGCGGCCGACGGTGTCGACGATCTCAAAGTCATCGCAGCGCGGCCGGCTCAGATGAGGTCGGCGAGTGGGCCCCAGCCCTCAGGTGCTGGAGCCAGGCGCCAGAACTGCTCGGGTGCTCTGCCCGCCAGTCGGCCGCTCAGAGAGTGATCCTGCTCCAGTGGAGCGATCTGGCTCGTGTAGCACCAGATGGCGCGGTGCTTGCGCTCCTCGTCTTCCTCGTGGGGCACGATGGCCGGAGTGGGCCATGGCCCGTGCCGCAGCAGCCGGGCCACCCGCCAGGCCAAGAGCCCGGGCAGGTGCTTGTAGCCCGCGTCCTCGTAGCAGTACCAGGCCAGATCCTGATGATCCTGGCGAACGAGCATGGCGGCCTGGTGGGTGACGTCGTGGTCAGGATTGGCCAGACCCATAGGGGCGAAGATGGCGGTGGGTTGCCGCGACAGGATGGCCTCTTCCAGAACCGGCGCTATCTCCTCGGGCGTCGGGCGATCCTCGGGGGCCAGGTACTGATGGTCGGGAAAGTCGAGCCAGCACGGTGTCGCCCCCAGGACCTCCATGGCCAGTCGATCCTCCTCCTGGCGGGCCGCGACCACATCGTCACCGGGGCCGAATCCTCCCAGGGCGTCCCAGGGGCTGGGCTCGGCCGGGTAGGCGGGAGGTCGACCGGCCATGACCGTGATCACTGCCGTTCCCGGATAGCTGGCGATCAGGTACCCGGCGCCCATGGCCGCATCGTCGAAATGTGGCGACAGGACCACCAGCCGCTGCAGCTCCGCCCGGTCCACCACTCCCCACGTCAGATCCTCTACCACTTGTTCCCCGATCGCTTGACCGCCGCCGGCAGACGGTAGCCGCTACCGGGACTGACGCCATTTCCTGAAGGTTTGATAAGTGGCCCGGTTCCCACCTTCACCGCTCCAAGCGGCACAATGGCAACCATGGCCGGCACCATGCAGGAGACGATCTTGACCTCGATGCCACCGGCACTCCGGCGCGCCCTCGCCCACTTCCGTATCGACCTCCAGCCCGAACACCAGCAACCGTCGATGGTCCTGGTGGCGCTGGCCACGGTTGCCTCCATAGCGGGGTCCCTGGCCGCCGACGCCATCCTGGTCGCCATCGGGACCGCCGCCTTTCCGGCCACCAAGGGCTACTCGCACTTTCAATTCGCCGACTACTCGAAGCTGACGATCATCGGTGTGGTCATTGCCTGCGCGGCGTGGCCGATCGTGACCCGGATCTCATCAGCTCCCCGCTGGCTGTTCTTCCGTATGGCCATCCTGGTGACATTGGTGCTGCTCCTGCCCGACTTGTGGCTGCTGGCCAAGGGCCAACCGACCCGAGCAGTGATCGTCCTCATGGTCATGCACCTGGCCATCGCAGTGGTGACTTACAACCTCTTGGTCCATGTGGCCGCAGTGCGCCGCAAACGCCGCCCCGCCTGAAAGCAGGCCGCCTTGGGGGAAGGTTGCTAGCTTCTTTCTGGTATCAGGGCACGCCGGCAGGCGAGACGAGGGGGTAGTTCCATGCGGACGCGGGGTGCAGTCATCAGGTCCTCACCGGGCCGATTCGAGACCATCGAGCTGGAGTTGGACCAACCCGGCCAGGACGAGCTGCTGGTCCGGATGGTGGCGGCGGGCCTGTGCCACTCCGATGACCACTTGGCCACGGGCGACCTCAAGACCGCGGTGTTCCCCATGGCCGGAGGCCACGAGGGATCGGGGGTGGTGGAACAAGTCGGGCCCAACACGCTCGGCTTCGAGGTGGGTGACCACGTCGTGTTCTCCTTTCTGGCCGCTTGTGGCCGCTGCCGGTGGTGCGCCACCGGCCATCAGAATCTATGCACGCTCGGCGCCACCATCCTGAGCGGCGCCCGACCATACGATCCCACCAGCTTCCGCCTCCACACCCTCGACGGTGAGCGCGTGGGGCAGATGTCGGGCATCTCCACCTTCTGTGAGCACACGGTGGTATCGGTCATGTCGGCGGTCAAGGTGCCCAAGGACCTGCCTCTGGAGACCCTGTGCCTGCTGGGCTGCGGGGTGGGGACCGGTTGGGGTGCTGCGGTGAATTCGGCCGAGGTCACACCGGGCGACACGGTGATCATCATGGGCGTCGGCGGTATCGGCATCAACGCCGTCCAGGGTGCGGCCCACGCCGGTGCGTCGCACGTGATCGCCGTCGACCCGGTGGCCATGAAGCGCGAGAAGAGCCTGGAGCTGGGAGCCACCCATGCCTTCGAGGGAATCGCCGAGGCCACTGAGTTCGCCAAGAGCGTCACCGATGGGCAGGGCGCCGATGCCGCCATCGTCACCGTCGGTGTGGTCAGCGGCGAACACGTGGCCCAGGCGTTCGCCGCCATCCGAAAGGCGGGCACGGTCGTAGTGACCGCCATCGGGCCCATGACCGACATGGGCATCCCGGTGTCGCTGCTGGAGCTGACGCTGTCCCAGAAGCGCATCCAGGGATCGCTGTTCGGTGCGTGCAACCCCACGGCTGACATACCGCGCCAAGTCCAGATGTACCGAGAGGGCCAGCTCAAGCTGGACGAGCTCATCACCACCACCTACGCCCTGGACGAGGTGAGCAAAGGGTACGAGGACATGCACGCGGGAACCAACATCCGCGGTGTCATCCTCTACGCGTGACCACGACAGGAAGTGAATCGAGGGTCGAGGCGACGGTGGACGGTGAGGCGGCGCCACTGGTACAGCCGCTGGCGCCCGAGGATGTCGCCATTCTTGCCCTCGAAAACGACACCATTGTTGGTCACACCTGCCGGGTGATCCTGGTGGAAGGTCGCTTGACCAGAGAAGCCCTCCTCAACCGACTGGCCGGACGCATCGGTCGCACACCCCTGCTGACCTGCCGGCTGGAGGAGCGGCCGGATGGCTACTTCTGGGTCACAGATGTCGATTTCGATGTGGAGAACCATGTATTCGCTCCACCCGTGCAGACACCGCTCGACCGGAACGGGTTGTGCGATGCGATAGCACGGCTGTTCGAACAGCACCTCGATCGCGGTCAGCCGCTGTGGAGCATGTCCCTGTTCACCCTCGAGGGAGGAGGCTCCGCGCTGGTATGGCGCATTCACCATGCGCTGGCCGATGGCACCACGGCCGCCAAATTCGCCGAACGCCTGTTGTGGGACAGCACGGACAAGCCGGTAACCTCGGCCAGCTCGCACGCCAAGCTCGACGTGGCCGACAGCGCCCGTCGGCGCAAACACCTGGGCGCCCTCCTGGGACGAGAGTTCGGTCGCCAACACGGTTTCTCACCATTCGATGGCACCGTGGGGACCACGAGGGAGATAGGACTGGCCGAGACGTCGCTGACCAACTTACGGCAGGCGGCCAAAGCCGTTGCTGGGGCGACGGTGAACGATGCCATCCTGGCCGTCGTGGCCGGAGCGCTCCGCCACTGGATCGAACATCACCACGGCCGGTTGACCAACGTGCGGGTTCGGGTGCCCGTCAGCCTTCACCGCGAACACGACGAGGCACTCAATCGGGATTCGTACTTTTCCCTTGAGCTCCCGCTTCGCGAAGTCGATCCCCTTGCTCGGCTTCGGGCCGTGCGACGAGCGACGTCCCGGCGCAAGGCAGAGGCCGATGCCGAACATCTCGATTTGCTGTATCACGACCTGGCCTCGGTTTCCCCCCGGCTCAGACAGTTCGCCGCCAGTCTGGAAGACAGTCCGCGCCGATTCGCCCTGAGCGTCTCCAATGTCCCCGGGCCTCGTTCCCCGGTGAGCATGCTGGGCATGCCGGTCACCGGCATCTTTGGGATCGCCGAGATCGGCGAACGTCACGCCCTCCGCATCTCGGTCCATTCGCACGCCGACCAGCTGTGCTTCGGGTTCTGTGCCGATCCGCAGCTGGTACCGGACCTGCAACGCATGGCATCAGCCGTCAGCGAGGAAGCCGAAGCCCTGGTGGCCGCAACTAGGTGATGACCAGGACCTGAGAGCGCGCTGAGCGGAGCGCCCCGGTCTCCGCGAAACGTTCTGTCAAGGATGACTTCTCGTTCACCTGCCTTGGGTACCTTCGGCCCATGTCTTCGACCTCCCTGCGTACTGCTCGTTCGCGATCCCGTCGATCCGGAGCCGCTCGGTTCCGATCCGTTGCCGTCGGGACCATCTCGCTTGCGGCCTGGGCCGTGGTTGCCGGGCCCGCTCCCAGGTCTTCTCCTTCGGCGACGCTCGCTGGCTCGGCTCGGCCGCTGGTCAGCATCTGAACGCCCCCATGGTGTCCATGACGCCGACCGCCAGCGGCCAGGGCTACTGGCTGTTCGCCGACGATGGCGGTGTCTTCTCCTCCGGTGACGCGCAGTTCTACGGCTCCATGGGTGGCCAGCCGCTCAACGCGCCGATCGTGCGCTCGAGCACCTGAGCCTCGAGTGCCTCGATCCCGACCCTCGACTGTGGCCGATGGTCGGGGCGATCACCGACTCAGGTCGGCTCGGGTGGAAGCCAGTTCGGCGCTCGCTTCTCAGCAAAGGCGAGAGGACCCTCGCTCTGGTCGGCATGACCCCACATGGAGACCAGTTCTTTGGCCCCCGCCTTGCAGGCGTCGGTCAGACCGAG
>DASZLD010000066.1:0-26851 GCA_035552655.1 Acidimicrobiales bacterium
ATGCTCGATTTCGGCAACGGGGGATCCATCGTCCTCACCAGCTCGGGGGCCGGCCTCAAGGGCATCCGCCACCTGGGTGGGTACAACGCCAGCAAGCACGCGGTCATCGGCATAGCCCAGACACTGGCCAACGAACTGGCCCGCCGGAACATCCGAGTCAACGCCCTGTGCCCGGCCACGGTGGGTACGCCCATGGTGACCGACAACCCGGACCAGCTGGCCTTCTTCCGGCCCGACCTGGAGAACCCTACCCTGGAGGATTGCCTTCCGGCCTTTCGTCGGTCGGCACCCATGGGCCACGAGTGGATCGATGCCGTGGATGTCTCCAACGCACTCGTCTTTCTGGCCAGTGACGAGGCCCGTTACGTGACCGGGACGGTCCTACCCGTCGATCAGGGGTCGTCGAACCGGCCATGAGCGGCAACGAGCCCTCGGACCCCGACGCGGTCCACGGATCAGGCTCGGCGGCAGGAGGCATTCGGGCCGCGGTTGCCGGCGAGCGTCGGACGAGTGCGGTGGTGGCCATTCCGGAGGCCCCGGGCCCAGGGGCAGTCGCCAAAAACGGGGAGCCGGGCCATGGCGGGGCGGTGGATGAGCACGCCCAACCTCTCCGCGACGCCCTGCGAGCCCGTCTCCTCCATCTGGCCACACTTCGACCCGAGACCAAGCTCCTCCTGGGGGTGGTGATAGCTCAGCTGGCAGTGGCGGCCATCTTGGTGTTCGCTCGAAACGCGCACCTGCCTAGCATCCAGAGCGACAACTTTGCCCATACCACGGCCACCATCCCGATCCTGGTCTTCGTGGCCTGCATCGTCTTCTGCTCAGTGGCCTGGGGACTCATCCTGGCTGGTGCCTTTCGCGCCGACTGGGGGGTCCGGGTTGCCGTCATCGCCATCTTCGTATGGGCCATGTGGAGCGAACACGATGTACTCGACGGCGTGAGCAAAACGGATGCCATTGCCTGCTACCTGGTGTTGGCCCTCATCGTGGCCATCGGGGTGGCGTCGTGGTTTCCCGAGAGCAGCGGAGGCCACTGGGAAGTGCCCAACGCGGAGCCCAGCGGGAAATGGCGAATGCGCCGCCGGATCCTGCCTCCCATGCTCATGCTGTGCGTGGGCGCCCTCTACCTCACGGCTTGGCTGGCCAACAGGTCGGCCGGTCATGTCGATGTCTTCACCGACGACGTGGCCCACCAGCTCGCCAACATCCAGTTCTTCCTCATCCCCGTACTGGTCCTGGCCGGCTCCGAGTTCGGAAACTGGTCCGATTTCGCCCTCCATCGATTCGTCCGCCGCATCAGTTCCTCCGTCCACCGATGGCTGTTCGGCGGCATCGTCCTCATTGCCGCCGGGGCCATCCTCTGGAACGGCCTGCGTACGTCCATGCCCAACAACGGAGGAGACGTCGCCCCTGAGCTACTCCTGGCCGCCGTGGTCGCCGCCGTGGTCGGCATGCTCTACGTCGTGGTCAAGCCGAGAGGGGACTGGCCCGCTCACGTCCCCTTCGTCGCACTGGGCGTCGCCGCCCTGGCCGACTCGACGGTGGGCTATATCGCCGAGCGGCAGTTGGGCCATGCCGATCCATTGCTCGACGACAAGGTCTACGGCGTCTCCGCCACCTTCTGGATCGTGACTGCGATCGTCACCGCCGTCGCGCTCGTGGTCCTCCGCCATCGGCTCTCCGGCGCGTGGGTGGCCGCCGGTTGTCTGATCGTCATCATCGGAGCGATCGACGGACTGAGTGCCCTCGACGAGATGGGAACGGTCATCCATCCCTTCGGACTCCAGTCATCGGGTACCGCCGGGCACCTCATGACCAATGCGCCCTATCTCGGTGTGGAGGGGTTGAAATCGGTCGCGGCCATGGCCACCATCGCCACCGTCCTGTATGCCCTGGTCACGCGGGCACTGCACCGGCTGATCGTCCCCATCTCACTTCTCATCACCCTGACGGTCAGTCTGGAGCTCTTGACCTGGGTCGACCTGCTCTTCGGGAAGACCACGGACACCACCGGACGGGTCGCCCTGTTTGCCGCCGTGGTGTTGGTGGTGGCGTTGCTGTGGGAGCTGGCATCGTCCGGCCAAGGCTTGACCAACCTGCACTCAGCCGGGTTCCCCCGTGAGTCCCGGGTGATGCTCTACGGGGGATACATCCTTCTGGTGAGTGCGGCCGTCCTTTTCTACTCCAGCCTCCGCGATGCCGAGTCGGCCACGCTGCTCGAGGCGCAGTTCGACGCTGAGCAGTGGATACGCGAAGGGATCCTGTTCCTCGGCGTGCCCGTGGTCATCACCATGTTCCTCATCGGCATCAAGCGGTGGCATTCCCAGTCCAAGGCCAGTGGAGGAGCGGATCCCCTCACAACGCGGGTCCAGTCTGGGAAGCGTGCGGGGAGCAGCCCGATCACTCCTCGGTCATGACGCCCGCCCCGACCTCGGCCGACGCCAGCTCGCCGACTTCGAGGAGACCGGAGCCAACCTCGTCGGACAGGGAGTGAGCAGAGTGGACGTACTTCCCGCCCCGCAGCCATGAGGCGGCAGCGGCAATGAAGGTGGTGGCGGCGGCGAAGTCAAAGGCCAGATGGAGCCCATCCTCGAAGGAGGGCGAGATCAACTTGGGGAAGAAGGTCCGCCCGGTGATGTAGTTGGCCCGCACTGTGCCCAGGTTGGCCAGGACGTGGCGGGGGATCTCGGTCTGGAGGGGGTTGAAGCCCAAAAAGGCGGCGAACAGGCTGCCGATGGGTGGGAGGTGCGACAGCTGTCGGGCCTGGTCGGCCGGGACACCTTGGGCCAAGAGGCCCTGGTAGAGGTGGCCGGGAAGCGACGAGGCCAGCCCCAGCGTGACGATGGAGAAGAACACGCCGATGGACAGCACCTGGGCCGAGTTCATGAACGTGGCGTTCATGCCCGCCCCCGCGCCGCGCTGGTCGGGCGGCAGGCTGTTCATCACCGCAGTCTGGTTGGGCGCGAAGAACAGGCCCGAGAACAGCGAGAAGAAGAAGATGATGGCGGCGAAGGGGAGATAGCTGAAGTCCATGGGCAAGAGCTCGAGCAACAGATAACAAATTCCGGCGCCGACCAGGCCGATGGTGGCGATACCCCGAGCTCCGTACTTGTCAGTCACGATGCCAGAGATAGGGCCCGTGATCAGGAAGCCGATGGTGAGCGGGATCATGTAGATGCCGGCCCATAACGGGGTCTGGGAGAAGTCGTAGCCGTGCTGGGGCAGCCAGATGCCCTGCAACCAGATGATGAGCATGAACTGCAACCCGCCCCGACCCATGGCCGACAGCAGCGAGGCCACGACGCCGGCGGTAAAAGCCCGGATCCGGAACAGGTGGAGCTGGAACATGGGGTTGGCTACCCGCATTTCGATAAATACGAAGGCCACCAGGACGATGACGCCGCCGATCACCGTGCCCAGCACGAAGGGACTCGTCCAGCCCATGGTATGGCCGCCATAGGGCTGGATCCCGTACACGATCCCGACCAACACTGCGATCAGGCCGACGGCGAAGGTGACGTTGCCGGCCCAGTCGATCGTGCTCTTGACCCGGACGCCATTGTCCTTCAGCTTCGTGTAGGCCCAGATGGTGCCAAACAGGCCGAAGGGCACCGACACCAAGAACACCAACCGCCACTCGATGGGGGCCAGGACACCGCCCAGGATGAGGCCCACGAACGACCCAGTGACGAGGGCTATCCCATTGATGCCCATGGCCTTGCCCCGCTCCGCTTCGGGAAAGGCGTCGGTGAGGATGGCACTGGAGTTGGCGAACAGGAAGGCCCCGCCCACCCCTTGTCCGATGCGCATCACAATGATCCACATCGCCGCTCCCGCTCCGGTCATCCAGGTGACCGAGAGCAGGATGGAAAAGAGGGTGAACACGGCAAAGCCCAGGTTGTACATCCGCACCCGGCCGTACATGTCCCCCACCCGGCCGAAGCTGACCACCAGCACCGCCGTTACCAGCAGGAAACCCATCAGGATCCACAGGAAATACGAGGTGTTACCCGGGGCCAGGGGCTGCAGCTTGATGCCCCGGAAGATGTCGGGCAACGAGATCAGCAAGATCGAGGTGTTGATCGTGACCATGAGGATGCCCAGAGTTGTGTTCGAAAGGGCGATCCACTTGTAGTTGTCGCTTCTCTCCTGTTCGGCTCCCGGAGCCGTCACGGTCACCTTGCTGCCTCTGTTCCAACCCCGATCGTTCCGCGCACCTCGGGCTCCCTCGTTCCACAGTCATGCCGGTCAACTAGATGTACCATACAGGTATATCTCGCTAGTTTATCGAGGTCCGAAGAGTTAGGAAATTTCGAACATGGGGCAAGCCGCCGACTCGATCAGCGTCATCGAACTAGAGCTGCTGACACTGGTGCGCCAACTGGACACTCTCGGACGCAAGGGCTCGCTCTACGTTCGTGTCGACCGTTCCGGCTATGTAGCCCTGCGAACGCTCGAGCGCCTGGGACCGGTGCGCACCAACGAGTTGGCCGACGAGCTCCACTTGGACGCGTCGACGGTCACCCGGCAAGTGACCGCCCTGGTCGCCGGTGGGTTCGTGGCCCGTCGACCCGATCCTGCCGACGGACGGTCCTCGACCCTGGTGCTCACGGCCGACGGCAGACGCATCATGGGGGTCGTCGAGCGCGACCGCCGGGTGCTGCTCCATGAGCTCTTCAACGACTGGGCCGAAGGCGAACGCCGCGACCTCGGGCGGGTCTTGACCAAGCTCAACGTCTCCCTCGGCGAGCGGGTGGCCAGGCTCCGTGCCCAGCCAGCCACGACCGGAGATCGGTGAAGACGGCGCACGGGAACGCTGGATGCCGGGAGAGCGTCTCCTCAGACCGGAGCGTCCGACCCGGCCTTGGCCATCGTGCGGGCCAGGATGCCCAAGGTGGCGCGCAGTGCCCCTTCCGAGATAACCGGGAAGATCCCCGCGTCCTTGTAGGCCGGGTCGATGGACGACCAGTCGTAGTACGAGGTGACCATGGTGCCGGCCTCGACTGGCTCGAGCAGGTAGCCGTAGACGTGGCCGATCTGGGGACGGATCTCGCCCAGGATCGTCCACTCGATCTGGCGTTCGGGCACCAAGGCGGTGATGGTGACGGTCACGTCATAACGGCCCATGGGGTAGTCGTTGAGGGCCTCACGATCCATATGGACGACGAAGGTGTCCCCGATGGCAGTCACGGGCTCGCCCGTGGCCGCCATCAACATGCCGGAGCTGTCGATGGCCACATGTCCGTGCGGGTCGCTCAGCACCCCGAAGATCGACGCTGGGTCCGCCGGTATCAGCCGCTGGACCTCCAACCGTTCGCTGGTCATGCCCTCATCCTGCCATGTCGCCGTCTGTACAGCTCGGCGTAGGTTCAGCGTCGCCGGCAGGACAACGTGCAGACAGTGACTGCGCTCCGGTCAGGAGATGCCGTCGATGAGCTGGATCAGTTCGTCGCGGTCGTAACCCTGGCGTTGAGCCAGCCTCACCAGTTCCCGAGCCCTGGAAATGAGCAGGCCCTTGGTGGGTGCGTCACCGGCCACGGTGATACCCCGCCCCCGCCGGAACTCCAGCAGTCCCTCGTCGCGCAAGGTGCGTAGTGCCCGGAGCACGGTGTTCGAGTTGACCCCGAGGATGGCAGCCAGGTCCCGAGCGGGGGGCAGTCGCTCGCCGGGGCGGGCCTCACCCTCGGCGATGGCCCGGCGAAGGCGCCCCGCCACCTGCTCGTGCAGCGGGGTGGGGCTGTTGGTATCGATCTGGACTTCCAACATGGTGATAGTTATAATATCACCATGGCGCAGGAGGGACAGACGATGGTCGTCGAGCCCCGGACGCCATCCAGCAGTCCGGTCCCCGACGCGCAGGCCCTGATCGAAGAGGCCCGGCGCCGTCACCGGAAACGGCGACTGTGGACGGCGGCGGCGATCCTGGCCGTCGTGATAGTGGGGCTCCTGATCACCGCAGCCGTGGGCGGCTTCAACGGGAAGGCGTCTCTCAGGCCCTCGGCACCGTTGGGCGACGCCGCCGCGCCCAGCGCACCGCCGGGTGGATCCCTGTCTTCTCCCTCTCCCCTCGGCGTGGTGGGCGCAGGAGCGACATCCATCGATTTCCTCGACGCCGACCACGGATGGATCGCCACCGGCTGTGGGTTCTGCGCGAACGCGAACCCGATCATCGTGCGCACCAGCGACGGAGGGAGCACGTGGCACAGTATGCGAGTCCCGAACATGACGGCCACCACCATCAGCCCGTCCGTCTCGCGTCAATACGGCGGCGTCGTCGACGTGCGCTTTGTCACGCCGACCGATGGCTGGTATCTCCAATCCGGCGAGTTGTGGGCCACCAGCAACGGCGGCACCACGTGGCGAATGGTGCACCTCGGCGTGGTCAAGGCGTTCACGACATCGGGTGCCAGCGCCTGGGCCCTGGTCGACGACTGCCCCGACAGCACCTCGCTCACCAGCTGTGGCCGACTCCACGTCTGGTACCGGACGAGCAAGGCCGGGTCATGGCGGCAAATCTCGAGGGGCTTGTCCAGCGGGAGCGGGCCAGGGTCCGGCGCCTCACTGGTGGCAGACCACGACGGCGCTCTGGTGTTCACCCCGGGGGGCCTCTACAGCGCAACAACGCAAGGCGCCCTGGTCGATGTCGATCCAACGTGCGAGCCCGTGGGCACTCTTTTGCCGGGAAGACTCGTGGGCCTGTGCGGGATGGGTGGCGGTGGGGACGCATCCGTGGTCTCCGTTGCCGTGTCCACTGATGCCGGGCGTCACTGGAGCCCCGTGGCCGGAGGGCCACCGTCGCATGCCTGGTCGGGCGCCTCCGCCACCAACGATGCCGGCGTGCTGTTCTACGTGACCGGCGGGACTACGTTGTGGCGACTGGACACCGTCGGCACCACCTGGACACCGGTGCTCCAGACCGCGGCCAACACGACCGACGAGATCTACCCCATCTACTTCGCCGACCCAAACTATGGATTGGTGTTCGAGAGCGGCAGCTCGGGCGTGCACCTGTTCGCCACCCATGATGCCGGACTGACGTGGAACCCGGCGCCGGTGCCCTAACCGTTCGGCTCGGTTCCCAGTGGGCGGCCTCCCCCTTCGTCGTACAATCGGGTACCCATGGCCGACGACCAGACCGAAGACGAACCCACCCTGGCCGCCGGCGAGTTCTCCCCCTGGATGGAACAGATAGAAGCGGCGCTTCGGGGCGAACGCGGATCTGACGTGCCCTGTGGCGGCTGCACCGCCTGTTGCACCTCGTCCCAGTTCATCCACATCGAGCCCGACGAGACTGACACCCTCGCTCAGATCCCGGCCGACCTGTTGTTCCCCGCCCCCCGCCTGCCCTTGGGCCACGTCCTCCTGGGCTACGACGAGCGGGGGCACTGCCCCATGCTGGTCGACAACCGCTGTTCGATCTACGAGCACCGGCCCCGGACCTGCCGTACCTACGATTGCCGGGTCCTTCCCGCGGCCGGGCTCGAAGGCGACGATGACAAGGTCCTCATCGCCCGCCAGGCTCGGCGATGGCGGTTCAGCTTCGGTACCCAGGATGATCAGATCAGAAGCGATGCGGTCCGGGCGGCAGCGACGTTCCTCGATGAGCACCGGGACTCCCTGCCCGTCGCCGCCGTCCCGACCACGGTGACCCAGACCGCCGTTCTGGCCATCCAGATACATCACAGATTTCTCAACGGCAGCCATGCGACGAACCCCTCATCGGTGGTCCCTCCTGACCCCGATGAGGTGCGAGCCGAGATCGGGCGGGTGACCGGGGCCAGAGACGGCATGTAGGCACGGTGGTCGGTCCAAAGCCAGAATGGCGATAGCTTGGGCTTGCGCCAACCCTACAGATCTCCTGGTTTTGGAGGACGAAGACTGGCCGGTAGAACGAACTGAGTGGCCATGGCCTCACCCGCGGATCCTTCCGAGGGGATGGTCGGCGGCCCTCCTTTCTCTGCCAACCTGGGCCGCCGGTCGCCCTCGACCGTGTTCATTCACGGCGAGGTGGACATGGCCACCGCCCCGATCATGGCTGCGTGCGTCCGGCACGTCATCGACCAGAACCCGAAACGATTGACGCTGGATCTTGCCGATATGAGCTTCATGGACTGTTCCGGCGTCTCCGTGATCGCCTACGCGCTCCGGGAGTCCCCGGGCCACTTCGAGGTGGTCCTGCGGCACCCTCGCCGATTGACCCGCACCGTGTTGGAGCTGACCGGCATGGACGGCCCCTGCGTGATCGAAGTCTGAGAGGCTCCAGACCGCCGAGCGGCCGATGACGCTGGCGGGCATTGGCTGCGAACATGGTGCCGACTGGACTTCTCGAAGCCTCGTGTGAAGGATGGAGGCATGCCTACCGACACCGTCTTGTTAGCCGGCCGCCCGGTCCACCGGATGGGCTTCGGGGCCATGCAGCTGCCGGGCCCCGGCGTCTTCGGCCCTCCCGCTGATCGCCCCCAGGCCCTGGCCATACTGCGCCGAGCGGTGGAAGCCGGCGTCGACCACATCGACACCGCTCAGTTCTATGGACCCGATGTGGCCAACGACTTGATCCACGAAGCCCTCTTCCCCTACCCGGACCAGTTGGTCCTGGTGTCCAAGGTCGGCGCCAGGCGCGACGAGCAGCGCCAATGGCTGCCGGCTCAGCGTCCAGAAGATCTTCGTGCCGGGGTCGAAGCCAACCTGGCCAGCTTGGAGGTCGATCAGGTTCCGGTTGTCAACCTGCGGCGGCACCCCGAGTCCGACGTGCCCTTCACCGAGCAGCTCGACGCCATGACAGCGATGCGCGACGAGGGGCTCATCGGGGGTGTCGGCCTCAGCAACGTGACCCTGGACGACTATCGCACGGCCCGGGCCCAGACCGACGTGGCCTGCGTACAGAACGCCTACAACCTGACCGACCGCAGCGACCAATTGCTGTTCGATGCCTGTCGAGCCGACGAGGTTCCCTACGTCCCCTTCTTCCCCCTGGGATCAGCGTTCTTCGCCGACAACCCCGTACTGGATGCCCCGGTGGTCGAGGACACGGCTGACCGGCTTGGTGCCACCCGGGCTCAAGTGGCCCTGGCCTGGCTGCTGGCCCAAGCGCCCACCGTCCTGCTCATTCCCGGCACCTCCTCGCCCACCCACCTGGATGAGAACCTGGCCGCCGCCGAACTGATCCTGGACGAGGCGGCTATCGAGGCCCTGGATCAGGCGGCCATCTGATCCTGGTGCGGGCGGCGGAGGTCAGACCCTCTCTCTGCCCCCTGGCTACTGCGGCGATCCGGCCGGTGACCCGACGAGATCGAGGGCGCGCCGAACGACCGTGACCGCTGCCTCGGCCGCCGAAGCCATGGGTTCGACGCTGCGGGTGGCTCGGCCCAGAACGAACGCACCCTCGAGGAGCGCGATCACCGTGAGGGCCAAGCGCCGGGACTCGGCGGCCCCAACGCCGCTGTCCACGAACCGCGCCGTGCCGGCGTGGGTCCAGGCATCGAACACCTCGGCCGTGGCTACCCGAAGGGGCTCGTTGGTGCTGGCCACCTCCAGCGCCACGGTGGCGATCGGGCAGGCGTCGGCGTAGTCGGTCGCTTCCAGAACGGCGGCGGCGCCTTCGAATATGGCCCTGACTCCAGTGACCACATCGGGTGCGGCGTCCCACACCGTTTCCACCAGCTGCTGGTAGTGCAAGCCAGAGGCGCGGATCACATCAACAGCGAGCTCGTCCTTTCCCCCGGGGAAGTGGTGGTAGAGCGAAGAGAACTGGGCGTTGGCCTCCGAGAGGATCTGTTTGATGCCGGTCCCGGCCAGGCCCTGTCTCTGGAACAGCCGGGAGCCCGCCTCCACCAGACGCTCTCTCGTATCAGTGGCCATGGTTCCCTCTCACCAGCATCGATGTCCCTACTTGCCTGCTCCCGAGCAGTATAGCTATCGTGATTGGATCGATCTATCCAGAGAGTGGAGTATGTACAAATCCATGGTGCGACGGATGATTCGCCGAAACATACGAGCGCTCAATGCCGGCGATCTGGGCCCACTGCTCGCCGGCTTTGCCGACGATGCCGTGCTGGTCTTTCCCGGACAGAGCTCCTGGGGACGCGAGTACCGCGGCAAGGCCGCCATCGAAGGCTTCGTCCGACGATTCGCCGAGGCCCGGCTGGTCGGCACGCCCCACGAGATCCTGGTCAACGGACCGCCATGGCGGATGACGGCCTGCGTGGTGTTCTCCGACCAGGCCACCGACGGCGCCGGTGAGATCGTGTACCGGAACAGAGCCGTGCTTCTGGCCCGAGCCGTGTGGGGCAAGATCGTCTACCAGGAGGACTTCTTGGACACCCAGAAGGTCGAGGCCTTCGATATCTACCTGGCGCAGAGCCAGCCAACCGGCCGAGCCTGAGGGCGCGCTCTGTTCACGACGTCCTGCCGCGTCACCCGGAGCCAGCGGCAGACCATCACGGTCGCCGGGATAGAGCACGGCCCTTAGGCGGCACGGTCATCGGTGGCGCGTTGGTAACGTCCGGTGCGATGGCTGAGCCCGGTGCCAGACGCTTGCGACGACTAGCCGAAGAGCTGGAGGAAGCCGGCCTTCACCTCGAAGGCACCGAGACTCTCCCGGCCATTCTGGTGGAAGAGATCGACCACGCGTTGCGACCGCCCGTCCATGAGCGGCGGGTGGTGAGCAGCGGCACCATCCTCGATCCGCTGTCGGACCCGGACACCTGGGCGGCGGGGACCGAGCTCACCATCACCCGCCAGTCGCTGGGCGAGCAGCCGCTGCTCGACGCCCGCCGATTCGCCGACGGCCTCTCGAGCTGGCTCCTGCGCCGCATCAACGGCACCACCGAATGGATGGTGCTCGACCGGCCTGCGGGTTCCGAACGGGATCTCGTCGTTCTGGCCGACGTGCTGGCCGCCACCATCGTGCAACGGCATCCAGCCGGGTCGGTCCGGGTCGTCGGTGCCTTCGGCGTGCTCCGCTGGGAGGGGCTCGACTGGCACCACGAGCCACCGGTGGACAGTTGGATCGACATTGTCGCCGCCAGTGAGGCCCACGGCGACCCCAAAGTGCTCCAGGCCATGCTCGAGTTCGCCGTGCATGATCTGGGATCCCTGGGCATCGGTTCACTGCTCATCTACCGGCCCGATGCCGAGCCCGGTCCCCCGGTGGAAGAGCGGCTTCCCACTCCCCCGCCTCTCCGAATCCGCACTGCCGCCCACCTCGCCCCGCTCCGCCATGCGCTGGCCCAGGTCGATGGAGCGGCCGTGTTCGATGCCCAGGGATCGCTCCGACAGCTTGGCGTACGGCTGATACCGAGCGCGGCGGCGGAAACGACGGTTGAGGCGTTTGGCGGCACACGCCACACGTCCGGTCGGCGCTACAGCCATGACGATCCCCTGGCCACCGTGATTGCGGTAAGCGAGGACGGCCCCGTCTCCGTGCTCCGCGACGGTGCCGTGCTGGGCCGTTCGCGCCACAACGACTGAGACCGGGTCGGGCCTGCGGGGTACCGGCGCAGGCAGCACCGGGCCAACCCATGCAGTGATCACCGCCGGCGGGCAAGCTACTGGCCATGCCCACTGATTCCGGTCACCGCCAGGTTGTGATCCTGGCCCCCATGCCTCTGGAGATGGATGCCATCGTCACCGCCTTCGGCCTCAGCCCCTCGAGTGGGGCAACAGGCACACCCCCAACAGGCCATGTCGGTGGGTCGAACGTCACCGCCATCCACATCGGCATGGGCCCGCCGCTGACCCGGGCGGCGACGTCCCGATTGTTCGACGAGAGGGAGCCGGGTCATGTGCCCGTCGATCATGTGATGATCGCCGGCATCTGTGGTGGTCTCGACCCCGAGGTCGACGTCGGCACCCTGATCAATCCCGAGGTGGTGATCGACCACACGAGCGGCATGGCCTACCGGCACGCCCCGCCAGGAGACGTACCCCGGGTCGGAAAGCTGATCACCACCGAGGGGGTGAGCCTCGACCGTGCGCTGAGCCAGCGCTTCTTGGAGGACGGCTGCATCGGTGTCGACATGGAGTCCTCGGCCATGGCCGAGGTGTGCGAGGCACAGGGTTGTCCGTGGTCGGTCTACCGGTGCATCAGCGACCGTGCCGTCGACGGCCTGCTCGATGAACGGATCGTGGCACTGACCAACCCTGACGGTTCGCCCAACTCGGCCGAGGTCGAACGGCTCATCGCCGCCGAACCCGAACTGCTCGACCGGCTGGTGCGCCTGGCCAATGACACCACGCTGGCCGCCCGGCTGGCCGCCGAGGCGGCACTCCGAGGGTGTCTGTCCCTCGACGCCTGAAGGGACAACCGACACGGCCAGCATGTTTGCTGCCTCGTCACCTATCCGACGTGATCGCAGCACGCTCCCGTACCCGAGGAATGACCTCGTCGAGCAGGCGGCCGACTATTGCTGCTCGGTCGCCATCGGGACCGGGAGCGGGTGAGAAGATGAAGTGGCGAACGCCACTGTCAACGAAAGCGGTGAGCTTGTCGACAACCTCGTCCGGAGTGCCGGCGGCCGCCACGCTGTCCACCATCTGCTTGAAGTCCTGGTTGTAGTTCCCAGCCATGGCCCGTGCGGCCCCATCACGGGCGCGGTCACCATCGGGGTCGACATTGACGAAGACAAACGCGTACCAACCAAAGTCACCGAGGTCGCGCCCTTCCCGAGCGGCCAGCATGCGGATCGTCTCGGCCGAGGCGGCATATCGCCCCGGCGAGTACAGATACGGCATCCAGCCATCCCCAAGGAGGGCGGCACGGCGCATGGCCGGTTCCTTTCGCCCGGCCACCACGATGGGGGGTCCCCCGGGTTGGACGGGGGCCGGATGGATCCGCACCTCTTCCATCGGGTAGTAGCGCCCCTGGTGGGTGATGGTCTCGGCCGTCCACAGGTCCCGCAGGAGACCGATGGCCTCGTCGGTCCGACTCCCGCGTTCGGATAGGGGTACATGGCAGGCCCGGAACTCGGCCGGGTACTCGCCACCGATGCCCACGCCCAGGATCACCCGTCCGGCTGTGACCCGATCCAGGTCGGCGATCTGTTTGGCTACGATCGCCGGTTCGTACAGGGGCAGCAGGAGGATCGACGTACCCACCATCACCCGGTCGGTGACCGCAGCGAGCTGAGCGAGGCTCATCATGGCCTCGGTCGTGGGGTTGGGCGAGGCGATGTGGCCGCCGGCCCACAGCGAGTCGATGGGCAGATCCTCCATCGCAGCTACGCTCCTCGGGTCACCTCCGGATACGAATCCGATCTGAATATCCGGCACCGACATCCCTCCTCTCACTGAACGGCCTCCCTGATCACGAAATGGCGCCGTTGACGACAGCGGCGACGACACCGCCGTCGACCAGCAGGTCGGTTCCGGTGATGAACGACGACTGTGGTCCGACCAGGAACTCGACCGCCGAGGCGATGTCGTGTGGCGTGCCCAGCCGGCCCGTTGGGCTCCCGCTCACCATGGCCCGCATGAACTCTCCGTTGGGACCGTCGAGCTCCACGCTGCCCATGGGCGTGGAAATGATGCCGGGAGAGATCGAATTGACGCGGGCCTGCCCATGGCCCCAGACCAGTGCGGCGGCCCGCACCCGGACCTGGTTGGCCCGCTTGGCCATCATGTAGGCAGTCCCCGGATCGAAGATGACGTCCGGTGACAGCTCGGGCAGGTTGAGAAGTTCGGCGGTCGGCGTCGTGGCCAGTCGAGACTCCAGCTCGGGCTGGGACGGCGCCATCGTGCCCGCCATCGAGGCGATGAACACTGCGGCCCCACCCGGGGCGATGACCGACGCGAAGGCATCCAGCATCAAGGCCGTACCCAGAAGATCCACTCGAAGGACGGCCTCGACCGGCGCTTGGACCGGTGACACACCCGCGGTGTGGACGAGCACCTCGACCCGACCGAGGCTCGCTGCCGCCGCAGCCAGTGCACCCACCGACGTCTGGTCGGAGACATCGGTCACCCGCTCGACCACCTGGTAGCCCTCAGCCCGCAACTCGTCGGCCGCCGATGCCAGCGCGTTCTGGTTGACGTCGGCCAGCACGAGCGTGGAACCGGAGCCGAACCTGCGGGCGATGGCCAAGCCCATTCCCCCGACACCGGTCACGACGACGACCCGATCTGCTCCACCCATCTGATCGTTCCCTTGGCTCATGGTGCTCTCCCCCTCAGATGGGCCGCCGCGGCGTCACCGCAATCGATGGGATGCTCGCCGTTGCTCCGCATCGGAGCACGGCGTCGACCGCGCCCACCAGGTGGTCCACATCCATCAGCTTGTCGGTGAGCACTCCCCTGGCCGTCCAGACGGGGAACATCTCTGCAGCCAGGTCCAAGTCCCACTGGGCGGTGAACTGTGAGGTGCCAAGGCCTTCGCCCCCCGCGCACTCGCCCACCACGATCCGGGTGAACCCGACGTCGGGGTGCTCGGAGCGCCACGCCTCGACCAGCTTCTCGAGCGCTGCCTTGGTGACGGTGTAGGAGGCCAGGCCGGGCCACGGTGCCGTGAGTGAGGCGCTCACCGACGACAGGTAGGCGGCCACCCCTTTCGATTCGACCAGATGAGGAAGGGCCGCCACGGTGACCTGGGTGGCACCGATGACATTGGTGGCGAACGTGCGCTGCCAGTCGGCGACGGTCAGTTCCTCGATTCTGCGCAGCACGCTGATGCCCGCGGCATACACGACGGCGTCGATCCCACCGAGCCCTCGGGCCGCCTCATCCACTGCTTGGCGGCACGATATCTCGTCGGTGGCGTCACAGGCGATGGCCAGGGTTCCCGGGCCGGCCTCCTTGGCTGCATCGGCCAAGAGGTCCTCTCGCCGGGCCAGCAGTGCTACCTCGGCCCCCCGTTGCGCCAGGCCGATGCCGATGCACCGTCCGAGCCCGGTCGACGCCCCCACAACTACTGCCCTCATGTGATCCCTCTTCTCATTCGACAGGCCTGAACGATACAGATCGACGCCATCGGGCACCGAAGGTGACCATCCTGGTCGAGATGGCATCTGGCGTCACCGTTATAGTCGCCGTCACTGTCGACGGCGATGCGACCTCAACCGGTTGGGCCTCGACGGTAGATTTGCCGGCGATGACGGCCCCAACCGACCGCGACCATGGGATCCGTACCGCCGACCTGGCCGACGCCGAGTCGATCGGTCAGCTGCTGCACGATTTCAACCGTGAATTCGAAGAGCCCACGCCCACGCCGTCCGCCCTGGCCGATCGGATCCGGCTGCTCCTCGCCACCGGCGATACGACGATCCTGATCGGGGGGACCGGACCGGACGGATTGGTCGTCCTGCGTTACCGCCCCGCCATCTGGAGCGAGGCCCTCGAGTGCACCGTGGCCGAGCTCTACGTGGTTCCCGACCAGCGGGGCCACGGATTGGGCCGGGCCCTCATGGAGGCAGCCATCCATCTGGCCCGGGGCCACGGCGCCGACTACATGGACCTGGGCACCAGCGAGGACGACGTGGCGGCCCGAAAGCTGTACGAGAGCCTGGGCTTCACCAACCGGGAGAAGCCCCCCGATGGTCCCGTTATGTACGTCTACGAGCGAGAGCTCTAACGAACTGGTAGCTGAGGGCGCGTCCTCCACCGTGGGTGGGCCGAAGCGGTACTAGAACGGTGGGCCATGAACGAGGACGAAGTATTGGACCGCCTCTCGGGCTGGCTGGCCCAGCACCAGCCGGATCTGGGACGACCGGCCTTGACCGCGTTGGGCAAACCGGGCAGCGGGTACTCGGCCGAGAACCTGGTCATCGAGGCCCGATGGGACAACGGGTTCGAGGAAAAGCTCGTCTTGCGCCGAGACACGGTCGACCGTCCCATCTATCCGGCCCAGTCCTCCGGCACCACGACCGGGGTGCTGTTGCAGCATTCGGTCATGGACGCGCTTCGACGCACCGGTCTGGTACCCGTGGCCGACAGCCTGGGACTCGAGCTGGACCCCCAGGTTCTGGGCACCTCGTTCTTCGTGATGCGCCACGTGGCCGGTGACGTGCCCGGTGAGAGCCCGCCCTATACCCAGACCGGATTCTTCGTCGATGCCTCACCGACCGAGCGGGCCCAGCTCCTCTCGGAGGGACTGCGGGCGTTGGCACGGGTCCATGAGACGGATACCGACGACCCGGGGCTGGCCGCATTAAACCCGCCCGGGGTCGAACACGGTGCGGCACGCCAGCTCGAGATCTGGGAGGCCGACCTGCGAGGTGGGCTGGCCGGTCGGAGCTCGCCCTTGATCGACGACTGCCTGCGCTGGTTGCACGACCAGTTGCCCCCGCCCTCCCCGCTGGTGTTCTCGTGGGGCGACTCCCGGCCGGGAAACATGATCTGGCAGGACTTCACAGTTGCGAGCCTCACCGATTTCGAGGGCGCTTCTCTCGGCCCCCGAGAGCTGGACGTGGGATGGTGGCTCATGTTCGATCGTTGGATGCACGAGGGTTCCGACATCGCTCGGCTGGCCGGCGAACCAGACCGTTCGGAGCAACGGGCCATCTACGAGAAAGAGGCAGGCACGTCGATTGGCAGCACTATCTGGTACGAGATCTTCTCCGCCCTGCGCTTTGCCACCACCGTGGTCCAGGTGATGAACCGGTGGGTGGCCCGAGGAGCGGTGCCCGAAGACCAGACGGTCTGGCGCGACAATCCGGCCACGGCCGTGCTGGCCGACCTGTTGGCGGAGGCGACGGCATGAGTGGGGAGAAGGACGGGGCACTCCCCCGGTCGGACGGCTCGCTCGCCGGTCGCCGGCTGCTGGTGGTCGGCGCGTCGTCGGGAGTGGGCCGGGCCATCGGGATGGCCGCCGCCACCCAAGGCGCACACGTCGCCTTTGCCGCCCGACGCCTCGAGTTGCTGCAGACCGCGGTCGAGGAGGCGGGGCCGCCATCCCTGGCCCTTGGGTGTGACGTCACCGACGAGAGCTCCGTCGCCCAGGCGGTCGAGGGGGTGGCATCGGCCTTCGGGGGCATCGATGCCGTCGTCTATGCCACCGGCGTCGACCCCCTGGTTCGGATCGAGACCGTCGACGCCGCGGCCTGGTCCGATCTCTTCGCCACCAACGTGACCGGAGCGTCGCTGGTCGTCCGGGCCGCTCTCCCCTACCTGCGGGCAGTCCGGGGCCGGGCCGTGTTCATCTCGGCCACCTCGGTGGGTCGGCCCCTACCCGGCATGGGTGCCTATGCCACCAGCAAGGCCGCGTTGGAAGAGCTGGCCCGGGCCTGGCGGTCCGAGCACCCCGAGGTGTCGTTCTCCACCGTCGCCATCGGCATGACCCTGGGGACGGAGGTCACCGCCAACTGGGACACCGAGCTCTTAGGCCAACTGGCCCCGGCATGGGATTCGCGCGGTCACCTGTTCGACAACGGCCCCGGTTACATGGGCCTGAAGGAGGTGGCCGACACGGTTGTGTCCGTCCTCACAGTGCGGACCTGTCTCCCCTATGTCTCCGTCCTGGCCGACCCGGCCTTCCAGCCCCCGGCGACGTGAGGGCGGGACCGATCAACAGGTGAACGTGCCCTTCACCGAGGAGCCGGAGACCACATCGGTGCCCTTGAACGTGCCGCCCTTGGAGCTCGCCGTTCCGCTGTCGCTGGTCATGGCCAGGGGCTTGCCCCCGAGGACCATGCCGATCTGCGCGTTGGAGAACTTGCCTTGTTTCACCTTGGCGTTCAGGCCGAGGGTGTTGGCATTGGTGCCGATGCCCAGAGCGACGCGGCTGCCGGTGACGAGGCATGCTCCGCCGGACAACTTGTAGGTCTTTCCACCCACCACCACCGTCGCCTTGGAGTTCGTTGACGTCGTGGCCCCGGCGACCCCGGGGGCGAGCAGGCCGCCCACGGCCAGGCCGGCCACGGCCGCTGAGGCCAGGATCCTTCGGTGCATAGACCAGGTGCGGGCCCCATCGGTGTGCCTCGCCTGCTTGCGAGCGCTGAACGACATCATGATCAGACCTTTCCGCCTGAGCCAATTTGGTTGGCCGGCCCGTCCCACTCTGCGCCCATCGCCCGAAAACGGCCTGAGTAGGCGTTACTTATTTCCCGAAGCCCCCGTCGGCCGACCCGGGCGCGGACCCTGAATCGAGGCCTGCCCAGTCGATGTCGAACACCGCCGGATCCAAACGGGACAACTCCACGGGGACTTCGGTGCCGGCGACGAAGCGGACGGCGGCGCTGAGGGGCACCCGCAGCGAGGTGGCCAGCGACTGAGGTGACATGCCCGGCCCGGACACGAGCAGGTCAACGGCGAAGACCGGGTCGCGATCGATCGTGGCTTGGCGGCGTCCCACTGCCACCACCGTCACCGTGCCCATCACCCGATCGGCGGCCGTCATGGTTCCGATCGGTTCCACACGTCTGGTCTCCGGCCGGGCCGATCGCATCGCTTCGTGTCCATCGCAGTACAAGTGTCGGGCAGGAGCATCGACCAGAGATGAGTAAGTCCTACTCATTCCGGTCACCAGCCAGCACAGCCAGGATGCGTCGGTCACTATGGGGTCGTGGAGCGCGCCGTTCAATTCGGGTCCCTGTGGCCGATAGTGGGGCGGGACGCGGAGATCCGCGCCCTCACCGAGGCGTTTGGCGACCCGGGGTGTGCGGGTGTCGCCCTGGTCGGAGCGGCCGGATTCGGCAAGACCCGGCTCGCAGTCGGGGCTCTGGACCTCGCCCGTGACCGCGGCATGCAGGTTGCCTCCATCAGGGCGACGAAGAGCGCAACCCACGTCCCCCTTGCCGCTCTGGGCAGTTTTCTAACTGAGCTGGATCTCTCCGGCGAACTGGACACCGAGCTCTTCCTCGCCGCCACCAGGGCGATCGACGCCCGCCGGGGCGATCAACGCATGGTGCTGGTCATTGACGACGCACACGAACTGGACGAGGCCTCCGCCCTGTTGCTCGACCGCATCGTGGACCACGGGGGCGCCTTCATCGTCTTCACCGCCCGAGTGGGAGAGGGCGATCCCACCGCCGTCGTGCGCAAGTGGCGCGATCAGCAGTTCCTGAGGATCGAAGTTGGGCCGCTCCCTGACCGCGACCTGCGCACCTTGGCCGCACTGGCGGTTGGTGGACCACTCGAAGGCACCTCTCTCCAGGCCATCGTGGAGTCGAGCCAAGGAAACGTCCTGTTTCTTCGCGAGCTGGTCCATGGTGCACTGGAATCCGGCGTGCTTGCCCCCGAGCTGGGCCTCTGGCACCTCAAGGGCTCGCTGTCACACTCGCCTCGCCTGCGGGACCTGATCGAGGAACGCCTGACCGGACTGAGCGCGCTCGAGCGCGAAGCGTTGGAATTGGTCGCTCTGGGCGACCCCATCCACTTGACGTTGTTGGAGCGCCTCGTCCCTCTCCAGGCACTGGAGCAGCTCGAACGGCGAGGGCTGCTCGATGTGCTCGACAGTGCTGCCGGTCCGGAGCTGCGCCTCAACCATCCCTTTTATGGCGACATCGTCCGTGCCCAACTTCCCTCCCTTCGCCGCATGCTGCTCTCCCGTTCCCTGGCTGACGCCTCCGACATGGACAATGTCGCCGAGGACCGCGATGCGATGCGCGTCGCCGTTTGGCGGCTCGAAGGTGGCGGTGGTGGCCGCATCGAAGTCACCCAGGCGGCGGCACGTACCGCCCTGCGGATGGAGGACTACCCACTGGCCGTTCGCCTGAGTCGCTCCGTGTGGCAGCAATCGCCGTCGGTCGATACCGCCCTCGTCCTCGGCGAAGCGTTGGACTTCCTCGGGCAATGTCGTGAAGCCGACGATGTGCTG
Organism: Acidimicrobiales bacterium; assembly: GCA_035552655.1. Taxonomy (GTDB): domain Bacteria; phylum Actinomycetota; class Acidimicrobiia; order Acidimicrobiales; family RAAP-2; genus DASXMT01. The sequence continues at coordinate 19,745 of DASZLD010000066.1, forward strand.
GCCACGGCCACCGCGATGGCCGTCGACGATCGGCAACTGACGAAATTGGCCGTCAGGAGGGCTGCCGCCCTCTATCGGTCGCTCGGGGAGGCGGACGCCGCCGACCGGGTCATTCACGACGCAATGGCCACGGTGACCGAGCCGGCCTGCCGGCGGGAGCTCCAAGCCCTGCGCGGCAATCACCTGTTGATGGCCGGCCGGGTGGCCGCCGCCATCGCACTGGATGAGGAACTGCTTCTGGTGCCGGGGGACGCTGCCTTCGCGCAGGCCTCACTCGACGTCGGCGTGGGACTCGCCTTTGCCGGACGGACGAGAGATGCCATCGATCACGTCGACCGGGCTCTCTCGGCTCGCCTGGACATAAACGACGAGGAACAGCTCTCCGCGGTGGGTATCTATCTGGTCGCCCAATCGCTGGCCCACACCTACGCCGGAGACTTGGCCGACGCCGAACGAGTCAGTGACACCGGCTACCAGGTCTCGGTGGAAAAGAACAATGCCGACGGCCAAGCGTGGTTCGCCTCCGTCCTCGGTCTGGCTTACCTGGAACAGGGACGCCCGGTCTCGGCCATGAACATGTTCCGCGAGGTCGCCACCTTGTTCGGCACGCTCAACCATCCAGGCCGGCGATGGGGTCTGGGCGGTATTGCCTTGGCCGGGGCCCTCGTGGGCGACAGCGATGTCAGCACCGCGGCCCTGGCCGAGCTCGACGCCATGGCACCGGTTGCCGTGCACCTACAGGATGTCCAGATCATCCGAGCCCGGGCCTGGACGGCGATGGTTCGGGGCGAGCTGACTTCGGCCCGCCATCTGCTGTGGGAGGCCGTGGCCCTGGCCGACCGGTGGGGGCAGCACGGGGCGTCGGTCCAGGCTCTCCATGACCTGGTGCGGATGGGCGCCGCCGATCCGGCGGCGGAGCAACTCGAAGGCATGGGAGACGTGGTCGATGGGGCCTTCATGGAGGCCAGGGTGCTGTTCGCTCGCTCATCACGCCTGAAAGACCTCACCCTGGCGGCCACGGCCGCCGACCGCTTCGAAGCCATCGGAGCCAACCTGTACGCGGCGGAAGCGGCCACCCTCCTGGCCGACCTGGCGTCCGATGCCGGGCTTCGGCGGATCCAGACCGACGCTGAGGCCAGGACGGCCCGGCTGCTCGAGTTGTGCGAGGGCGCCCTCACCCCCAGTGTCAGCAGTGAGAAAGGGTCGACGCGGCTGACTGATCGAGAACGTGAGGTGGCCCAACTGGCGGCCCGAGGGTTGACCAGCCGCAAGATCGCCGAGGACCTCTATGTCTCCGTTCGCACCGTGGACAACCACCTGCAACAGGTGTACGTGAAGCTGGGTATCAAGCGGCGCAGCGAATTGGCCGCCCACCTGTCGCAGCCATGACCCTCGCCGGGGCAGTTATGCCCGGCTGTCGGCGGCCGCCTTGTCCCAGTCGATGACCACGGCGTTGGGGACGCTCCCGATCTTGACCGGGACATGGGATCCGGGATAGAGGAACGGCAGCGCGGCCGGCGGGGTGGGATTGCCCACTTGGATCTGGTAGGGATCCCGGTCGGTGGGCATGACGGTGAGGGTGTACGCGTAGATCTCGACGCCGGATGGGTTGCGCTTGTTGAGAGACGTCGATTCGACGATGACGGCCTGGGCCGGCTCCCCTGTGGCCAGGACGGTAGCGGCCGAGTGGTCGCCTGAACCCGCGGCCATGGTGACTTCGGGCGGGGCCGTGGCCAGGTCGAGAGCAATATCGGTTGGGTCCTCCGGGTTGACCCGAACCGCCACCGTGGTCGAGCCCGGGCTGAACTGGGGTATCTGCACCTCGAGGATCCGTTGCTTGCACGTCGCCACATAGGGCTCCTTGCCGTCCAGGGTCACCTGCACGGTGAACACGCAGGACCGCTGGACCAGGCCATTGCCGGTCTGCACGGTGGTGCCGGTGACTTTGATGTCGGTGATCAGGCCCTGACCCAACAGCCCTGTCTCCAGGAGCTTCTTGTCAGTTCCTCCGGTGAGTTTTCTCAGTAGTCCCATGCCACCACTATGGGACACGAGCAGGGAGGCCGACATGAGTAGCAATTACTCATTTTTGGGCGCCGGCCCGACGGCATTGGCCGGGGGCTACGAGATGTCCGGGCGGGGCCGGTGACGTAGCGTGGGCCGCATGACCGATCAACCGGACCTCGACGATGCAGAGGGCGAGTGGTACTACTGCTTCAAGCACAAGAAGGTCGAGACACAGGACGAATGCCACCAGATGGACCGGATGGGGCCGTACCGGACCAAAGAAGACGCGGAGCACTGGCGGGAACACGTGGCCAAGCGCAATAAGGAATGGGACGACGACGAGTAATCTCGGCGCTATGGATGGCGCTCCAGACCCTTCATCGGCACACTTCGAAAGGAAGGTAGCCAACATCACGCGGGATGGGGCAATAACCGTGGTGCCCGCTCCGCCGGGTCCGCCACGACGAATCGATGGCTACACGATCGGAGCGATCCCCCACCTCGATGGTGCTCCACCGCACCGTGGCGAGGTTCATCCGGACGGCGACGAGTTCCTCTACGTCGTGAGCGGAACGATCGAGTTGATTCTCGACGATGGTGATGAAGGAGCCATCGGCGTAGAGACGAAGGTCGTGCTGCGGGCAGGCGACGCCTACGTCGTGCCGCGAGGAACGTGGCATCAACTGGAGACCGTTGAACCCACGTACCTTGTTCACGTCACGCCCGGTCCGAACGGCGGCCATCGGCCACTCGACGAGCACTAAGCAGGCTGTCGGGCTCCTCCGATCCGCCGCTTCGCTCACTTGCACGCTTGCAGGACTACCGGGCTCTTCTCGCCTACCAGTACCAGTTTTATTGCTTGGCGCATTTGGCTGGGCTCGACGCGAACGCCTACGCCAAATGGCTGATCGAGCATGGCCAAGACGGCCACCCCAACGGTCATGAGCACAGCCCGGTGGCGAGCGACGAGATCCGGCCGGTTGGGCGCGTCGCGTAGTGGCCAGCGAGCAGAAGGAACACGACAAAGGCGCCAATGTAGATCACCATGGCCGCTGGCGGGTCCCGTCTACGGGTATGCCACCATGATCGCCGCCGGAATCGACCCACCGGCACCCGACGAGATCGGGACACGGGCCTTTGCCGCGTACGCCAAGGGGATAGAGCGGCTCTGGACATGACGCCGGGCTCGCCTAGACGTGAGACCGAGCTGCCCTCCGGCGCGGGGGTCTTCGAACAACAGAGTCGGACAGACGAATCGGTCGAGAGCGAGACCTTGGAGCGTAAGACGGGAAATCAGAGGCCCTTTCTCACCGTTCGCTCCAAGATTCCCAGCGTGGCGCGAAGGGCCGACTCGGGCACAATCGGGAAGCGTTCCTTGAGGTCGCCTCCCACCTTCGACCAGTCGTAGTAGGACGTCACATTGGTGACCCCGTCCTCACCGGTATCCAGGCGGTAACCATAGAAGTGCGGAACCGGAATATCGGGCCCGAGATTCCACGCGATTTCTTTGTCGCGTTCAAAGAGAATGATGTGCACGGTCACGTCGTACTTGCCAAGCGGGACGTCATTGAGCGACTCGCGGTCCATGTGGATGACGAACGTGTCGCCCACCTTCTCCGCCGGTTCGCCAGTGAAGTCCTGCAGCATCCCAGAGGCGTCGATGGCCACATGGCCTGCCGGGCTACGCAGGATGTCGAAGATGGCGGCGGGCGGCGCCGGGATAGGCCGGGTCACCTCGATTCGGTCGGTCAGGAAGGCGGTATCGGGCATGTGGGGCTCCTCAGGGACGTGAGTGGGCTCGTCGGCCACCCTTGAGCTGTTCGGTCCGACCAGCATCGCGCGCTGATGCCGCAGCCCGCTGCCCTGACCGGCGAGAACCGTTACGTCATCAACTAATGGACCGGTCAGCCGGCGGGCGTGTGGAGAAGTCTTGGGTTGGCGAAATCGGTGTTGTCGATAATCGCGTCAGCGATGGTCCGGGGACCGACCTCCGCCACGTAGATGGCCTCTGCAACGTGATAGCGGTTCTGATGAAGCTGGATCGCAGACTGAAGACCCTCGGCGTCGGTGTCACGGGAGATCCCCCGGGACAGAGACAGTCGGGGATCCACGTCGAGCCAGATGCGGTAGTCCCAGTAAGAGTTGTACTCGGGACGGAAGGCGAAGACCGAGTCGACAATGAGCACGGCATCGATCGGAGCGGCAACAACCTTGTTCCGGTGGTCTTCGCCGGTCAGGGGATCATGAGCACAAAGCACAACCTTGCCGGAGCCGTCCCGACGCGCCGGACCCAGAAGCAAGTCTCGCGCTGACACGAAGTCGTAAGCGTTGCGGTAGTAGCCCTCACCGCTCAACCGGTCGTAGCCCTTCTTGCGGGCGTCGCTCCAGGGGTTCTTGAAGTCATCCATGCTTGCCCGCAGAGTCGGGCGGCCGGCGCGTCGTAAGGCGGTTGCGAGCTCGTGACCGAAACATGTCTTACCAGCAGCTGTCAGACCATCGACGGCCACGATCAGCCGACCCTGAGAGAGACGCGAGACGGTCGTGGCCATCTCGCGTATCAGCCGCGTTCGAACCACCGAAGCCGGTGCCGGCTCGGGCTGCTTCCACGTGGAGACTGACTCCAGCGAGGACATACGCCCAAACCTAGCCAACCAACCAGTAGGCAGAACGTCTCATCTGCAAGGTTGGCCGATCGCGAAATGATCGAGCGGGCTTATGCTCATATGCGGTCGATATGTCGCCAGACGACGACGCACACCGATCCAATTCGGAGATGAGACCTGGCTCCGTGTTGACGACCTGGAAAGGGAGGACCTCGTGGCCAAGACCTGGTTCATTACCGGCGCATCGAAAGGTTTCGGACGTGAATGGACAGAAGCTGCCCTTGAACGAGGAGACAAGGTTGCAGCCACTGCTCGAAACCTTGAAACCCTCGATGCGCTGGTCAACACCTATGGCGATGCAGTGTTCCCGATTCAGCTCGACGTCACTGACCGGGAGGCCGACTTCGAGGCGGTAAGGAAGGCGGCTGACGCCCTCGGCCAGCTCGACGTGGTTATCAACAATGCCGGTTACGGCCACTTCGGAGCGATTGAGGAACTGTCAGAAGATGACGTGAGATCGCAGCTCGAGACCAACCTCTTCGGCGCGCTGTGGGTGACGCAGGCGGCCTTGCCGATTATGCGGGCGCAACGTTCCGGTCACATCATTCAGGTGTCGAGCATCGGTGGCATCACTGCATTTCCGACTGTCGGTGCCTACCACGCGTCGAAGTGGGCCCTGGAGGGTTTCTCCCAAGCTCTTTCGCAAGAGGTGGCGGACTTCGGTATCAAGGTGACGTTGATCGAGCCGGGAGGGTACTCAACCGACTGGGCCGGACCATCGTCGAAGCACAGCGACGAGAATCCTGCGTACTCCGGTATCCGGGACGCTCGGAATCGTTCCCGAGCCAGTACTCCCCCCGGGGATCCAAAGGCCACCCGAGCGGCCATGCTCAAAGTGGTCGATGCGGAAGAGCCGCCGTTGCGAATCTTTTTCGGCAAGGTGCCACTCGGAATCGCAACTGCTGACTACGAGTCCCGACTGGCGATGTGGAACGAGTGGCAGCCCATCTCAGTTGAGGCCCACGGATCAGAGTAACGAAGCGCCGTTGAGGGATCGTCATTCGGGGGCCCGGGTGCCCCCGATAGCCCCTGTTCGGCAACGTGGCAGTCCCAACGTGGCAATGTGCGAACACTCTGGCGCGGGTCGAAGGGCCACCGATCGTGCTTTCGCCCGCGAATACCGTGCTCAGGAAGGGTGATGGTGACAGGTAGATCGGTGTCAGTCAGGTCATGGAACCAGCTGGCGTTAGCGATCCCGAGAGCGGGGCACCAAACAGTGATTGGTGTCAACCTTGCGGGTTCGCCACCCAGTCTCACCAGGTCCTTCGTGTCGTTCCTGACAATGATTGCCTTGATTGCTCTAAGGCGTCGATTCCTTGTCGGCATCGCCTGGAGCCAATGTCTACAGGATTAGTCGCTTTCGCCGCGACGGTGCTCAGCGATTTCAGATGCCATCCTTCTTGGGGACCATTTCGTTGGTTCCCCGTCCGTCCGAGGGGATCCCCGGCCCGAGAACCCCATCCCCGAGCAGCATTCGGCTTTGGAGTGTGTAGAGAAGGCCGAAGGACGGGACGACCAAAACCACGGCGAGAACGGCCAACACAATGACCGCCACGAGCGTTGCATGAGGAGCGCCGGCGTTGCTGAGTGTCACAGTCGTGCGCGGCAGAAGTACCGGGTACTGGGCCACTCCCCATCCCCAGATGACGCAGGCGACGCCGATGGCCGCGATCACCCGGGCGACCATCGCTCGCCGCGTCGCCAGCAGCGCGAGAACAATCAGCCCGCAGACGCCCGCCACGACCACGAGTGGCAGCGCCCTCCCGGTCAGCCGTGCGTAGAGCACGGGGTTCGAGCGGTTGAGCTCGGCCAGGGTAGCCAGCGACAGCGCCCCGGCCACCAGGGCTGCACCCTGAGCCCGCCGGGCGAAGTAGGTCTGGAGCGATACTTCGGAGCGACGCGCCGCCTCTCCGGTCAGGTAGACAGCCGCCAGGTAGCCGCAGGCGCTGACGAACAGGAATCCAATGAGGATCGACGTCGGGCTGGTCCAAGCACTGACGCTAGCCTGGCTCGCCTGGGCCGGAATGGCGCCGGTGGCGATGGCGCCGATCACGGTGCCCATGAAGAATGGCGTGACCAACGACGAAAAGGCAAACGTTGCGCCGGCGGCGCGCACCAGCCCTGGTCGTGAAATCTCTTTGCGGAAGGCGAAACCTGAGCCTCGCAGAACGATCCCGGCCAGCGCCAGCCACAGGGGCACGGCAGTTACGGTCATGACCGAGGCGAAGGCGTGAGGGAACGCGGTCCAGAAGATGACCAGATCGAAGACCAGCCAGACGTGGTTTGCCTCCCATATCGGTGTGATGGATTCATCGATGAGCTGGCGCGGTGCCCGCCCTCGCTGGTCACCTCCGGCCAGAAGGTCCCACAGGCCACCACCGAAATCGGCACCACCCAGTACGGCATACAGGGTCACGGAGGCGAGCAGGATGGCTCC
>DASZLD010000067.1:0-6546 GCA_035552655.1 Acidimicrobiales bacterium
ACCGAAGCCGCATCCCAGGTTCCCTGTACCGTCCTGGTCACGACCTCGACCCATGAGACCGGGCTGTTCGGGCAGGGACTGCACTACGCCGAGGAGGCGGTCAAGGTCAATGCGATCCTGCGAGCCAAGGCCTCGGAAGCAAACGGGAAGAAGACCTCGGGTACAGGCGGGAAGTCCGTGCTGATCGCAGACTGGGGGGCACTAGCCGCTCCCCACCACCTGGCCGAAGGGACGCCGGGGAACTGGTTCACCCCCGGCGACGACATCCATCCCAATGCCGCCGGGCAGCGCGCCCTGCTCGATCTCATCCAGCGCGTGGTCAAGACCTGCCCGCAGCGCTGAGCCCGCCACCAGGCCGGAGCCCAGACCTGGGCAACGGCAGGCCGACTGCACCTGGCCGATGGATCGCCCGAACGGGCCGGCCGATGTCCTGGCCCGTGACCAGGCATGCAGCCACGCCCCCTTCCGAGTGGTTCGGCTCACCGGCAGGATGTGGCCTGTGGCAGGATCACGACCGAGATGAACACGCACGTCCCCTACCCCTGCCGAGGTTGACGGGTCTGATAGATCTCACACGTGCGAAATACCTAGTGAGGGGCAGTAGCTCAGTGGTTAGAGCAGGGGACTCATAATCCCTCGGTCGCAGGTTCGATCCCTGCCTGCCCCACGCGAACGGTCTAAAACTGATGGAAAACGATGACAGGAGCCCGATGGACATCGAGGAGTTCTACAGTGCCGACGAGCGTCGGCGGCAGTCGGCAGAGATCGAATTGGGGACCGAGTGGCACGACGCCACCGGCAATCGCTACGAGCTCAGCTGGGTGGAAGACACCGGCGAGCTGTACATGATGCTGGAACGGGTACCCGAGGCCGGCTCGTGGACCCCCTTCGGCGACGTCGAGGTGGAGAAAGTGCCGGTCGAGCAAGTGATCGTGTCCGTGGTCGGGCACATCGCCACCCATGAGGAACTGGACCGAGTCCTCGACGGCTGGCAGGACCAGATGGCCAATCCCGACGGGATCTCCTGGGTGGCCAGCCGCCTTCAAGAGGGCGGCATCCCGCGGAACGCACCGACCTGAGCCCGTCCTCAGGACCGGTCCCCATTCCGCCCCCCGCACTGGTCGGGACGGTGCACTGACGACTACCCAAAGGCGCCAGGGACGTCATCGTCCCGGGGGCCGGCGTGCCCAGCTGAAATAAACGCGGCGACCGACCGGTCGCGCCGTGTATTTGACGGCAAAATCTGCGACACTCGGTATAGGACTCGGAGCGGTCGGTTCGATCGGTCGAGGACGGGTATGCATGAGTGCGTGAAGGGTGTCCGATCGGCAGGAGCAACGCCGATGTCGGCGGACGCTGAGAGGAGGTCGGTAGATGCAAACCGATGAAGGACGGGAACCTGTGAGCAAGGCGCCAGAGCGCATCGAGGAAGCGCATCTACGCCCCAATCGACGAACGCAGGACCGCCTGCCCTCGCTCATTCACGAGCTGGTGGACTCCGAACTGGTCACCAGGAACGCTCCGGGCGAATGGGTGCTCAGCGCCGAACTGCAGTCGATGCTGGAGGAGCAGTTGGCCTCCCGCGGGATGGTTCGGCGCCGGGTGTTCGTGGGTCTCCACTGCGAGGGCTGCGGGGTGGCCACGGTGACCTGGTTGTCAGAGGGGCGCCGTCTCTGCGCCGCCTGCGCCGAGCCGCCGGCCGAGGGAGCGGTCATCGCCCAGCCCGACCTGGCCCGACCCCGGTCCTGGCGGGCGCGGGGTGCCCACCCTTTCCGGAGGGCCGGCTAGACCGTCCTGCGCCCCCGCCGGAGCAACGCAGCGCGGTGGGGGGCCCGGCTCAGTCCCAGCCGGTGAACCCGTACCCCTCGTGGGGTCCGAGGACGGCGCACTCCAACATGCCGTAACCCACCTGGCCGTCCGAGGTGAACCGGGCGGCGTTCTCGGTCAGCCCCCACGGCACGTACTCGGGGCTGGTCGGGTCGTAGTGCTGTCCCTGCACCACCAGGTCACCCTGGTACATACCGTGTCGCCAGTCGGGCTCGAGTCCGTAGCCCGTTCCCATCATCAGCGCGAAGGGGAAGGTGACCTCGCAGTCGACCTCTGCCGTCTGTTGGCCGTGGGCGCCGAAGTACGAGAGGGTCAGGCCGGTGACCGTCCGGGTTCCGGGAACGAAACGCAGCTTGTGCTCGGGGCGCCCCAACCACTCCGCCTCGCGGCCGGACCCGACGGGGAACACCCGGTGGGCGTCCTGCATGACCCGCCGGCCGTTCGGCTCCTCTTGGATGATGGTGACAATGGCATGGTCCTCGAACCGCACCGGCGCATAGATCCAAAAGAAGCCGCCCGACGTGTCGGTGGCCCGGATGCCCGGAGGCTCGGGCTCCCCCACCGGTCGGACCCCCCAGGAGCGGTCCCGGCACCCCCACCACCGATCGGGGGTGAGGGCAACCTCTTTGTCCCCGATCTTGAGGGCCCCGGTCCACGAGCCCAGCTGAGCGAAGCGGGAGGTGTCGAAGGTGACCCGGGAGAACTGCCGGTTGAAGTGCCGGGCCTCGAGGTGGGCCTCGGAGAACCCGTCGTAGACGGCGTCCATCTCCAGGCCCCACTCGTTGGGCTCGAGGATGACCCGAACCCGACGGAGACCTTCGAGGACTTCGATCCGGATGGGGCCGATGGTGGTGTCCATGCGGTCGGCCCCCATGACCTTGGACGACCGTACGACCCGGTGATCGTCGCCGGTTCGTACCGAGATGAACGCGTCGGCCACGCCCAGATTGGGGTATTGGCCCAGGCCGATGACGGCGAACATCTCCTCGTCGGTTCCCGAGACGCCCTCGGCCCCGAGGAGGTTGAAGTAGTAGCGGTCGTAGAAGTTCCGGTCGGAGGGTCCCACGAAGCGCATGGGCTCGGAGATCTGGTGGATCGGATAGTCATCCAGAGGGGAGAGCACGGGTACTCCTTGTCGATCCGGTGCTACCGCCACCAATGGGCCGGCTCGGGCAGCACGCCTGCGGGTGCCCGGAGCGTATCGGCCGCCACCGGGGCCGGCGAGGCCCGCCGTTGGCCCTGGTCGTTCCGGGCCTCAGGCCCCATGGCTGGGACACGGGATGTGTGCCTGGCCCGAGCGGTACCATCGATCGGTGAGACCCCGGTTGCCCGGGCCGAGCCATCCGTGGGTACGCTGGACCACCGGAATAGAACTGGTTCCATATCAAGGAGGGCCCATGAAGTCGTACGACCGTCTGTACATCGGGGGGGAGTGGGTCGAACCATCGTCTTCCTCCACCATCGACGTCGTGTCTCCGACCACCGAAGAGATCGTCGGTCGTGTGCCCGAAGCCCAGAACGCCGACATCGATCGGGCCGTGGCCGCGGCCAAGGACGCCTTCGAGCACGGTCCCTGGCCCCGGATGACCCCGGCCGAGCGGGCGGCGGTGCTGTCCAAGGCGGCCGAGGCCATCCGCAACGACATGCAGGGCATTGCCGAGCTGATCTCGGGCGAGATGGGCTCTCCGGTGTCCTGGGGCTTGCTGGCCCAGGTTCTGGCCCCGACCATGATCCTCGATTACTACGCCGGCTTGGGCTCCACCTTCCAGTTCGACACGGTGAAGGACGGATTGCTCGGTCCCGTGCTCGTGGCCAAAGAGCCGGTGGGTGTGGTCGCCGCCATTACCCCGTGGAACGTTCCCCTCTTCCTGGCCGCGGCCAAGCTGGCGCCCGCCCTCCTGTCCGGGAGCACGGTGGTGTTCAAGCCTGCCCCCGAGACCCCACTGGATGCCAACCTCTTTGCCGAGATCCTGGAGACGGCGGGACTGCCCAAGGGCGTCCTCAGCGTGGTCCCGGCTGGACGTGAGGTAGGCGAGCACCTAGTCAACCACCCCGACATCAACAAGGTCTCCTTCACCGGGTCCTCGTTGGCCGGCAAGAAGATCGGCGCCGCCTGTGGAGCCAACCTGAAGCGGTTCAGCCTGGAGCTGGGAGGCAAGTCGGCGGCCATCCTGCTGGACGATGTCAACCTGGCCGAGGCCCTTCCCCTCATGATGCCCAACGCCATCATGAACAATGGCGAGGCGTGCATCTCGCTGACCCGGATCCTCGCCCCCCGGCACCGCTACCAGGAGGTGACCGAGGCGCTGGCCGACCAGATGCGGAACATGAAGGTGGGTGACGCCCTCGATCCCGCCACCGAGGTGGGGCCGCTGGTGGCCGAGCGTCAACGCGACCGGGTCGAGAACTACATCAAGATCGGCCAGGACGAAGGGGCCAAGATCGCGCTGGGCGGCGGTCGCCCCGACGGCCTCGACAAGGGCTGGTTCGTGGAGCCCACGCTCTTCGTCGACGTCGACAACTCGATGCGCATCGCCCAAGAGGAGATCTTCGGCCCGGTGCTCTCGGTCATCCCCTACGACAGCGACGATGACGCCGTCTCCATCGCCAACGATTCCGACTACGGCCTGTGCGGTGGCGTGTTCACCGCCGACAACGACCGGGGCCTGGGTGTGGCTCGACGGGTGCGCACGGGTACCTACATGGTCAACTCCAGCACCCCCATCGACTTCTCCTCGCCCTTTGGCGGGTACAAGGAGTCGGGGATGGGCCGTGAGTTCGGCGAGGACGGCCTGGAGCTGTTCTTGGAGAAGAAGACCATCAACCTGCCGGCGGGATACTCGCCCTCGGTGTAAGCCCACAGTGGGGTCGACCGCTGTCCCGGTGCAGGCGCCCGCCCAGGCAGGCCCTGCACCGAGGGGCGGTCCCTAGTTCCCTGACGGGGTGACGGCCGTCGCTGGTGGCGGGATGGTGTGCTGGGGTCCCGGAGGCGCGATGGGATTCTGCTCCCGAGTGACCGCGCACTGGTCCTGTAACGAGGTGATCAGGTACTGCTCACCGACCCGGTTGGTCTCCGACAGCGTGGTCATGAGCGCCTGCCACTGCCCGTCGGCGGCAGCTGCCTTGGCCGCCAGGGGTAGCGCATCGCGCAGCTGCACGTAGGCCTGCTCGGCCAAGGTGTTGGCCGTGGTCTGAGTGGGGGCGTGCTCGGCCTGCTTGAACAGGGCAACAGACTTGCCGACGTGGCTGCAGGCTTGGCGGGCCAGGTCGGTGCCCCCGCTGCTGCAGGCGGCCAGACCGACGCTCAGAGCCGCTACGACGATGACGGCGAGAGCCCATCGGTGCCGACCAGGAGCCGAACGGGGCACTCGGCGACCGACGGCTACAGCGGTCACCCGAGCCAGCTGCCGGCAGACTCGAGGAGATAGCGGCTCACGGCCAAGCAGCGGTCGAACACGTCGCACATCATTTCCTCACCGGCCAGGATCCGGGTGAGCGATACGGGACATCGAGCCACGATGGTGAGGCGCCGTTCGGCCGCATCGGTGGCCGACGCATAGGAGTCGATGGCCGAGACCTCGAGCGGGAGCTCGATCCCACCGATGCCGGCCAGGTCGATGGCCAATCGGAGCAGGTCAGGGCCGTTGGGCAGTGGAGGAAGGGCCCAGGTGAAGGTCAGCGGAAAGTGGAATGTATCGGGCGGGTCCTCGTCGTCGGGGAGACCGAAGACGGCATCCTCGAAGGAAAGCAGGGTCCGGGGGTCCACTTCCAGGCCCAGGTGCAGGTCGAGCGGGCCGCCACAGCCATCTTCGGGATGGAGCTCCACCTCCCAGACCTGGCGGAGTGAGTAGGTCTCGACGAAGTGCCGCTCGTCGTGAACATGGAACCCATGGTCGACAGAGTGATCTTTGAGGTCGGCCACGTACCCGGCTACGTCGATGACTGCCACAGGTAGCTCAGCCTATCGGCCCTGTGGTCGTCGGTGAACCTGCCGGCGAGGTCCCAGTCCGGCATTGGTAGCGTCGAGAGGATGGATGACGATGCTCTGTTGGCCGTGCTGCACCAGGGAGCCACGGCGGTAGCCGACGCACTCGCTGGGCTGGGCGACTGGGGGCCGGCAGGCACCAGGGAGGGCCAGTACCGCTCGGACCTGGTGGCCGACGCCGCCGCCATCGAGGTCCTGGACCGAGCCGGCCTCGGTGTCATGTCCGAGGAATCAGGGATCCACGCCGGGGAACGTGAGGTGGTGGTGGTTCTCGATCCGCTGGATGGATCGACCAACGCCGCCCGGGGTATCCCCTGGTATGCCACCAGCCTGTGCGCGGTGGACGCTGAGGGCCCTCGAGCCGCGGTGGTGGTGAACCAGTCGTCGGGGATCCGGTTCGAGGCATCTCGGGGCAGTGGGGCCCGACGGGATGGGCAGCCGATCCACGCCTCGGGATGCACGGACCTGGACCAGGCCATCGTGGGGTTCTCGGGGTACCCGAGGAAGTACTTCGGCTGGTCGCAGTACCGCCAGCTGGGTGCCGCCGCCCTGGACCTCTGTGCGGTGGCCGAGGGCGTGCTCGACGGGTACGCGGTGGTGGGGAGCTCCTCGCTCGGGTCCTGGGACTACCTGGGGGGCATGCTGATCTGCACCGAAGCGGGAGCGGTGATCACCGAGTCCCTCGGCCGGGAGCTGGTCACGTTGGAGCACGAGGCCCGTCGGACGCCGGTGGC
>DASZLD010000068.1:0-7650 GCA_035552655.1 Acidimicrobiales bacterium
GCCCGGAACCCGCCTTCCCCATCGGGGGTGGGGGCGCCCGGCGAGAAGAGGACGACGCCGCCGGTGGGCGTGGTCCTCGCGGCCAGGCGAGCGGCTTCTCCCGGGCCGGCCGCCTCGGTGATCGGGACGGCCACGTCGTGCCGGCGTCCCGCTCGATCCAGGCTGGCAGCGATGCGCTGGCGATCGGGAAGAATGACCACGATGGTGGGGACGGGCACCCGCGTGGCCACCGCTTCGGCCAGGGGAGTGAAGTCCACGCCCCGGTCGGCGCCGCCCAGGATGAGGGTCATGGGGCGATCGTCGTACGACGCCAGCGAAGCAGCGGTGGCAAACGGATTGCTGGCCAGGGCATCGTCGACGAACTCGATGCCGTCCCAGGTCCCGATCGACTGACATCGGGAGGGCAGGCCGTCGAACCCGGCGATGGCGGTGGCCAGCGCCGCGGCCGGTGGTGGAGAGCCGTTGAGCAACAGGACGCCGGCGATGGCCCCGCACAGGTTGGCCACGTTGTGGGCTCCCGGCGCCCGCAGGCCCGAGTACTCCGCCAGCTGCTCCCCGTCGACGCTGATCCATCCCGACTCGGCCCGCACCCGACCCTGGGCTCCGTAGAGGATGCGGCCGGGATGGTCGGCGGTACGGCGCACGGCCTCCGCACTGGCCGCGTTCACGGCCAACAATCCGAGCGGGCCCGCCGATAGCAGCCGCAGTTTGTCCCGGTAGTAGGCCTCCACCCCGCCGTGCCAATCCAGGTGGTCGGGAGCCAGGCTGGTCAGCACGGAGACCGACGGGGACACGGTGACGTCGGCTGCTTGATACGACGAGACCTCGACCACGAAGGCGTCGAAGTCACCGTCACCGTAGAGGTCGGTGACCGGCACGCCGATGTTCCCCACCAGGGCGACGCGAGCCCCACCGTGCTCGAGGATCCGCGCCGCCAGCGTGGCCGTGGTGCTCTTCCCCTTGGTCCCGGTCACGGCCAGGATCGGCGCGTGGTGGAAGTCCTCGAGCCAGACGGCCAGGGGTGTGGTCACCACCACCCCACCGCCGGCCGCCTCGACCAGCTCGGGCCGGTACCGGCTCACCCCGGGCGACCGGACGATGGTCTCGACTGCGCCCAACACCGAGGCATCGGGAGGGTGGATGACCGGAGGTGTTCCGGTGACGGCCGGGAGGCGGCGGGCCGCCCCCACCGGGTCGTCGTCGACCAGGACGGGTGACGCCCCTCGTTCCCTGAGCAACCGGGCAAAGGCGGTGCCCTCTTCGCCCATGCCCCAAATGGCCACCCGCTGGGAAACGAGCGACTCCAGTTTCACGACGTGCTCGGGACCGTGGGAGACAGGGGGGCCTCGATGAGCCGGGCCACCAGCCCCTCGACGTTGCCCACGCCCATGCCCACGGTTCGGTCCGGAGCGAAGAGGTCCTCGACATCCTGATCCGAGGTCAGCGACTCGGCCATGGGAGCCAGGGCGGCAATGACCGGGGACTCGGCCCATTCGGGTCGTCGGCCCAGCAGCCGGATGGCGACGGCCGACTCGCGTCGCTCCCCCACGCACTCGAAAGGTTTGTCGTCCGTGCTCATCAGGGCGCGGAAGCCGTCGATCTGACCAGGGTCGGCGAACATGTCCCGGCCGATGATGGCGGTCAGTGCGGCGCGATCCAGAAACGGCGCCAGCATCAGGCCGACGAACCGGCACTTGGGGCAGTGGCCGCACCAGCGGTCTCCGACGGCGGCCGCGGTTCGGAAGGCCGTATTACAGCTGCAGAACGTACCGTGGTACCGGGTGAGCGGGGCGAACGAACGGGAGATGGCCAGCTCCGAATAAGGACGGAGAGCAGAGCCGTAGGTCAGGCCGGGATCGATGCTGCCGGTGACCAGCTCCCGTAGGGCCAGCTCGAAGGGATAGCTCTTGGAGAACTGGTGGTTGACGGCCACGCCGTCGACCATCGACGTCTCCTCACTGGCCGAGCGTTCGATAGCCATGGCGATGACGTCGTAGCCGTACAGGAAGCTCCCGGCCACGGCGATCAACGAGACGATGGCGGTGATGGGGACATGCCCGTTGAGGGCGCCACGACCGTTCAGGCCGCCGAGGTTCGGGGACAGGCGACGGCGTACCTCGATGAGCTCCAGGCCGGCGAGGGCGGCCAGCTCGGTGACCAGCGGGTGGGGGTTGACAGAGAACAGCCGGGGCCCCATTGAACGGACGGCCTCGATGAGCACCATGGAATCCTTGCCCCCGCCGATGGGCACCAGCAGCGAGGGCGGGCCGCCGTCCGACCGGACTGCACGCGGCCTGGGGGCGGCCGGCGTGGCGCCGGCCGTCTGGGCCCGGAGGGCGACGTCGACGGGCACGGCCCGGCCGTTGGTGACGGCAAACTCTCGAAGGCCGTCGTCGTAGAGGAGGCCATGGAATCGGAGCTCGGCCGGGGTGAGCGCAGCCCGTTCGATGGTCACCGTCGTCGGTGCCGCTGCTTTGAAGTAGCTCACTCCGGCGGCGATATGGAGGTGGTCGATGGCTCGGGCAAATCCATCGGCATCGAATCCCTCGCCCTGGCCTGTGGGCTCGGTCAGGAACTCGATGGTCTCGACAAAGTGCTCCCGGTCGTCGAAGGCGTACCGGAGGGTGACCAGACGGGCGACGGGGTCGTAGTCCCAATCGATGATCCGGAAGGTGTCGACCGATGCTGGGTCGAAGGCAAGCTGGTCGCTCATCGCGCCCGTCAGCGTACCGGCTGGGCCTTGAAGTACCGCTCCATCGGTCCGGGAATCAACTACTGGTCCCGGTGGTGGAGGGCGCCGGAGGACCGCCCATCATCTTGAGCATCATGCGCCCATCGGTACGGAAAAAACGCCAGACCAAGGCCAGGGTGAGGGCGATGGCGGCGATGTTCAGGTAGGTGGTGTAGTTCCAGCTGATGGCGGCGGTGAGCACGGTGGCGTTGCGGGTGGCGGGAACCAGCCCGGCGGCGCCGAAGATCAGCTCGACCAGGTACCCGGCCACCACCATGGTCAGATAGAACGAGCCCAGGATGACAAGCATCATCTTCGTCCCGTAGTACTTCCGGTAGATGACCAGAATGGGAAGGATCAGCAAGTCGGCAAAGATGAAGCTGACGACCCCACCGAAACTGATCCCTCCGTTCCACAGCACGGCGGCCAGGGGAACGTTCCCGATGGAGCAGACGAACGACACGATGGAGATGATCGGACCGATGAGCGGGCCCCAGATCTTGGCCACCAACGGGTGCCCGGTGAAGAACAGGTGACGCCAGAAACTGTCCGGAACCCAGGCGGCCAGAGCACCGGCCACCACCAGTCCGATCACGATGTCTCGCAGCACGGCCAACCACTCCATGACGAACACATGGGACACCGCCGTCCGCCCCTCGGACGAGAACAGTCGCGACCACAGGCTGCCCTCGGCCTGCACGCTCATGTCCATGGCCGCGTGGCCCTCCATGGACCCGGTCAGTCCGCGATCGGCCTGGATCCGCGCCTCGGTCACCAACCGTTGGCGCAGGACCAGGCGGAACAGGACGGCGATGAAGATGATCATCATCGGGCCGCCGACGAACTCGGCCACCGTGAACTGCCAGCCGAGCAGGAGGGCCATGATGATCCCCAGCTCGATGACCAGGTTGGTCGAAGCGATCTCGAAGACCATGACCGCGGTGAAGTTGGCCCCCTTGCGGAACAGGCTTCGGGCCATGGCCACGGCTGCGTAGGAACAGGAGGAGCTGGCCACCCCGAAGGCCGTGGCCGAGATGAGCGCCTTGGGCGAATCACTGCCCAGGAGCCGTTCCACCGTTGTCCTGCGCACCAGCGCTTGGACGATGGCCGAGAGGGTGAAGCCCAGCAACAGCGACCAGGTGATCTGCCAGGTCATGGCGCCGGTCAGCGACAGCGCATGGCCGATGGCGTGGAGCGCTCTCACGACGGCTGGCGGGCCGCGGGTGTGGGCCTGACTGCGGGTTGCCGTACGAACACGGACGCAAGTGTATCATACCCCATAGGGGTATAGACAAGGAGGCACGGATGCCGGGGTACACGGATCACAAGGACCAGGTGGCCAAGCGCCTGCGACGCATCGAGGGTCAAGTCCGCGGCATTCAACAGATGATCGAGGACGACCGCTACTGCATCGACGTCCTCACGCAGGTCTCGGCGGTGACCAAAGCCCTCCAGGCCGTGGCCATCGAGCTGATGGGCGACCATCTGGGGTCCTGCGTGAGCGAGGCGGTCGAGGCCGGCGGACCCGGGGCCCAGGAGAAGATCACCGAGGCCGTCGACGCCATCGCCCGTCTGGTGCGTTCCTGACCACCGCTCGTGATCGTTTGGCCCGGCGGTCCTGAGGGTAATTGCGCGAAAGCCCCGACGGGGCCCCCGCATGGTGGGTGCCCGGGAACGAGCGAGCCGGATGCGCTGATGACGAGCAGCGGTCCCGGTGGCCTCCCGGTGTGGCGCTCCGCCTGACCACCGAGCATCTGCCCTCTAGCCCGTCTCCAGGGAGGAACGCATGGCCCAAACACTGTGGAACGGCGTACGGCGCGTCGCCGGCAAGGATCCCGATCGGCCCAGACGGCAGCCCGGCTACCGACCGAAATTTCGCAACGCAGCCGTCGCATCGGCGGTGGCCATCGCCGCCCTGTCTTTCGTGGCCGGGTTCGGCAACGTCCACGGGCACAGTACGCAGCACAAGATCATCGCCCTGGCCGGCACCGTCGCCTTCGTGGTGGCCGCGGTCCTCGCCCTTCGTTCGCTGGCCGGAGAATTGGGGAAGGCCACCCGCTCACGAGGAGGTCGGTCAGCTGGTTCGGCGGTCGAGATGACCATCTCGGTGGCCGGGTACATCCTGGTATTGATTCTGACCCTGGACCTCTTGGGTGTCTCGGTGCAGCACCTGCTGCTCGGGGGAGCCATCGTCGGTGTGGTACTGGGCATCGCCCTCCAGCAGACCCTGGCCAACGTCTTCGCCGGCGTGGTCCTGTTGATGGCCCATCCGTTCTCCGTGGGCCAGCGCGTCCGGATCAAGTCCGGCTCGCTCGGAGGCGAACTGGTGGGACTGGTGGCCAACGTGACGTTGACCTACGTCGTGCTCGAGCTGGAGGACGGACCGCTCAACGTTCCCAATGCCGGGGTTCTGGCCGCGGCCGTCGGCCCCGCCCCGCTCCCCGCCGAGGATTGACGGCCCGCGGGGTCAGACCGGTCGGGCCTTGTCGCCGGCCCGCGGAGGATCGGTCGGCGGGTCGGGAAGCTCGTCGTCGGACGCACCCTCGTCCTCGAGCTCGTCGGCCAGCTCCTGATCCTCGGCCGCGGCCTTTCCGAACTGGTTGTCCTGTGGATCCCGGTCGACCTGGTCCTTTGGATCAGCCATGGCTCTCTCTCCCTCTCCCGAGTGCGGTTCGGTGTCGCCCGTCACCTACCCTCGTCGGGCCCGTCCCACACGCCCCGGGCCGGAGCGATCCTCAGTGGTGATAGCCCTCCCGCTCGGGCGGCAGCGGGGCACTGAGCGATGACAGGTACTTCACCGCGTCGGCCAGGTCAGACAGGAAGAGGTCGGCCAGGTCATGACTGAAGCCGTTCCGACCGACCACCCGCAGGACGCTGAGATCCTGTCGGTTCTCCGGGAAGGTGTACGCCGGCACCAGCCACCCCTTGGACCGCATCTCCTTGGACACGTGGAAGACGTCGTAGCCGGTAACATCGTCGTTCAGGGCGAAGGCGAACACGGGCAGCTCGCTGCCGTCGGTCAGGAGCCAGAACGGGCCCATCTCCCCCACCATCTGGGCCAAGCGCATGGCCACGTCCCGGCAGGCCTGCTGGATCTCCCGGTAGCCCTCGAACCCGAGGCGGATGAAGTTGTAGTACTGGGTCACCACCTGGTTGCCCGGTCGAGAGAAGTTGAGGGCGAACGTGGGCATGTCCCCACCGAGGTAGTTGACCCGGAAGACCAGATCCTCGGGCAGGGCCTCGGCACTCCGCCACACCACCCAGCCCACGCCCGGGTAGACCAGCCCGTACTTGTGCCCGGAGGCGTTGATCGATTGCACCCGGGGCAGCCGGAAGTCCCACTCCAGCTCGGGGTCGAGGAAGGGGGCGATGAAGCCGCCCGAGGCGGCATCGACGTGGACGGGGACGTCGATCCCCTTGTCAGCCTGGAACCGGTCCAGCGCCGCGCAGATCTCCTTGATCGGCTCGTAACTGCCGTCAAAGGTGGAGCCCAGGATGGCCACCACCCCGATGGTGTTCTCGTCGCAATACTTGGCCACCTCGTCGCCGGTGAGGTGGAAGCGGTTCCCCTCCAGGGGCACCATGCGAGGCTCGACCTCCCAGTAGCGGCAGAACTTCTCCCAGCACACTTGGACGTTGGCCCCCATCACCATGTTGGGCTTGTTCGTCGGCTTGCCCGCCTTCTCCATGCGCTGGCGCCACCGCCACTTGAGGGCCATACCGCCGAGCATCGACGCCTCGCTCGATCCGGTAGTCGAGGTGCCGGTGGCCCCACCTTGTTCATCGGTGTTCCACAGACCACTGATCATGTTCACGCAGCGTCGCTCGAGCTCGGCCGTCCGCGGGTACTCGTCCTTGTCGATCATGTTCTTGTCGAACGTGTCGGCCATCAGCTCTTTGGCCTCGGGCTCCATCCAGGTGGTCACGAAAGTGGCCAGGTTGAGCCGGGACAGGCCGTCGAGTAGGAGCTCGTCCCGCACCAGTTGGAGTGCGGTGTCAGCGCGCATGGCCTCAGGAGGCATGGCCGTGGTGGCCACCAGCCCACATTCGTTGGACCGGGCAAACATGGGATCGATGGCCGAGTCGGCCATGGCTTCGTCCTTTATTGACTCGCTGCGGTGAACGGCCATCAAGGCCTCCTTGGTGAGCGGGTGGGACAGATCGTGACGAGCACGCCCGCAGTGGCCCACTGTAGAGACTGTGGCCCCACCCCGTCGCTCTATCCCCCGAGACGGTCGCTCAGGAAGCGACCAGTACCGACAACGGGAGCGTGGAGAACAGGTCGCCCACAGCCAAGCGTCCACGACGGCGGGACACCTCGGTACCGGTGAGCACGTCGACCAGGTCACGGGGCGACCGCTCGGGTGGCACTACCGAGGTGCCCCGCCACAGGTCGGGACCCACCGGCATGTGGCCGGCTCCAGCGACGGTGAGCGGGAGGCGGGGCACCACGACGATGACCCAGTCCCATCGCCGCTGTCGGGCAAAGGCCACCACATGGCTCGCCAGGGGGCCGCGGACATCGAGGGCCACGTACGAGCCGTGATCGAACAGCTGGGGGTGGTCCCGCCGGTACCGGAGCAGTCGCTCGATCACCATCTGCTTCAAACGCCCGTCGCCCCAGGAGGCCAAGAGCTCGGCCGCGTGCGCTCGGCCATCGCCGGTCCGGTCGATGACGCGGAGCAGGCGGGCACGGCGATCGAAGTCGACCGGGCGTCGATTGTCCGGGTCCACCAGCGAGTGCGACCACAATTCGGTTCCCTGGTACACATCGGGAACTCCGGGAACGGTGCACTTGAGCACGGTGAGCGCGAGTGAATTGACCGAGGCGGCCGGTCCGATCTCTTGGAGCAGCCGACCGAGGTCGGCCAGGAAACGCGGGTTGGACGGCGCCAGGATGCTGCGGACGAACGAACGCA
>DASZLD010000069.1:0-7353 GCA_035552655.1 Acidimicrobiales bacterium
ACCGGCTTCATGTTCATGACCAGCGCGGTGTTGTTGTTATTGGGAGGGTTCGCCCAAATCAACCCGATCTGGCAGTTCGGCCAGTACGAGCCGTACCAGATCTCCTATGCCGTGCAGCCCGACTGGTACATGGGCTGGCTCGACGGGGCGTTGCGCATCATGCCCAGTTGGGAATGGGTGGGCTGGGGGCACACCCTTCCCCTCGAGATCTTCCTGCCTGCGGTGGTGTTCGCCGGACTGACCTTCAACTTCTTCTACGCCTGGCCCCACATCGAAAAGCGGTACACCAAGGACCTGGCCCACCACGAGCTGCTCGATCGGCCGCGGGACCGCCCCAAGCGGACGGCGTTCGGCGCCGCCATGCTGATGTTCTACTTCATGCTGTTCTGCGCCTCGTCGACCGACGTGATGGCCAACTTCTTCAACGTGTCGCTGAACACCGTGCTGTGGACGTTCCGGGTCATCGTCTTCGTCATTCCGATCATCACCTACTTCGTCACCTTCCGGATCTGCAACGAGATGCGGGCGGCCGAGGGCATCGGCAAGCGCAAGCGAGCCATGGTCGTCAACCGGTCGGCGACGGGTGCCTACAGCACGACCCCGACCGAGCCCCGGCCGGGCGACGGCGCCCACGAGCTCGATCCCATCCCGGTACCCACGTACATCAACATGACCCCCGAAGAGCTGGAGACGGCGGCCGGCGTGCGCCGGGTCATGCGCTGAGCCCTGGCCACCGGCTGATCGAAGGGTCCGCCCGTCGGCCCCAGGGTCGCTCAGTGCGACATGATCTGGGTGGCGAGGAGGTGGGATGAGAACTGCTGTGCACGGCATGCCTCGGATCGGTCCCGGTCGGGCGCTGAAGCGGGCCCTCGAGGGCTTCTGGGCCGGCCGGGTGGCCGCTGAGCAGCTGGAGGAGACGGCGGCATCCATCCGGCGCCAGAACTGGCAGACCATGGTGGCCGCCGGCATCGACTTCGTGCCGTCCAACGACTTCTCCCTCTACGACCATGTCCTCGATGCCGCCGTCCTGGTCGGCGCGGTGCCGCCGTGGTTTCGACCCGGCGACGACCGACCCGGCGACGTGCGGCCCGGGGATGACCGACCCGGCGACGAGCGGCCCGGCCTTGACCGGCCCAGCCTGGAGCCGTACTTCGCCCTGGCCCGGGGCGGTGAGGCCGACGGGGGCCCCGTGGTCCCGCTCGAGCTGACCAAGTGGTTCGACACCAACTACCACCATCTGGTCCCCGAGATCGGACCGGGCACCGCATTCCGGGCCGAGGTGGCCAAGGTGGTCGCCGAGCTGGCCGAGTCCTCTGACCAGGGAATTCCCACCATGCCCGCCCTACTGGGCCCGCTGACCTTCCTGCTGCGCAGCTCGCCCCGGCCTGCGGGCTTCGATGTCCTCGACCTCCTCGACCCGTTGGTCGACACCTACGTCGAGGTGCTGGCCGAGCTCCAGCGGCGCGGCGTCCAATGGGTACGGTTCGATGAGCCATCCCTGGTCGAGGAGCGCAGTGCCGAGGAGCTGGGTGCGCTGGAGCGGGCCTACCGCCGGCTGTCGGAGAGCGGGGACCGGCCCGCCATCGCCGTCTCCACCTACTTCGGGCATGTGGGCGAGGCCATGCCTGTGCTGCGGGACCTGCCCGTCGAGGGGGTGGGCCTCGACTTCTGCCTGGGCGCCGAGAACCTCGACCTGCTCGGAGCAGTCGGCGGCCTTCCGGACAAGGTGCTCTTCGCCGGTGTGGTCGACGGCCGCAACGTCTGGGCCAACGACTTGGAGGCCACGCTGGCCCAGCTCGACCGGCTCCAGGGGCTGGCCGAAGAGACCGTCGTGTCCACGTCCTGCTCGCTCCTGCACGTGCCCCTCACGCTCGGGGCCGAGGAGTCCCTGGACCCCGACGTCCGGCCCTGGTTGTCCTTTGCCCACGAGAAGCTGGCGGAGCTGGCCGTCCTGGCCCGGGCCACCGGCCAGGGGCGCTCCAGCGCGGATGAGGCCGATGAGGCCATCGAGGCCAACCGGGCGGTCCTCCAGGCCCGGCGGGAGTCGACGCGGGCGGTCGACCCCGCCGTCCGCCAACGGGTGGCGGCCCTGGGCGATGCCGATCCCCGCCGCTCCACCCCGTATCCGCAGCGAGCCCGAGCCCAGCAGGAGGCGCTGGCCCTTCCCCTCCTCCCCACCACCACCATCGGGTCCTTCCCCCAGACACCCGACCTGCGGACCGAGCGGGCGGCGTGGCGGGCGGGGCGGCTCGACGATGACCAGTACCGCCGCTCCCTCGAACACGAGATCGACCGGGTGGTGGCCCTCCAGGAGGAGGTGGGGTTGGACGTGCTCGTCCATGGCGAGCCCGAGCGAGATGACATGGTCCGCTACTTCGCCGACCAGCTGACCGGCTTCGTGCTGCCCGCCGAGGGCTGGGTCCAGTCCTACGGTTCGCGCTGCGTGCGGCCCCCTGTGCTCTTCGGGGACGTGTCGCGGCCGGCACCGATGACGCTCCAATGGACGGCGTACGCCCAGTCCCGGACCACGCGACCGGTGAAGGGCATGCTGACCGGGCCGGTCACCATGCTGCGCTGGTCATTCGTGCGCGACGACCAGTCCCAGGCGGCGACGACCGTCCAGCTGGCCCTGGCCATCGGGGACGAGCTGGTGGACCTGCAGGCCGCCGGCACCGGCGTGATCCAGGTCGACGAGCCCGCCCTGCGAGAGGGACTCCCGTTGCGACGGGCCGACCGGCCCGGCTATCTGGCCTGGGCCACGCGAGCCTTCCGGCTGGTGACCTCGGCGGCGGGGCCGGCCACCCAGGTGCACACCCACATGTGTTACGCCCAGCTGGGGGACATCGTGGACGCCTTGGCCGACCTGGACATCGATGTCGTCTCCCTGGAGGCGGCCCGAGCGGGCATGGGCCTCCTGGGCGACCTGGTGGATGCCCGCTACCGGGGCGGGGTGGGACCAGGTGTGTTCGACGTGCACTCGCCCGCGGTGCCCGAACTGGACCATCTCGTTGCCCTGGTGGGACAAGCGGTCGAGACGCTGGGAGCCGAACGGCTGTGGGTGAACCCCGACTGCGGGCTCAAGACCCGGCGCTACGAGGAGGTCCTGCCCGCCCTGGGCCGCATGGTCACCGCCGCCCGGCAGCTGCGGGCCGAGCTGAACGCCAAGCCGTAGGCCCTCAGGCTAGACAGCCCCGCCCCGTCGGCTCTCCACCGTCGCCCCGATGAGCCCCGAGATGAGCAGGGCGGCGGCGATGGGGACGAGCCAGATGCCGAAGACGAAGGACAGGGCCACCATGAAGGCGCCCATGCCCAAGATGAAGGGCCAGATGCTCGAGTTGGGGAACGAGTCGACGATGCCGGCACTGTCCTCGACGGTGGCATTGGGATCGTCCTCGGGCCGCACCTTCATGTGCCGGGACCACCAGTAGTAATAAAGGCCGGGCAGCAGGCCGAGTCCGGTCGTCCCGATGAGCATCAGGAACCCCGCATCCTCGTAGCTGGTGAACCAGTAGACGATCCCGACGATGCCGAAGAAGACGCCGATGCCCAGCATGAATATCGCTTCTATTCTCATGAGCCAACCCCTGCAGTCTCTTTTTCTTGCTCTTTCTTCTGAGCGTCGATCTTGCGCTGCTGATGTTTGTTCGGCGTCGTCGGGTGATCGGGATGGTTGTAGTCCCAGGTCGGGCGTTCCGAGCGGATGGTGGGCAGATGGGTGTAGTTGTGATGGGGCGGTGGCGACGTGGTGAACCATTCGAGGGCGTGCGCGTCCCACGGGTTGGAACCCGACGGCACGGGCTTGCGCCAGGACACGAACACGTTGGCCAGGAAGAACAGGAACGAGCACCCGATGGTGAACGCGCCGATGGTGGACAACAGGTTGAGCGTGCCCCAGCCGGTGTCGGGGGCGTAGTCGGCGATCCGCCGGGGCATGCCGTGGAGGCCCAGGACGTACTGGGGCATGAACGCCAACCAGAACCCGACGAACAAGAACCAGAAGTGCCACTTGGCCAGGCTCTCCCGCAGCATGCGACCGAACATCTTCGGGTACCAGAAGTAGAACCCGGCGAAGCCGGCGAAGACAGCTGTCCCCACCAACACATTGTGGAAGTGGGCCACCACGAAGTAGGTGTCGTGGACCTGGAAGTCCACCGGTGGCGAGGCGAGCAAGACGCCGGTCACACCACCGATCAAGAAGACGAAGAGGAAGCCCACGCTGAACAGCATGGGTGACTTGAAGCTGAGCTGGCCCCCCCACATGGTGCCGATCCAGTTGAAGAACTTGATGCCCGTGGGCACGGCGATCAGGTAGGACAGAAGGGAGAAGAAGGGCAGGAGCACCACACCGGTGGTGAACATGTGGTGGGCCCACACGCCGGTGGACAGGGCGGCGATGGACATGGTGGCGAAGACCATGCCCCGGTAGCCGAACAGGGGCTTCCGGGAGAAGACGGGGAAGATGTCGGTCACGATCCCGAAGTAGGGCAAGGCCAGGATGTACACCTCCGGGTGCCCGAAGAACCAGAACAGGTGTTGCCAGAGCACAGGTGAACCACCGCCCTGGACGGTGAATATGTGGGTGCCGAAGTGTCTGTCGCAGAAGAGCATCACCACCGCCGCGAACAGCACCGGGAAGGCGATGAGGATCAGGATGCCGGTCACCATCATGTTCCACGAGAAGATGGGCACCCGGAACATGGTCATCCCCGGGGCGCGCAGGTAGAACACGGTGGCCACCAGGTTCACGCCGGTGAAGATGGCCGAGAACCCGGTCAGGGCCAGCGCCATCAGCCACAGGTCGGCCCCGGCCCCCGGCGTGTTGGTGGCATTGGACAACGGGGCGTAGGACACCCAGCCGAAGCTGGCCGCCCCGCCGGCAACCAGGAAGCCCGAGAGCATGGTGATGGATCCGCTGAGGTACAGCCAGTACGAGAGGGCGTTCAGGCGGGGGAAGGCCATGTCCGGCGCGCCCACCTGGAGGGGGAGGATGTAGTTGGCCAGGCCGCCGAAGGCGAAGGGCCCGGCGAACAGGTACATCATCAGGCTGCCGTGCATGGTGAACAACTGGTTGTAGGTCTGGAAGGAGATGCCCAGGCCTGACGGCTGCAGGAGCTGGCCCCGGATGACCATGGCCATCAACCCGGCCACGAAGAAGAGGATCAGCGAGGTGATCATGTAGCTCTTGCCGATGACCTTGTGATCGGTCGACGTCAGCCACTTGAGAATGCCCGTCGGACCCTCGTGGTGCTCGTGATGGAGGTCGTCGGGACCATGATCATCGGGCTCGTCGGGACCGATGATGCCGGGGCGTTCAGCGAGAAGGGTCATGCTGCCGCCTTTGCCGTAGAGCTCGGGGACGAAGGCGCGGCTCCCGCCGTTCCTGCCGGGCAATTGCCCTGGCCGCAACCGATTTGGTTGGGAGATGAGCTCGGCGCCGTGTTCTGGGCGCCTGAGCCGGATGACTGGATGGTGTTCCCCTCCGCCACCTGGGTCGAGGCCCATTGGCGGAACTGGTCAGGAGTGACCGACTTCACGCTGAACAGCATGTCGGTGTGGTACAGCCCGCAGAACTGCGTGCACTGGCCGTCGAAGGTGCCCAGGCGAACGACGTTCAGGTCGAAGACGTTGGTCACGCCCGGTTGGGCGTAACGGCTGAAGTTGAAGTCCCGCACGTAGAACCCGTGAATGGTGTCGTTGGAGACCAGGGTGATCTGTACCGTCTCGCCCTCGGGCACGACCATCTGGGGACCATGGTCGTTCGGGCCGTTGGTCAGCTCGCCGGCCACGCCCACGCCCAGGTTGGGGTAGTCGAAGCGCCAGCCCCACTGAAAGGCGGTGACCGTGATGTCGACCACCGGCTTGCCCTGGGCCGAGGTGACGCTGGCTGGGACGGTGGAATCGACGTTGTTCTCCGAGAGCACGGTGAAGTAGAAGAGGACGGCCACGATGATGACCGGGATGATGGTGTAGGTCATCTCGATCCCGATGTGCTCGTGGAACTGGCGGGGCATCTCGTCCGACCGCCGCCGGTAGCGGACGATGCTCCACGTGATCAGGAGGCTCACGATGACGGCCACGATGATCCCCGTGGTCATCATCCCCGAGTAGATCTTGAAGATGTCCTGCCCCTGCTTGGTGGCACCCCGGTCGGCCCAGTAGGTGGGATAGAAGTCGCAACCGCCGAGCAGCATGGCGCCGCCCAGGAGCCCGACGGCGACGAGGGGCTTGCGCTTCCAGCGGCGACGGGTCGAAGGAGCAGCCCCGTTGGCGCCACGCCCGGGCACGGTATCGGCAGTCAGGTTGTCCTGGCTCGGAGACGGGTCGGTCGAACCGGTCGGCGTGGCGTTCACGGCGACGACACTAGCGAAGGTCGGCCCGTAATTAGAAGTTCAGAACAGACTTGTTGCCGGAGCAGCGTTATCCCTGGTCAGATGGGTGCTCCTGCCTGGGGTCCCCCAGCTCGAGGGCCGGGACGGGCGACCCGCTGATCCTGCTGCCTACTTCGGATCCTCGGGACCCTGGATGTCGGTGGTTTCCGAGGGTTCATCGGCCGTCGGAGTGGGACCAGATGGGCCGGCGGATCCAGATGGGTTCGAGGACACGGACCGGGTCAGGCGACCGGTCAGGCGTCCGGCCGACCGCACCGCCCGCCCGGCCTGGGCCCGGGCCGCCGGGGCATGCTTCTCGGCTGTCAGGGCTGCCGCTTCGGCCGCGATACCGGCGTGTTGGGCCGCGGCACTGGCTTGCCGGCCGATCCAGCGGCCGGCGGTCTCGGTCGAGGACACCTTTTCGGTGGCTGATCGGGGCGCAGCCCCCGCTCCGGTGCTCGGGTCGGGGGCCGAAGTGGATCCCGTTGCCGATGCCGCCCCCAGCGCCGACGTCGGAACGCCCGGTTGGCCGGTGGCCGGTGGCCGGTTGGCCGGTTGGCCGGTGGCCGGTTGGCCGGTGGCCGGTTGGCCGGTGGCTGGTTGGTTGGTGGCTGGTTGGTTGGTGGCTGGTTGGTTGGTGGCTGGTTGGTTGGTGGCGGGGGCGGCCCGAGCCGCTCCTCGGGGCGCCCGAACGGTCACGACGGTGCTGGTCAGCGTGGCCAGCCGGAAGAGTCCCACTGCTCCGAACTCGATGATGATGATGCCCGAGGCGTCCGGCCTGATTTGGGGGAGGATGGGCGCCAGGGCGAAGACGACGGCCACCACGCACACGGCATAGACGTGAAGACGGCGGGGAACCACCCGCACCAGGCCCAGCGGCCCGTTGGCGGTGATGGCCAGAAGGGCGAAGACGGCCGTTCCGGCGACGAGCAGGCCCCCACGGTCAACGTGCAGTGACAGGTCGGCCAGGGCCACCGCAGCCAAC